>CAZNAX010000003.1:0-78854 GCA_964570965.1 uncultured Desulfatibacillum sp.
GCAAAATTCAGTCATGCTTTTTTCAACTCACATTTTGTGAAAAACGGTACCGTGACGATCGATCAGGACGGGGTGGAGATACGGACTCCCTTGGATGACCCGACAAGCATGTCATGCCCTTACTGTGAGAGTCCTATTTTACTCCAGGAAATGAGGGACACGAAACCGCCGATCATTGGAACCGATTCTGATACATCAGAAACCCTTCGGTCCCTATTGCATGCCTATCGCTGCATAGCCTGTTTGGGAAAGAGCCTAAAGCTGGTTTCCGATAACGGTCGAATCATTTCTCTTGGGATATACTCAGAACTCCGGTCAGTGAGTAAGACCTTACCACAACCAGATCTTCTTGCCGAAATGGACTTACTGGGATAACAATAAACAGCGGTGGAGCCTTCCTGGTTCACTCTGCCTGAGAACCGCCAAGGCCCCATCGCTCCATCTTGTGCCCGTCAAGTTACAGGATGGGAGGTCATATGGGAACGATGTACCTGAGAGGCGAAACCTGGTGGATCAAGTATTACCGCAACGGGAAGCCCTACCGGGAGAGCACGGGGACCAGCAAGAAGATGGTTGCCCAGAAGCTCCTGGAACACCGTGAGGGCGAGATCGCACAGGGGAAGCTCCCTGGGGGCATCGTCTTCGAAAAGGTTACCTTTGAGGAACTGGCCGAGGACTTCCTGCGGGATTACCGGATCAACCAGAAAAGGTCGCTCGAACGAGCAGAAAGGAGTGTGAACCACCTCAGGAGATTTTTTGGAGGCTACAAAGCGACGCAGATCGTAACCAGCCGGATAACCGAATATGTAGAGTTGCGGCTAACCGAAGAGGCAGCCAATGCCACTATCAACCGTGACTTGTCCGCACTCAAACGCATGCTCCGCCTCGGCAATCGTCAGACTCCTCCGAAAGTGGACCGTATCCCGTACATCCCGATGCTACGCGAGAACAACGTCCGAAAGGGATTCTTCGAGCATTCGGATTTTCTTGGTTTACGAGATGCCTTGCCCGCCTACATGAAGGGGTTCGTCACATTCGGCTACAAGACCGGCTGGCGCTTTTCCGAAATCACCAGCCTTACATGGGAGCGCGTTGACCGCAAAGCTGGCCTTGTTCGGTTGGAGCCAGGCGAAACCAAGAACCAAGATGGACGAACCGTTTTCATGGATGTTGAGTTGCAGCAGGTAATCAACGCGCAATGGGAGAGCCGGAAACGGAAGGGGAAGCTGTGCCCGCTGGTCTTCCCTGGGAGGGATGGCAAAAGCCCAATCAAGGATCATAGGGGAGCATGGGATTCAGCCTGCACCAAGGCTGAAATCGGGAGAAGGCTCTTCCACGATCTCAGAAGAACGGCCATCAGAAATATGGTCAGAGCGGGGATACCTGAACGTGTTGCGATGATGATCTCAGGTCACAAGACGAGGTCAGTCTTCGACCGCTACAACATCGTCAGCGAGCACGACCTTAAATTGGCCGCCGCCCAGCAAGCCGCCTACCTGGATTCTCTCCATGGGCACAATTTAGGCACAATTTGCCCTTTTCCAGAAAAAAAGGAGGAAAGCCAGAATGGCTAACCTCCTGAAATTATGGTGCCTAGGGCCGGAATCGAACCGGCACGGGACATAGTCCCAAGGGATTTTAAGTCCCTTGCGTCTACCAGTTCCGCCACCCAGGCAGAAAAAGCTCGCGGAATAAGTCTGAAGCCCAAATGCTCGTGTCTTTTGAATTCTAATATAGAATATCGATTTCAGTTTCAAGCGAAAACCGGACTGGCGAATTCGAAGCGCTTCTTTTCGATCAGCATGAGGCAGGCGTCGACCGCATCGGGGTCGTAGAGAATACCTTTCTTGGCGGAGATTTCTTCGAGGGCCTTGTCCAGGCCCATGGATGGGCGATAGGGCCGATGCGAGGACATGGTCTCCACCACATCGGCCACGCCGACGATCCGGGCTTCCTTCAGGATGCGCTCGCCGGACAGCCCCTGCGGGTATCCGGTTCCGTTCAAACGCTCGTGGTGTTGCAGAACGATCTGAGCGACCGGCCAGGGAAAATCAACGCTTTTAAGAATGTCAAAGCCGGCTTGAGAGTGGGCCTGGATCAAACCCATTTCGAGGCTGCTCAGCTGCGAGGGCTTGGTCAAGATCTCTGCCGGCAGCGAGATCTTGCCGATGTCATGAATGGCGGAGGCGATGGCGAGCCCCTCGAGCTGATCCGGCGCAAGCCCCATTTCCGTGCCGATCGCCCGCGCCAGTTCGGACACCCGCTGCTGGTGGCCGGAGGTGTAAGGGTCCCGCTTCTCGACCGTCATGGCGATCGCCATCACAGTGCCGCCGATGATTTTTTTAAGGTGGTCCAGGCTCTGCTGGAGTTCATGCTGGACGTTCCGGCGATGGTTGACTTCGCGGCGCAGCTGTTCATTGGTGCGCTGCAGCGCCTGGGTGCGCTGGTGAACCATGTTTTCGAGATCGAGGTTCAGGAATCGCAGCTGCTGCTCGGCCCGCCACTTGGCGCTCAAGGCCGAAGCACACTGGACGATTTCCTGCGGGTGAAACGGTTTTTGCAGATAGAGCAGCCGGTCGCAGAAGTTCAAATGCCGCGGCAGGCTGCCGGAATCGCTGCCGATATAGCCGGTGACCAGCACGATGTTGGCGGCCGGGTCGATCTTCAAGATTTTCTCGGCCGCCCAGATGCCGGATGGCCCCGGCGGCATGTTCATATCCATGAATATGGCTGAAAACGGAGCTCCCGTTTCAAACGACCGCTCCACCGCTTCGAGCGCTGCCTCCGCCTGGGTGCAGCAACTCACCCGGAAACGGGGGGCCGGCCGGTCCTGCGCCGACGATGGATCGAGGTCTGGCAGCAGTCTCAGATGCGTGGACTCCAGAATGCCCCGGTATATATCAAGCAGGATCGGCTCGTCATCTACAGCCAGAATGTTGAAGGGGCAATCAGCCAATTCAGAAACGGTCCTTTTACCTTAATTTCCGAGTCGGCACACGTTAATGCAAATTTGAAACCACGCGGCATGCAGCCTGCCGCCTGCAGCCCACAAGGCAGCCCGAATGCCGGAGTGAAGGCACGTTCGACGATGGTATCCTTAATTTAACTATTGGATATTATTTTAAATGAATTTAATACCGCATGGCACTTGCAGGCGGTGGCCAGCAAGCAAGGGGATTTGCCGGATTGGATTTGTTGAAGCGCCCCCAGCAGGTCCCGCGGCCGCAGACCGCCAACACCCGCCGCCAGCTGAAAGCTTCGAACAACCAGAATCTTGACGCCCGGGGCGTGCAGGCGCCGGATGAAGGCATGCATGCTTCGCGGACGCTCTCGGCCGGTGAAGGAGCAGGTTCGGCCCGACTCGGAGCAGTCGGGCGGGCAGATGAAATCGGCGTTGCTGGCATACCACTGCCCCTCGCCTCCGCGCATGGCATTGGGAAGCAGACCGGTCACTTCAGCCGGCATGGCGACGGGCTCGATGCGGGTGCGCCCGGACAGGCTGGCCCGCACCCACTCGTAGGCCACATGGATCGGGGCGGCCGCCACGATCCATTGCCCCTGAGCGGATCTCGCCAGGCGGCGTTTTAGAAAGTCGATGCCATCGGCTTCAACCACCCGGAAGCCCCGATTCTCAAGTTCCCGGCAGCGGCGGGGGTCCTTCTCCACGATGAGGATGTCGGCCCCCGGACCTGCAGCGCCGATCGTTTCGGCCGTTCGCAGCCCGAACCGTCCGCCGCCGATGATCCAAAATTCCCGCATGCGCCTCCGTCTCGTTCAGCCCGTCTCCTCTAAGCCCGGCGGTTATTCCTACGACTCGGCCCCGGCCTTGTCAAACGCGCCGCCATTTGCTAAACAAAATCCATGAAAGTACCTGAACTCAAACCTAAAATCATCCTGGCCTCGCAGTCCCCGCGGCGGCGCTACCTGCTCGAGCGGGCCGGCCTGCGGTTTGTCGTCATTCCCAGCCGATTGGACGAAGCCGTGGTTACGACATCCATCCCGCATGACTATGTACGCGAACTCGCCATGGCCAAGGCCAGGGACATCGGCCGTACAAACCCCGAGAGCTGGGTGATCGGGGCGGATACAGTGGTGGTGGCCGGAGGCCGAATCCTGGGCAAGCCGGTTTCGACCGCCCAGGCTCGGGACATGCTTCGCAGCCTAAGCGGCCGCTGGCACCAGGTTCTCACCGGTTACTGCCTCTGTCGACTGGCCGACGAGCGCGTGTTTGCGGACACCGTGTCCACGGAGGTTCTCTTCAAAACCCTGACGGAGGACGAAATCGATTGGTACATCCAGACCGGCGAGCCTTTCGACAAAGCCGGCGCCTACGCCATCCAGGGCATCGGCACGTTTCTGGTGAAACGCATCAACGGCTCCTACACCAATGTGGTCGGCCTGCCGGTGTGTGAAGTCGTCGAATTCCTGATCCGCGAGCAGGTGATCGGCTTCGACCAACCGCACCCCACAGCCGGCCGCCCTCAAGGCCAGCGCGCAGCGGCCGATCCATGAACACCATCGCAGCCCGACTGACCGCCATTTTGGGCCGAATCCGGACTGCGGCGGCCGCCGTCGGCCGGTCCGCCGCCGAGATCCGCATCGTAGCGGCCAGCAAGACATTCCCGCCCTCAGCGATCCGGGAGGCGGTCGCAGCCGGTGTGTCGCACATCGGCGAGAACTACATTCAGGAAGCGCGCGACAAATACGGGGTCCTTCAGGGAATCCCGGTGAAATGGCACTTCATCGGCCATCTCCAGACCAACAAGGCCAAATATGCCGTCCGGATGTTCGATCTCATCCACACCGTGGACTCCTATCGCCTGGCGTTCGAAATCGACCGCTGCGCCCGGAAGATAGACAAGCTCCAGGCCGTCCTCATCCAGGTGAATCTCGCTGCGGAGGACTCCAAATCGGGGGCGGCGCCCGATGAGGCCCTGCCGCTCATCCGCCGTGCGGCCGCGCTCGAAAACATCGCGGTCAAGGGGCTCATGACCCTGCCGCCCTATTTCAACGCGCCGGAGAAGGTCCGACCGTTCTTCGCCGCCCTGCGCCGGCTGCGCGACCGCATCGACGCGGAGCGGATCGAAAACATCGCCATGCAGGAGTTGTCCATGGGCATGACCGGCGATTTCGAGGCCGCCGTCGCCGAGGGCGCCACCCTGCTGCGCATCGGTACGGCGATTTTCGGAGAGCGATCATGAAGCTCCTGCTGCACATCTGCTGCGGCCCCTGTTCAATCGTGCCGGTGGCCGAACTGCGGGCGGCGGGCGCGGCGGTCACCGGCTTCTTCTACCGCCATAACATCCATCCCTACTCCGAATGCCGGCGCCGCCAGGATACCCTGCAGGACTACGCCCGTCAGATCGGTCTAGAAATGATCTGGCAGCCGGGCTACGACCTGGAGGGTTTCATCCGCAGCGTGGTCTATCACGAGGAGGAACGCTGCCTCATCTGCTACCGGCTGCGGCTGCAGGCCACCGCCGCACAGGCGCGACAGAGCGGCTTCGACGCCTACTCGACCACGCTGCTCTACAGCCGCTATCAGAAGCACGACGTGCTGCGGGAGATCGGCGAGTCCGTCGGGCGTGCGCTGGGCGTTCCCTTTTACTACCGCGACTTCCGGGTCGGCTGGAAACAAGGCGTCGAAGAATCCCGGCGCATCGGCCTCTACCGCCAGAAGTACTGCGGGTGCATTTACAGCGAAAAGGAGCGTTTTTTCCGCGAATAACCGGCTTGCGGAATCTTTGATAGGACGCCATGTACGGGAATTTTATCTATTTCATCCTGGTCCTGCTCATCTACCTGACCTATCAGCCGTCCGAAGACCCCACCTTCAGTGGCCTGGAAAGCCTTTTTTTGTTCGGAGGCCTCTCGCTGGCTTTCGCGGCGCTCACGCGCTTCATGTTCCGCCGCATCGAACGCCGGGTGGGGCGGGCGGACTCTGCGCGTCTGGATCAGCTGTTCCATGCGACGCAACTGCGCAGCTCGATTCTGGCCGTGGTGATCTTCGCGCTGGACATCTACGCGCTGAACCTGCCCTCTTGGGTGAACACCCTGCCGTTGCTCGATCGATGGCCGACCCTGCAGGCGTTCGCCTTCCTGCTGCTCTTCATGGGGTATCTCAGCGTGGTCTGGGGCTGCGCCTACGACGCCTACCGCCAACTTTACCACCCGCATTTCACGCGCTGGGACTACATCGGCTCCAACATCTCCTTTTCGGCCCCCATTCTGCTGCCCTGGCTGCTGCTTTCGGGGGTCGCCGATCTGATCCAAGCGCTGCCGCTTCCGGGTATCCAGGCGTTTCTGGACACCACCGAAGGCCAGACCGCCTATTTTTGCGCCTTTTTAGCCGTCGTGGCCGTGGCCGGCCCGCTCATGATCAAGACCTTCTGGCGCTGCCGGCCGATGGCCCCCGGCCGGCAGCGCGAACGGATCGAGCAGCTGTGCCAAAGGGCCGGTATGGCCTACCGTGACATTTTATATTGGCCGCTGTTCGGTGGAAAAATGATCACCGCCGGCGTGATGGGCCTGGTCCGGCACTTTCGCTACATCCTGGTCACCCCCTCCCTGCTCAGCCTGCTCGCGCCGGCGGAGATCGACGCCGTAATCGGCCACGAGATCGGTCATATCAAGAGAAAACATCTGCTGTTCTACCTGATGTTCTTTACAGGCTACCTCGTCCTTTCCTATGTCACCTTCGACGTCACCGTGTACGCGATGATTTTCGCCGAACCCGCCTGGAGGCTCGTGCATCGTTCGGGAGCCAACCCCGGGATGGTGACCTCCATCGTCTTCAGCGCGATGATCATCTGTGTGTTCCTGGTGTATTTCCGCTATGTGTTCGGGTTTTTTATGCGCAACTTCGAGCGCCAGGCGGACGGCTACGTCTTCACGCTGTTCGACAGCGCCGCCGCCCTGATTTCGACCTTTCACAAGATCTCCCTGACCAGCGGCCAGCCGGCCGACCGACCCAACTGGCACCACTTCAGCATCCGCGAACGGGTCGACTTCCTCAGAAAGTGCGAACAGGACCGCAACTGGATCCGCCGCCACGATGCCCGCGTCCGTCGCGCGATCGGTCTTTATCTGGTCGCGCTGGCTTTGCTGGCGGGATTCGGCTATCAACTCAACATGGGGTCCATGGGCGCCAAACTGGGGGATCATCTTATTGCCGCCATCATTCAGCGCGAGATCGAACGTGCCCCGGAAAACCCCAGCCTGTATGGCCTGCTCGGCGACCTGCACTACCGGCGCCAGGACTTCGTTGAAGTCAAACAGGCCTATGAAAAATCTCTGACCCTGCGGCCGGATCAGCCCCAGGTGCTCAACAATCTGGCCTGGCTGCTGGCCACCTGCCCCGACGAGCGCCTGCGCGACCCGTCCCGCGCGCTGGAGCTGGCCCAGCGGGCGGCTCAGTTGGAAGAGTCCGCCTTCATCCTGGACACGTTGGCGGAGAGCTACTTCGTCAACGAAAACTACGCGCTGGCGGTACAGGCAGGCAGGCGGGCGCTGGCCCTGGCGAGCGGCGACCGCAGCCGCTATGAAGCGCAACTGCGCCGATTCATGCAGGCGTTGGACGAAGGGCCGCGCCGAGAAGGACGATCATCCGACGGACCCCTGCGGAGGAGGTAGGCAGCGAGGCTTACTTTCCCGGTGGGTTTTTCGACCTCAGCGCCCGCCCGTGGACATAGAGCTTGCGGGCGCCGCCGCCGATCAGGATCACGACCATGAAGTAAAAACAAAAGTAGATGAACGGCAGCGCGGCGTCGAGAGACTGCATCTGCCTGATCTGGGGGATGAGCTGGGGGATGCGGAAAATCAGCCCGACGCCGGCCATCACCAAAAGCAGCCCCCAGACGATTTGGAGCATGGCTTTCGTGTTCTCATCCATATCGACAAGCCTTCAGAAAAAGGGATCAGGATCCGGGGTTCAGGTCCGGCAAGGCACGGGCAGCTTTTTTCCTGAACCCTGCATCCCGAACCCTTCCCCTACCCCTGCAGTTTCCCGGTGAATACCGCCTGGCGCTTTTCCAGAAACGCCGCGGTCCCCTCTTTGGCATCAGCACTGGCCAAGGTCAGGGCAAACGCATCGGTTTCAATGCTGCAGCCGGTGGCCAGGTCCGTGTTCAAACCGTGGTTGATCGCCTGTTTGACCGCCCGCAGCGCAACCCGGCCCTTGGCGGCGATGTCGCGGGCGATCTTGAGCACCTCTTCCATCAGGGCGACGGAGGGAACGACTCGGTTGACCAGGCCGATTTGCGCCGCCTCGGGCGCGCCGATCATTTTGCCCGTGAGAATGAGCTCCTTGGCCTGATTGGCGCCGACTAGCCGCGGCAACCGCTGGGTCCCCCCGAATCCCGGGATGAGTCCGAGATTGATCTCCGGCAGCCCGAACCTGGCATTCTCGGCGGCGTAGATGAAATCGCAGGCCAGCGCGATTTCGCTGCCGCCTCCGAGCGCGAAGCCGTTCACGGCGGCGATCACGGCGATCGGCAGTTCCTGCAGCTTGGCAATGACGGCATGCCCGGCGCGCGAAAAGATCTTGGCCTGCAACGCCGTAAAGGTTGCCAACTCCCTGATGTCCGCTCCGGCCACAAATGCTTTCTCCCCGGCGCCGGTCAGGATCAGCACCCGAACGCCTTCGTCCGCGGCGATGTCGTCCAGCGCCTGGGACAGTTCCGCCAGCAGGGCCTGGTTCAAGGCATTCAGCGCCTTGGGCCGGTTGAAGGTGATCGTTGCAATCCCCTGATCCACCTGGAATAGAATGTTTGCGTAGGCCATGGTTCTCCTTCCCGGAAGCAATGGATGCGGATGACGGATTTAGCCCGATGATCCCGGCACGGGCTCGTTGAAGGCCGTCGGGTTTATTTCTTTGATGTAACCGCGCAGTCCCTGAACAATCGATTCAGCCAAGTGCTCCTGATAGCTCGCGGTGGTGAGCTGACGGCATTCTTCGCGGTTGCTGATGAACGCGGTCTCAACCAGGATCGAGGGCATGCGCGCCCCCAGCAACACATAAAAGGGCGCTTGTTTCACCCCCTTGTCCTTGACGCGGTCGTAGCCCCGGCTATTCAGGTTTTTTACCAGCGAAGACTGCACGATCGCGGCCAGCCGGCTGGATTCGTTGATCTTGGCGTTCTTGAGCAGGTCGTTGAGGATGGAATGCAAGTCACTGATGTTCTTCGTCGAAGTGGCATTCTCCATGGCCGCTACGCGAATGGACTCGTCGTCGGTGGCGAGGTTCAGGAAATAGGTCTCGGTCCCGTACGCACGCGGGTCGCGCGAAGCGTTGGTGTGGATGGACACGAAAAGGTCGGCGCCGCGGGTATTGGCAAAAGCCGTACGCTCCTCCAGCGTCAGGTAACGGTCGTCGGAGCGGGTGAGGATGGCCTCCAGGTTCGTCTCCTCGCGGATCTTGCGGGCCACACGCTTGGCAATGGCCAGCACCACGTCTTTTTCATGAATCCCCGGGATGAATCCGGGGGCGCCGAAATCTTTGCCGCCGTGACCGGGATCGACGACGATGCGCCGAACGCCCAAGGCCAGCTGCCGGGCCAGGGCCCCGCGCGGGACCTTCTGGCTGCGCTCGACCATTGCACCGGGCGGCGGGGGCGCCGATTGCTCGTCCGGGTCCGAGGCGACCGCCCCCGCGCCGTTGCGTCCCCAAACATCGATGACGATGCGGAACGGGTCGCGCAGCGAAAAAACCTTGTATGTATCGAAGGACTTGATGTCCACCACCACCCGTACCGAGTCCAAAGTGTAGCGCGCGGCGCGTGCATCGCTGAGCAGATCGTCGTTGATCGGGATGGTCTTCTGTTTGCCGCCGCCCAAGGTGCTGTTGCTCAGGTCCACATATAGGCGAGGCGGCTTTTCGATGGTCGGGTCTTTTTTCAGCAGGCGGTGCGTGAAGTCGGTTTCGCGGTCGACGTAAACCACGACGCGGGTGTAGTTCGGGTTGGACCAGTGCCGCAGGTCCTGCACGACGGCAAGCCCCTCTTCGCCCTCAGCCGGCTTTACGGGTTCTACAACAGCCTCCGTCGGAGCCGGCGCGGCTGGTTCCGGCGGAAAGGAAGGCACCGGAGGAGGAACGGGTCGGCGCGCCATCGTTTCCGGCCGGCTCCGCGCCGGCCGCATGGCCTTCAGCTCTTGGGAAGCCTTGACCGCGAACGGACTTTCTGGGAATTCCTTGGCGACTTTCTCAAAGTTCTCACGGGCGGCCCTCAGGTCTGAATTGAACTTCAGGCGCTTATGCAGATCCTGATAGAGGACACCCTCCAGATAGAGCGCCTGAGCGGCCGCTGGACCGGTCGGGTCCTGCGAGTAGACGTTGCGAAAGCGGCCGATGCAAAGCATCCATTCACGCCGGGTGTTCTCGGTGGGCTGGCTGCCGCGAAGTTTTTGAAAACATGCATCCGCTTTAAGAAATTGACTACCAGCGGCGGGTGCGCCAGCCGCCGGGGGGGTGTTTTTCGCTTCAGCGGATTTTTTCTGTTGTTGTTTGCCGGAGGCGACCGGTGTTCCGCGTGAAATCTCCCGATCGGGCGGCGCTTCCTTGGACGGCCCCGGTGCTGCGTTCAGTTTCTGAAGCTCGGCGGCGGCCCGGTCGCGGTACCCGCTGTCCGGAAATTTTTTCTGGAGCTGCTCAAAAAGCTCCGTAGCGGCTTTTGTATCGGCGTCGTTTCGGGAACTCCTGGACAGCTCCTTATAAAGCAAGCCGCAGTGGAATAAACTGGCGGGCGCCCACGGGCCCTTGGGGTCCTGACGGTAGACGGCCTGGAACTTGTCGATGCACTGGCTCCAGTTCGATCGGAACTTGATTTTTTGGGGGCTCTTGCGCAGTTCGCGGGCGCAGGCTTCGGCCTCGAAAAACGCGTCGCTGATTGCAACGCCGGCGGCGCGGCCGGCTCCGCAGAGTGCAATAAAAAGGCAGAGACAAACTGTAACGGAGAAAAGCGATCTAAGCATTATGAACCGTATTGATGAACCGTCGAATTATTTTGACAGTTTAGCGCAAAAACTTATAGTTTTCCATAGGCATTCACCTATTTTTTTTCAGTCGGCGGCTTGGCGCCGCCCTCCTGCAGAGCGATTTCCTGCAAGCGGTTGAGCTGGTTCAAGGCCTCGAGCGGCGACATCCGGGAGATATCCAGTTCACGCAGCTTTTCGAGCACCTTGCTTTCCGCCGGCCGAAACAGGTCGAGTTGCGTCGGCGCCGATCGCGCAGACCGTGCAGAAAGATCCGGCCATGCGAATCCGTGTTCACCGTTTTCAATGCCCCAGAGGATTTTCTTGGCCCGGGCGACCACTTCGGCCGGGATGCCGGCCAGCCGTGCAACCTGGATCCCATAGCTGCGATTGGTACCGCCGGGGATCAGCTTGCGCAGGAAGATAATCTCGTCGTTCCATTCCCTAACCGCAATGTTGAGATTGGTGACGCGCGGCATGTGGTCGGCCAACTCCGTGAGTTCATGATAGTGGGTGGCGAAAAGAGTCTTGACGCCCTTGTGGCGCAAGTCATGCAAGTATTCGGCCACCGCCCAGGCGATACTCAGTCCGTCGAACGTGCTGGTCCCGCGGCCGATCTCATCCATGATGACCAAGCTGCGCTCGGTTGCGTTGTGCAGGATGTTGGCGGTCTCCTGCATCTCCACCATGAAGGTGCTCTGTCCCTGGGACAGATTGTCCAATGCGCCCACGCGCGTGAAGATCCGGTCGACGAGGCCGATGCCGGCCTGGCGCGCTGGAACGAAGCCGCCCATCTGCGCCATGATGACCGACAGCGCCACCTGGCGCAGGACCGTTGATTTGCCGGCCATGTTGGGCCCCGTGATGATCAGGACTTGATGGGCATCATCGTCCATCTCGATGGTATTGGGCACAAAGCGCTCGGCGGTGATCATTTTTTCGACCACCGGGTGCCGGCCGTCTTCGATTCGGATGGCGCCGTCCGCCAGGATCTGAGGCCGGCAGTAGCCGCTCTGAGCGGCCACCTCCGCCAAGTTCAGCAGGCAATCCAGCCGGGCCAGAAAACGGGCGACCGACTGAATCTTGGGATGGTGCCGCACGACCTCGTCCCGGATCTCCAGCAACAGCCGGTGTTCCAGAACGGACCGCTGTTCCTCAGCGCCCATGACCTTCGTTTCGAATTGTTTGAGCTCCTCGGTGATGAAACGTTCGGCATTCACGAGCGTCTGTTTGCGGACATAGTGCGGTGGTACCGCATGGATCCGGGTCTTCGGCACTTCGATGTAGTAGCCGAACACCTTGTTGAAACTTACCTTGAGGGCCGTGATTCCGGTGCGCTCCTTCTCACGCAGCTCCAAATGAGCCAGATGGCCTTTGGCATCCGAGCTGATGCGAACCAGTTCATCGAGTTCCGAGTTGAAACCGGTTTTGATCAGACCGCCTTCGTGGACAGCGAGCGGTGCGTCCTCACGAATGGCGCGTTGTATCAGCTCCGCCAGATCGGTCAGATCGTCGGCCGGTTCGGTCGGCCGATAGCATTCGGAGCTAAAAGCGGTGAGCGCCGCCCAGAGCGCCGGCAGCACCTGCAGCGAACTTTTTAATGCCACCAGATCACGCGCGTGTGCCTGCCCCATCACCGCCTTGCTTCCGAGGCGTTCCAGGTCTTGGACGTCTTTCAGGCACTCCCTCATTTCGCGACGCAGCCCTTCGCGCTCCTTGCCCTCGGCGACCGCCGTCAGGCGCATTTCGATTTCGCGGGCCTCGCGCAGCGGGCGCCGCAGCCAGTCGGCCAGAAGCCGTGCCCCCATGGCCGTGCGGGTGTGATCGAGTACGCTCAGCAGGGTTCCACGGCGGGTGCCGGTGCGAATGTTCCGAATCAACTCCAGGTTTTGGCGGCTGACTTCGTCCACCATCAGGCAGCTTTCCAGCCAGTAGGCTTCCAGCTGGCTCAGATGCGCGGTTTTCTGTTTCTGAGTCTCGCCGACATAAAAAACCAGCGCCCCGGCGGCACTCACCCCGGCGGTGAAGGACTCGCAGCCGAATCCCTCCAGCGTCAGGGTGCCCAGCTGTTCGGTCAGCCGTTCGTAGCCGCGGCGATAGTCGAACGCCTGGTCTTCGATATAGCTGAGGGCGGCATCGCCGAATATGGCCGGCAGTCGCTGAATCCAAGATTCCCCAGGGTTTCTACGGACACTCTCGGGCAGCAGGATCTCACGCGGACCCAATCGCCGCGCTTCGTCTACAACCTGGGCAGGTTCGGAGGATTCGGTCACTCGGAACGTCCCGGTGGATATGTCCAGGTGAGCCAGCCCGCTCACCCCTTTGGCCTGAAAAACCGACAGGATAAAATTATTCGTGCGCGCGTCCAGAAATTCCTCGTCGATGATCATGCCGGGGGTGATGACGCGCACGACCTCGCGCCGGACCAAGCCCTTGGCGACAGCAGGATCCTCCACTTGGTCGCAGACCGCAACCTTGTAGCCGCGTTCAATGAGCCGGGCGATGTAGCCGGTCACGGCCCGGTGCGGAACTCCGCACATGGGGACCGGTGACGGATCGTTCTTGTTCCGGGAGGTCAGTGTGATTTCGAGGATGCCGGAGGCGAGCTCGGCATCCTCGAAAAACATCTCATAGAAATCCCCCATGCGGTATAAGAGAATGGCATCCGGGTAATCGCCCTTGATGGCCAGATACTGCTGGAGCATGGGAGTTGATTTGGAAGGGTTCATTAAAAATGGGGGATAGTAGGAAGAGCAATAAATTAATCGGATGACACCTCAGCTTGGCGCAACCGGTGAGGTGACGGAAGTTTCTCCCGAACCCGACGGCGGGTCGGCCGGAGGCTCGCCTTTCAGCCGTGCCAGCTCCGCCCTCAAGGTTTCCATCTCCTTGCGTTGGGCAGCGGTCTCCGTCGTCAAGCGCGATATGGCCTTGCGACGACGCCAGCGGTCCAATGCGCTGAAAAGATAGGCCACGATCAGCCCGAAAACGAAAAACAGCAGGTGGAAGGCCACCAGCGGCAGGTTCGGCGACTGGTATTCCGGAAACACCCTGAGATGAACGCGAAGGACCTGCTGGGTCTCCAGAAAATATCCCTCGTTCTGAAAAACGACCAGAGCCATCCCACCCAGGATCAGTAGCCAGAAAAACAGCTTCGTTTTTTTCATCCCCAGACCTCCATCCACCCTCTGCAAGCAAGTCAATACCAGGGGTGCGCAACCTGCCGATGTGCTTCGATCGCGCGGTTACAACGGTTAGATCCTTCGGAGCACGCGGGCCGGCCCTTTGCGGAGATTGGGCTGCTTGGCCGCCGCGGAGCCAGAGGTCGTCGCCGCGGCATTCGGCGTGCGGTTAAGATCGATCGTTTGAAAATGGGGCTTTAGCAACTCGAACGTCTCCTGAAGGTGCTGCGGGATCACCCGCACATCTGCAAATACGGCCAGCGCATTGGTGTCACCGGACCAGCGGGGTACGATATGAAAATGCAGATGCTCTTCGATTCCCGCTCCGGCGACCCTCCCGAGGTTCAGCCCGATGTTGAAGCCTTCTGGACGCATAACCTTCTTGATAATGGCGACGGACTGCTCGACAGTTGCCAAAAGGATCCCCATCTCATTCTGATCGAGCTCGCCCAACGCCGATACGTGCCGCGCAGGAGCCACCAGCAAATGCCCATTGATGTATGGGTACTTATTCATGATCACCAGAGTGTCCTTGCCCTTGTACAGGGTAAGCTGGTCATTCACGGAAATGGCGTTGCAGAATACGCAGCCTTTTTCTTTGGCGCCGAGGATGTACTCGATCCTCCAGGGTGCCCACATGGTTTTCATGCTCAGTGCCTTCTCCCGAAAATCAATTCGTTACGGCCGCCGATCGCGGGCAGCTTTTGGGCTCGGAAGTTTTTATCTTAATTATTAACAGGTTAGGATCATCACTTAATTTAATCGGTTTGCTCCGAAAACTCAACCATTTTTTCGGTCGAGAATTACCACCTCAAGGGATCCCCAGGCCCCCATTTTTTCAGCCACCACGATGAGCACACCGAGGACGCCGGTGATTCGTTTGGCAAATTCGATTCCGGCGGGGATGTCTTGCTCGCAGTGAATCCGGTTGCCGATAGCGGTGGCGGATGCGTCCGCCAGCGCGCCGGATCGCGACACCACGCACACGGCATCCGCCCGGCCGAAGCTGAGCGAGTGTCCCACCGTACCCGAGGACGTGCACGCAGCGATGGGATCGTTCTGTCCACCGATGCGAATGCCGATCCGCAGGCTGAGCGGCGAAACGCCGGCGAAAACGGCTACCGTAACCGCCTCGCCGGTTTGCAGAAAAATGTCCCCCCCGTTTTCAATGATCACCTCCTGCGTATGGGCCAGAAGTCCGCGCCCCACATGCTCGGCCAAGGCTCCGGCCACAGCCGCCATGGGGCCAACCCCGGCGGCGTTGCCGGCCGCGATCATGTCGTGCACTATGTTCGGTGCCGGGCCGGTCAGCGGCCAGGGATTCAGCGTCGAGACGAACTCGGGATGCCGGCGAATGTAAGTCTCCAGGTATCCCCTCTGCTCCAGAATCCTGTCCCGAGTCACTGCGCTCAAATCACTCCCCGCCTGAACATGAAGGTCGGTTTCCTTCACGCTGACCTCAAAGGCCGTCAGCCGTCCGCTAGCGACTAGAGTGCGATAGGTTCTCGGTTCGACCATAGGAT
Organism: uncultured Desulfatibacillum sp.; assembly: GCA_964570965.1. Taxonomy (GTDB): domain Bacteria; phylum Desulfobacterota; class Desulfobacteria; order Desulfobacterales; family SpSt-501; genus SpSt-501. The sequence goes on from CAZNAX010000003.1 coordinate 15,674, forward strand.
ACGAGTCGGCTCGAACAAAGATGCGGGAAGGCCTGGGTTTGAGTCAAGCCTCACCGTTTCCGCTGGGCAAGTATCCGGGCCGCAAGGCTTCGGGGCAGAGATCCAAAAAATACCGATCCGTCATGCCGGCAATGAAATCCCTCACCACCTCGGCCGGTCGATGCCGCCCGAGGTAGTCGTCGGACATGCCGTTTAAAAAACCTTGAAAAATGACCGAGTCCATGCGCCGCGTTTCCAACTCCTCTAAAAAACGATCAAAAAGCCGCTTGAAGAGCTCCCGGAGCAGGGCGGTGTGCGGCTTCATGCGGGGGTTCAGATAAATCCGCTCAAGATTGAACCCTTTCAGTTGCTTGAGCGCTTCGGATACCTCGGGGCTGAAAGCGACAAAATCTTTGCCATAGCTGGTTCGTATGATGTCGGTCGTCAGGCGGAAGACGATGGTCCCGTTGGTATTGCCGAGCACCGCCACGCTAGCGGAGGGCAATTCGGACCGCCCGATAAGACCCAGACGAATGGCGTCTTCGATATCTCGGCCGATATAGGCGACGGTGTCAACCATCCGCACCACGCAACCCTCCAGCGTCATGGGGACCAACTCCGTACTGGAGTGGCTGACTTTAGCCGCCATTTCCGCTTGCAGGTCAGCAAACGATTTATTCCGATGGGGCGCCAGCTCGGGAGTGTGAACCTCGCCGTCATGGCACAGGATCCCGTCCAGGGTCTGCAGACACAGGTTCCAGCCCTTGCCCTTGCGCTCGACGAGATCCAAAAAGTGAACGCTTTGAACATTGTGATGAAATGAACCGATGCCGTGCTCCTGGCAAAGCTGGGAAAGGAAGCGCTCGCCGTCATGGCCGAACGGCGTGTGCCCGATATCATGACCCAATGCGATCGCCTCGATGAGATCCTCATTCAGGCCCAGAAAACGACCGATCGACCGGCCGATCTTGGAAACCAGTTGAACGTGCAATACCCGGTGAGTGATGTGATCGTTGCGGATCAAGTAAAAGACCTGCGTCTTGTCGATGTAACGCGTGTAGGCGTGCGAGTGAAGGATCCGGTCCACATCCACGGAAAACGCCTGCCGATACCCTTCGATCAGCAACTCTTCTGCACGACGCCGAACGGCACGCGCATTGGGGGTGGCATAAGGGGACAGGTTCTGCTCCTCTTTCCGGTCCAGGAGCTTACGGATCGACCTCAAATCCGGGGGTTCAGATTTCACGACGTTCAATCATCGCCTCCATCAAACGGCAATAGTCAATCCCGGCTTTCCGGAAACCTTCTCGGCCGTATTTCATATTCGCCTCCAATACATAAAATTCTCCGTTGTACCGGCAGACATCAAGGCCGACATCATCCCATCCACACGCCCGAGCCGTGTGGGCCGCCAGCTTAAGCGCTGTTGCAGGCACTGAATCCAAGCAGATCCTCGCCCCCAGAGATACATTGGATCGAAAATCGGTATCCGGCGCGATGCGCCCATACGCGTGGACGATGCGAGAGCCGATGACGACGATCCGCATATCGCGATCGATGGGAAGATAGTCCTGGATGTAGGCAACCGTATTGCATTCGCAATATTGCTCCAGGGCCTCCTGATCACGGATCAGGAAAACGCCCTTTCCCTGGGCTGATCCGCGGGCGATCTTGGCAATGAAAGGGAATTTGAAATGACCGGCGATCGTCTTTTTCTGACGTTTTCCGTAGAAAACGCGCGTGCGCGGATGGGGAATGCCGAGCAGATCAAACAGAGCCGTCTGTTTGATCTTGTCCTGGACGCACTTGTACGTATGGTAGCTGGGGAACGTACGCTTGCCGATTGAATCGAACAAATCCGCATAGAAAGTGGTCGGGTAGTAGATGATGTCTGCCTTTCGGATCTCATCCCGGTCCTCGGGCGGATATTCATTGAAGTTGGTGCGCACGCCGAGGGTAACGACATTGCGGCAATTTCGCAAGCGGGATTCCAGCGCCAAGACTTTGCGTTGAAATTGCATAACGCCTTGATCACCTAAAAATGTTCAACAACTGGGTTTCATATCCGTTACGGCACATGCCGGTTCTCTTCACGCGGGGGGCGGCTCGTTGAAGAATTCCATGATCGTTTTCAAGGCGCGTTCGGTATGGGTTCCCCTCCAGAACACTCGTCCGCACTTCGGGCAGGTGCTGAAATTCACCTGGTTGTTCCATACATAATCCGGCACCGACCTTCGCACGGCATGCTTGGCAACGGCAATGATTCGTTCGTTGCAGATGATGCAGCGCGAAAAAGATTGGATGTCGTCCGGCCGGAGGCCCGCTTCGCGGATCAACTCGACAACTTGATCCGCAGGGTCGTTGGCTTGGATAAAGATCGTTTTTAGGCCCCTACGCTCCCCGGCCAAACGCTGCGTCCGGGTCAGAAAAATTCGATCCGGCCCGATGCGTTGCATAAAGGATCCGTTTGGGTATTGGCTTTCCGACAGGGTGTCAAACCCCATGAGCCGAAGCCATTTGACCAGCCGGCCCAAGGTTTTTTCCGCGGCAAAGGTGGTTGGCATACGTTTCGCGACGGGCAGTGAATTCGCCATGCGGGTGGCTGAGGATACCATACACTGATCGCATGGGAGGGGTCAATGATCCGGCCTGAGGATCAACGCCGTTTTCCGAAACCCCCGTGGGCCCGAGCGCGTCAGCCCAGCCAGTTTCCATGAAATAGCCCTCAAGGATCGGCCAGTAAGGCCGATTATATATTCGGAATCTCGACCCCGCTTACCATCTCCAAGGAACGCCCCATGCGGAAATGGAAAATTCTTTTCGGCGCCCTGGCGCTCATCGGCGTTGCGGTGGCTCTTCTGGCCAAGGACCAGTTGAACCGCGACATCATCCAGTTAAAAAGCGGCCGTATCATCCCGGTCGACCGGGTTTGGGAGTCCGGGGCGGATCTGTTTTACGAAAACGATCAGGAGATCCACTTTATCAGCTTGGCGGATATTCAATCGATCGAAAAACAGAGCCTCTCGATCTGGTTGCGCACGACCGGCGCTCAGATTGCGAAAATTGCAGACGGCCCCCTGAACGCTATCCATCCGCTGGTCAAGCGCGGCCTGGGGTTGATGCACTCGTCGAATCCCGTCCATTGGTTGCTGATCGGCACGCTGGCGCTGCCGATCGGGTTGGTGCCGACCGTGCGCTGGTTCCGCAAGCGGTCAACTAAAACGCAACCGGTTCAGCTGGCCGCTCCGCCCGAAGGGCCATGCCAGGATATGCCCAATCGCGCCGACATGGTGCGCTTTTTTTTAGGTTTATATCGTCAGCAGCTTGGATTCGGTCCAGAGGTTCCGACGGACTTTGTCCAGCTGCCGTCCCCCCCCGCAGGAACCCATCAGATCTATGAACTGCGGGTTAAGAACGGCGGGGAATGGATCAAGCGCCGCATGACGCTCGGGCCCCTGGGCGAGGACAGCGGAAGCAGAAGCAAATGCTACTATGTCATCTTTGATCAGCATTTGGTAGTCAAGATACCTCCCAAGCCGATTGCTGATTTCGAAGACTATGTCGCTAGCATCAAGAAGGAGCGGCACATTGTCGAACAGCTCCGTCCGAAGGAGTGCATCGCACCCAGAGTGTCCGTCATTTTAAGCCAGATCCATCACCTGCCGCCTCAACTCGGCTTAGCGCCTGATCTGCTAGAAGAAAAATACATCGCGTGGCTGCGAAAAACACCTGCCTATCAGGACTATTTGAAGATCAATGGCACGTTTGTTTTTTTCATGGACTTGTCCCGTTATTACTTCCTGAGTCACATCATCGAAAGCCTCCACGATTTGGCGGATCCGATTCGTTCCGAAATCAATTCCACCGCCGATTTGATACGCTATCCGGCGAAATTCAAAGAGCGCTACGGTGAGCAGAACGAATCGGTCGGTTTTGAAATCCGGGATCTCTATCACCAATGCGAAGCCGAAGTGCGCCAGCTTCTGAAAAACGCTGGAAAGTCTGCGGCGGTAACGCCCTACCGCACCCAGCTCTGGTTCCTGAACTTTCTTGAAAAGAAAGACATCGGGGCATCCGACTCGGCTGTTTCCGGCCCGATCGCAGATCAGGTCGCAGCCATCTTCGAGCGCTGGTTCGAGAAATACGTCGGTGCCGTGGATGCCTATCTCGCCGCCATTCGGGCTTTTACGGCGCGCCTCTGTCTGGAGCAGAATCGCCAAATCATTTCCGGTATCGTTACCAATTTGTTGGAGCTGCTCGCCTGGCTCAACGAAAGGAAAGTGGCGATGCGGGATTTGAAGCCCGACAACCTACTAGTGGCAGGCGACCCACAGAACTACCCCGCGTTTCTGCGGTCGGCCTCGGACTATTCGCTGGGCTTCATCGATGTGGAAACGGCCGTCTATTTAGGCTCCGCTGAAGGAGCCACCACGAAACAGCCCCTGCTGGGAGGAACCCCTTATTACGCCACCCCCTCGCACCTGTTTCCCAACCATGCGCTTCAGGTCTGTCTAAATGACTCCGCCTGGGTCTTGCATTTTCAGGACTGGTATGCGGTTCTGGTGATGACTTTCAAAACCGTCACGGGAAACATTCTCTTTGACCGCACGGCCAAACTGTTTGGCGACATAAAGAACCGAGTTGCCGACGCCATGCGCCAACGGACCTCGTTGGAATCCATCATGGAGGAGGTCAGCCGCAGGTTCTGGCGCAGCGCAGCAGCGGAGTTTCGTGCCAAGATGAAAGCGCACGAAAGCGCGTTGCAATCGGTGGAAGTCGACCTACCCCCAACCGCGAAAGCGTTATTTATCCACGTCCTCCGGCGCGACCTCGCATCCATCGACGCATCGGTGCGTCAGCTCGTCGATGGCCAGAGGTATTTCTCATCCCCAGAAAGCCGCGAACAGCTGCAAAAGTCTTCCCGCCGGCGGGTCTGTCAGATTTTGAAGGCCCTCCAGACCAAAATGCAGCTCGATCCACCGGCGTCGGACGCGCTGCAGGCCTCCGAGCGTTTCCTGCACCACCTGTCGATCTTAAAGGCGCTGATGGAGCGGAAAGTCCAGATGATCGGCGTCCTGGAAGGCGCGAATCTGCCCCGACTGAACGCCCACGAGCTGCTGCTGCTCATGTTCAACAGCGTCTTGAAAACCATGTGCCGTGAGGATTGGTATACCTTTACCGAAGATACACCCCGCCCGATGCTGCCGCCCGACGACGAATTGTCACTGGCCACTACGATTTAAGCCCTCAACGAAATGCTCCGACGCCCGGCAGGCAGGGTTATTGACGCCGACGGTTCAACCGTGTAGGTTTTAAGTCGTGATGGATGACCGATCTCAACCCCTGGATTCCGAGAATGGCCAACTGCTCTTAAAGCTGGCGCGAAGCACCCTGATGGAAAAATTGGGCCGCAGGCTTCCCCCGGCCGAAGCGGAACGCCTGCAGTCCGCACTGACGGACCCTCGGTTCCAGGCACGACGAGGCACGTTCGTAACCCTCACCTTGGCGGGTAAACTCAGAGGGTGCATCGGCAACCTCTTCCCGACCGATCCGCTGGCCGAAAGCATCCGGCGCAACGCTGTTCATGCCGCCTTTCAAGACCCGCGCTTCCCACCTCTCACCGCGGAAGAACTCGGCCGTGTCAGCATCGAAGCCAGCATCCTTACCGATCCCCAGCCGCTGCCTTTCTCCAGCGCACAGGACCTTCTGCAAAAACTGCGTCCCCACCTCGACGGGGTGATCATCCGGCAGGGTCACGCCAGCGCCACGTTCCTGCCCCAGGTCTGGTGCCAACTGACGAACGCCGAAGACTTCCTGGACCACCTCTGTCTCAAGGCGGGCCTGCCCCGGGACGCGTGGAAGCGATTCAGGCTAGAGGTGGCGACCTATCAGGTCCAGTGCTTTGAGGAACCCTCGCATTAGCCGGCTCGGTTGGATATCGGTATCGCGGAAGAAATCCCCTGCTGCGGTCCCCCGCAGGATGAGATCCGAGTGCCACGGAGCGGGTCACCATGAGACGCGGAATCGGCGCCGATGCTGCGAGCACTCCCGGCTGTCAGGCGCCCGTCGAAGGCAGGAATTGGATCGCGGTCCGTTTCAAACGGATGACATCCAGCCGATTCAATCGAACGCTGGCCTTGACCACCTCGCCGTTTACCCTGACCCTGGCCAGTCCGCCCACGTAACTGAGAAACCAATTGTCTGCCAATCGGTTGATCACCGCTGCCGTCGATCCAACCCCAACCCCCCGCACGATGATTTCAGCGTTCGACGATTTGCCGATCCGAACCGGTGTATTGCCCAATAGCAGTTCTCTTTTCTCTCCGGAGAGGATGACCAATACCCCCTTGAGATCGGTTCGAGTCTCGACGAGCGTCTCCTGGGGCGCTGCATCGCGCTGGGCTGGCGGTTGGTGTTGCTTCAGCAGCGCCCTGAACTTTTCGGTGTCGATCTGCATCGTCTTGATGATCGATGCGGAAAAGCGATCGGAACCGATGTTGCCTTTCGGATTGGAAAACACCAGGGTGTGTTTCCCGATACGGATTTCATCTCCATCGGCCAACCAATGCGCTTTGATCCTATGGTCGTTTACGAACGAGCCGTTTTCACTTTTTAAATCGATCAGCAGGAATTCATCTCCGATGGATTCAATTTTCGCATGCTGGAACGATACCGCCAAATTGTCGATGACGATGTCGTTGACCGGGTGTCGGCCGATGACGAACGCATCCCCCATTCCGATGGGGAAGCTGCGTAATTCTTTACCGCTGTACCGCAATGATAAGATAGCCATTTTCAGCTCCTCTAAAAGTCCAAGGATGACCGGCCCGCCGACCGCTGCGGCGGGGCACTTGCATCTGGCTTCTTCACGTAGGCTGCCCAGCCCTACATAAATTCCTGCAAATTTCGCAGCCGGAGGATCATCTCAGCGTGTTCGCTGCTGGCGAAGTGAACAAATGCATCCGCGTTGGCCATGGCTTGCTTGTCATAATGAACCACCGATCCGGCAATTTTAGCCGGGAGCGCCGGGCCCGATGCAGCCACCGGCTTCGCGTTGACATGTTTTAACAAGCGCCGAGCGATGAGGTGCGCCTCTTTTACGGTCGTCATCGGCAGGATCGCGATGAAAAGATTGCCCCTCATTGTTCCGATCCAATCAGCGCCGCGCAACTGCCGCTGGATTTCCGACAAAAGCGCAGCCCTCGTCTCCATTGGCACATCGGGGCCGTCCGGAACCGCAGACGCGGGGCCCCCTTTCGAAAAAGAAAAGGTGATTCCGCTTAAATCAGTCCCATATCTCGCCGAACGCGAGATTTCCTTCTCCAACAGCGCATAAGTAATTTCTTGGTTGAAAGCAACCTCATGGATCCTGCCCCCGTCGTTTTGCCCGTTTTTCTGGGCCTGCTGGATCCGTTCGAAAATTTGTTGAAAATCGTTTTCATCCAGTCGCCGCCCGAAGTTATCGGCGCGCAGCTTCTTTAATACCTGCTTCAGCTCTTGATCCTCGGACAGTCCCTCCTCAAGGCGTTGTAACAGCGTCAATTGCCGCGGATCCCTGGCATTAAGGGATGCACTGTACGACGCCAGCTCGGCACGTATCGCTTCGACGCTGGCGTCCAAGCGCGCCTTCAAGCGGTTTTCCACCTCATCGACGAGTTGAGGGGCGATTCCTTCGCCGCGAAGGCCCTCGGCCAGCTGGGTGTTGAAAAAATTCGCCAATTTCCGGAGCCGCTCGTCCCCGGCCCCCTCCATGTTGGATCCGACGTTTAGCATTTTCGGACCGAGCCGCTCGATGTAGCCGACCAAGATGTCGCACAAGGATTGAGCGCTGCCGGCCTGCCGCTCGATCTCGGTTGCCAAATACAAAAACCGCGCCAAACCAGCGGGATCGGCCTTCCAGCGGTTCGTCAAATCGGCTTCGTCCACCCCGATCGCCTCGGCGCCTTGCTTCACCCATTCGGCGAGTTGAACATCCTGGCGGTCCTTGCCCAACCGCTTGACTAAATCCAAGAAATCCGACAGCGGCATCCCTTCTGCGACCAGGCCATCTCTTATTTTGGGCAGCAGCCGTCGCAGCTCCCTGTCGGAGGGGACGATTCGCTGCAGCACGAACGCCAAACGCTCAATGGAAGTCTTGCCTCTATCGTACTCCTTCCGGAGCAACTCCAGAATGACGGTATCCGATAGCTCTTCGGCCTGCTGGCTGACCTCCTCGGGTGAATCCATCAGGATTCCCAGCGAGCTCTGGGTGTGAATCGCCTCCTGGAGTTCGTGCTTCATTTTCACCAAAGCGGAGGCCAACTCCGAAAGGCTGAGCGAGGAGCCTTCGGATAACATCTTTCGGACTTCATGCCCCAGCAACGCGAGGCGCTCGGCAATTGAACGGGAAGGCCCCTGAGCGAGGTCCGCCTCGCTGTTCCGGCCGGCCGCACCCCGCGCGACTAAATTTCTTGAAAAAGTCAACGGGTCGTTTATCAGTTCTTTCAGGGACAGACCTTGATCGACCTCCTCCAGGAGCAATTTCCCCGCAATCATGCCTAACGCTTCCTGGTATTGGCGGGAGGCGTTCAATTCATCGCTGAGCGTCTCCGACTTTGCGACGGTCCCTTTTGGAACGATCCGATCATCCTCCGTCACCTTCTTATAGGAGACATGATTGATGCGAAGGTGCGTGATCTGCATCGAGCCGCAGGCGCTTTTCATCAGATCGGCTGTCGGGAAGTTGCGGGTATCCAGGAATATTTTCAAAAACCCCTCGACCTCACGCTTCTGGACATCCTGAAGCACGGCAATCGAAGTCACCTTCGCCTTGTTAAAATGAGATGACATCTTGAAGTAATTCAGGCTCGAATCCAGCGGTTCGTCCTCGAGGAAGAACTGCCCCCGGCTGTAAAGCAACACCAGCGGTGAAGCGGTTTTGAGCAATTCGCATATGGATCGATAGAACTCCTCCACCGCCTGGACCGAATAGGGATGAACGAGACCATACATGGATACGCGATTAAACATGAGCACGAAGGACTTGCCGGCCTTGTGATGGCCTTTTTTGATGGAATGCAATTTGATCATTGTTCGTCGTATTCCATGTATTTCCGCCCATAGCCGCGCAGCGCATCCAGGAAATGGGCGCAGGAAGGAAATCGCTGCCGCGGATCGGACGCCGTAGCCGTAGCCACGATGGCGTCCATCTCCGGATGGAGACGCGGGTTGGCCTGGGACGGCGGTTTAATGAAAATTGGCTGCTCGTTGAACTTTCTCCTGAGCAGATCCTGGTAAGACGAGCAGGCAGCCAACGGCAGCTTATCAACCACGAGCCTGAAAAGCAGTACGCCGGCCGCGTAGACATCCGTACGGGCATCGGTTTCTGCCAGCCTGACTTGCTCCGGAGCCATGTAGAGTGGACTCCCGCGAAGCGCCGGGCCGACGTCGGTGGGGTGGCCGGCCATTTTGGATATCCCGAAATCGGTGATGATCGGAATGAGGCCGGCCGTGCACATCAAAATGTTCTCGGGCTTGATGTCCAGATGAATCACGCCCCGGCCATGCGCGTACCCCAAAGCCTCCAAGAGTTGTCTGAGAACTGAGAGAGTCGTTTTCAGGGGCAGCATCCGGCGGGAGGGGAGAACGTTGCGCGCGATCTTATCAAGAACCGCCGATAGGGAGGTTCCATCGATCAATTGCATGGTGAAATATCGGAAATGCTCATTCGTTCCGATATCGTATATCGGCACGATATTCGGATGCGATAGACCGGCAACGGCCTCGGCTTCCTGTTCAAAAAGACGGATGGAATCATCCGTACACATGCACTTTGGCAGCACTTTCACCGCAATTCGCCGATTTAAAGATTGCTGATACGCGATGAAGACGATCCCCATGCTGCCGCGCGCCAGCTCCTTCAGGATGGTCGCGTTACCGATGCTCATGCCGATGGCATGCGTAGCATCATATGGGTCGGTATAAGTGACATTCATCGCTTCGACTGCCATCATCGCCCTGGGCCGGGTCCAACTGAACCAACCTGCGGGTGCCTGCTTCTATATTCGGCCACTTTCCTGAAATCTGAAGAAAACCAGCTTTACGCGGTTTGGATGAACAACCCCGCTGGAGGCTGCGATTGCATTCACTTTGATTTGCCATCTCAGCCGCGGGGTTGAAACCTTTCCGGAATTGTGGTGTAATATCAATTAACACCCGTTTGCCTTCGAGCTGCAAATCTCCGCCGGAACAAGACGGTTATGGAACACATCCTGATCATTGATGATGAAGCCCCCATCCGTTCCATGATCCGGCTCATGCTAGAGCGAGCCGGCTATACGGTAGCCGAAGCGTCGGACGGCGTTGAAGGAATCCGATGCTTTCGTGAAAGGCCGGCGGACCTGGTTATCACCGATCTGATTATGCCCAACAAAGATGGGATCGGCATGATCCTTGAGCTGAAAAAGGAATTCTCCGCGGCAAAAATAATTGCCATGTCCGGAGGTGGCCTGAATCGGCCGGAAGGTTATCTGCGCGGGGCTCAAAAGCTGGGAGCGGCCTACACGCTATCGAAGCCCATCAACCGCCAGGAGCTTCTAAGAGCCGTCAAAGACACCCTTAAGGGCCAAGCCGAAACCCCACCTCCCTGATCCTGCCTATCCTTCCGACCCGCCCCACCGACCGCTGCTGTGACCCGATGTTAGGCTCTTTAGTTCGTTCTTAAAAGCTGTTATGCTGTATTTTTTAGGGTAGCGACTGGCTCTCAGGTTGTTTTGCAATATGATATTTGCATCGAGGAAAATAACCGTCGATAGGCTGCGAATGCACCGCCTCACCTTATGGATGGCCGCTCTGATTGGATTCTCGGGTCTGATTGGGCATGCATGGGTCGAGGCCTCGGACACGATCTATTTCAAGGACGGCATGCGGACCGTATGCGAGGGCAACGCCTGGGAAAAAGGCGACGAAATCCACTGTGAATATGACGGGGGGCTGCTGATTTATCCGAAGTCCGACGTGGCGCAGATCGAAAAAGGGCGATCGGTCGAGCCGGAACTGGATTCAAAAAACGCCCCGGAGATCGAGCCCCCAGCTGCCCAAGAAGCGCCCTCCATTCCGGCACCTTCACCAGAAACCGCCTCGTCCGCAACACCCGGAAACTCTCCAGGCATCGCGTTTTACGACCCGCGGCGTCCTCAAAAATACTGGAGCAGCGAAGGCCGCCATCATGATACCTTTCGGGACGCCATCTCGGCTTTATCGGAGGAGTTCAACCGCCCCGCCGCATGGATCGAAGAAAACTTGGGGGACAGCAACGAGCTGAGTGAGGTACGGCAAACCCTTGCATTGCGCCTTATGCAATCCACCGCAGCCAACGCCACCCCAGCTCCCCCACTAGACGCCGCCATAGAGTTCTATAACCCGCGGCGCGCCGGGAAATATATGACGGGCCCCGAGGCCAGACACGACAGCTTTCAGGACGCATTAGACGCCTTGGCCCGCGAATTCGATAAACCAGCCGATTGGGTGGAACGAAACATGGGAGAGTCCAACGATGTCGATCAGATTCGCCAAAATCTAAAAAACGCCCAAGAAGCCGAAACCGATGGATGAAATTGACGATTGAAATGCGGGGGTTGCATAAAGGGCCATCGTATTGACATGCGGTATGCTTTTCGATAGGATCAAAAAAGTTTATTTTGTAATATAAGACAGTTATATTCAGATTTATGGGGTCGGTATCGTGGTGTGAAAGGATAACCGGGAAATGCCCACACTGAACCGGGATATTGTCATCGTTTTCAGAATTATCGCCAGCTGCTTAACAGCCGGATTTCTTATCTTTTTCATTTCCGCCTTTTCCGGCGAAGACCTGCTTAAGAACCACAGCACCATCAAGGACTTGGACCGGATCCTGGGAGAGATTTCTGGCGAACTGAACGGCAAAATCGAGCACCGGATCCGGCAGCTGGGCGAGGCACCGAAAAAAAACCCCTATCGCAAATTCTATTGTGCGGAATTGGCGAAAGAGATCCACGAAGTATCGTACTTGACGGAAAAACAGAAGATCATGTTCGATGCTTACAGCGTGCGCGATTTCGAGAATAAATCCAAACGACTGGTTTCATATTCCGAAACGGCCAACGTGGAAGGCCTGCTGGAGGAACTCGATATCGTCAAGCGCGAGCTCAAGAACTCGGTCAACCTCATCGACAAACTCAGGGAAAAACTGATCCGCCAAAGAACCGCCTACCTGGTTTTGTTTTTTATTCTCTGGATCGCCATCTACTTTTACTACGGTCGGGGGTTCATCCGAAACCGATGAAGGCATGCCGCTCGCAACCGCCGTCCACTCGGCAAGCAACTGGGTATTTGGTTAACCCCCTCGTTATGGGCATTGCATGTATCTCTCATTTTACCAGCTAACGCATAAACCCTTTCAAATCACCACGGATCCAAAGTTTCTGTGGTTGGGTGAAAAGCACACGGAAGCGCTGGCAACACTCAAGTACGGCATTCAAGAGGACAAGGGCTTTCTCCTGCTCACGGGCGATGTCGGCACCGGCAAAACCGCCCTGATCAAGCTGTTGGTCAAAACCATCGACGTGACGGCGCTCGTGGCGACTATTCCGGACCCCGGCATGGAAGCCATCGATTTCTTCAATTTTCTCGCCGCCGAGTTTCAGATGAACCGCCGCTTCGCCTCCAAAGGCGAGTTTCTGATCGAGTTCAAGCAATTTCTGCTCAAGGCGTACTCCTCCCGGCAGAAAGTGCTGCTGATCATCGACGAGGCGCAACGGCTCACCGTCGAGATGCTAGAGCAGGTCCGATTGTTATCGAATATCGAACTCGAAAACCGGAAGCTGATCAACATCTTTTTCGTCGGCCAGACCGAGTTTAACCGGATTCTGTTGGATGAGCGCAGCAAAGCGGTGCGCCAGCGGATCACGGTGAGCTACCATATCGAACCGCTGAAAGAAAGCGAAACCCCGCTGTACATGCGCCACCGTCTGAAGGTGGCCGGCGCGCGCAGAGAGCTTTTTACGCCGGAGGCGGTTCGGCAGATTCACGCCTTTTCGCGCGGCTATCCACGCCTGATCAATATTATCTGCGATCACGCCTTGCTGACGGGGTACGCGGCAGGGGCAACATCCATCGACCACAACCTAATCCGAGACTGCGAAAAGGAGCTGCGCTTGCCGGACCCGCCTTCGGCTCCCGGCACGGGCGGTTTCAGCAGCCCTCCGATCCCATCCGCGACCGACGCGGATGCGCAGGCCGTTTCAAACCGAGGGTTTAATTGGAAACTGCCTGCCGCCCTGGTTTTCCTGCTCCTTTTGGGTTTCACCAGCCTGATGATATACCAATACCGGTCCCAGGAATCCCAGCGATGGTCGCTCGAAGACATTGCGCCGCAGACCTACAAAGGCCGGGCGGGTTCAGCCACGGCGCTTGAACCTCCGGCGGCCGCCGGCGGGGATGAGTCCTCCGATCTTCAACCCGCCCCGAGGCCAATTCCGCCCGTCGCCGTGGCTGGGTCGGGAGCCACGCCAGAGGAGGTTTCCGCCGAAGCGCTCGCCGCCAATCCCTTTTCGCGGGGACGGGTGATCATTTTCTTCCCTTACAACTCGAACGAGCTCACCTCTCAGGCTTTGGCCGCTCTGGATCAGATTGCGTTGTTCCTAAAATCGAACCGGGAGGCCAAAGCCAGCATCCGGGGTTACACGGATTCGGTGGGTTCGCTCACTTACAACCTTAGCGTTTCGCAATTTAGAGCCAACTCGATCAAGAGCTATCTCGCGGGGAAGGGCGTGAATGCCTCGCACTTGATCGCGGAAGGCCTGGGGCCCAAGAATCCCCTTGCCTCAAACGACACCCTCGAAGGCCGGCAACAAAATCGACGGGTTGAAATTGAACTGCGCCAAGAATGATTCCCGAAAACTATTCCGCAGAGGGTTTCAAACTCCGAAATGAAACCTTATCCTGAGCAGATCGCGGGTGGCCGGACTGACCGTCAGCCGGGTCAATTCCGTGGGGGAAACCCAGCGTGCGTCAATGGCATCGCCAGCTGGGTGTAACGATCCCTCCACGTATTCCGCCATCACGTCCACCACCACGTAGTGAAACCGGACGGCTCCGTCCGCATCTCTTTCGATTACATCAAATGTGAACGCCGGCTCGCGAGCCTGAATGCGCACGCCGGTTTCCTCAAAAACTTCGCGCTGGGCGGCCTGCTGGAGGGTTTCCCCGATTTCGACACTACCGCCGGGGATGGCCCAGTTGCCTTCGGCCGGCGGCTTACCCCGCAGGACCAGCAGGATGCGCTCATTCTTGAAAATGATTGCGCCGACGGCCACCCGCGGACAGTCCGGATATGAATTCCGGTTCGCTACCCCCATGGCGTCCACCGGTTTCGGGCAATTGACGGCTGCGCCATTATCCGAATCCCAAAGACCGGTGGCCCGGCTGAAAGGGTCTCTGTATTGACACCGATCGCCTTTTCTCCTATCTACAGATGCCTTTAACCCCGGATCGCACCGCCGCTCCGGCCATCTTGATGCAGTCAGGGATATGGGAACGACCATGGTCATTGCCTCCAAACTGCCGGAAATCGGTTTGACGATTTTCTCCGAAATGACCCGCCTCGCTCTTCAACACGGCGCCATCAACCTTTCCCAGGGATTTCCGGACTTTGACACCCACACCGAATTAAAGGAGCTCGTCGCCAAATACATCCACGCGGGCCACAACCAGTATGCCCCCATGCCGGGCGTTGCCGCACTGCGGGAGGCCATCGCCACGAAGACTCGCTTGATGTATGGCGCCGTCTATGACCCCGACTCGGAAATCACGATTACGACCGGCGGCACCCAAGCCATCTATGCGGCGGTGACGGCGACGGTCCATCCGGGCGACGAGGTGATCCTCATCGAACCGGCCTACGATTGCTATGCCCCGATCGTCCGGCTGAACGGCGGCGTACCGGTCTATTCCGCGTTGGATTTTCCATCCTACCGGATCGACTGGGAGGCCTTCAGGAGTCGAATCAACGCGAGAACCCGCTTGATCATCTTAAACTTCCCGCACAACCCCAGCGGCGCTGTTTTAAGCCCCCAGGACTTGGAAACCCTGGCCGCGATCCTGCGCCCCACCCCGGTGCTCATTCTCAGCGATGAAGTTTACGAACATATCGTGTTCGATGGTTTGAGCCACCAAAGCATGTCGCGCCATCCCGAACTGAGGCAACGCAGCTTCGTGGTCAACTCGTTCGCCAAAACCTATCACACCACTGGCTGGAAGGTCGGCTATTGCCTGGCTCCGCGTCCGCTTTCAGACGAGTTCCGCAAAATTCACCAATATATGGTTTTTGCAGTCAACACGCCGATTCAGCACGCGTATGCCGAGTTCTTGCAAGACAAACAGCGCTACCTGAGCCTTCCAGCGTTTTACCAGTCCAAACGGGACTGCTTCCTCGATTTGATCCGCAAATCGCGCTTCCGCCCGCTGCCCTGCTCCGGCACCTATTACCAGCTGCTGGACTACCGTGCGATTTCAGAGGAGCCAGAACTGCAATTTGCCAGACGCTTGACCACGCAATACGGCGTGGCCGCCATCCCGCCATCGGTGTTCTATCACTGCGGCGAAGATCACAAGGTCTTGCGCTTCTGCTTTGCCAAAAGCGAAGTGACGCTCAACGCGGCGGCGGAACGCCTGAACGCCATATAATCATAAGGCCGGCCTCGCCGGCTGAACCTGCCGCCAAGAATACCGGCTCCCGCGGATGTTGCAGAAAACCGCCGTCGAATCCGTGCCGCAATCACCGCCCTGCAGCCATCGGCCGCACCCCCTGCGACCGCCGCGCGTGCAGCCAATATGGATCGATTAAATCCTCGAATATCGTCATGGCGGCTTCGGCGCCTTGCCCGGAGGCGGTTACGATCTGCTTGTAGCCGCCCTCAACATCTCCGGCCGAGTAGATGCCCGGCCGGCTGGTGCGATGGCGGCCGTCCTGTTTGATGTAGCCGTCCTCCGTGAGGTCCAGTCCCATTTTTTTTGCCAGTTCCACCGCCGGTTCGTACCCGATGGCGATGAAGACGCCGTCGGTGGGGAGAGCCGTCGAGCGTTGAGTGGCATGGTTGAAAAGCGCGATCTCCCGCACCCGCTCCTCGCCACGAATTTCCTGAATCTCGGTGTTCCAGAGCACGGGGATTTGATTTTCCGTCAGCTGCCGGGTAAGGAATTCCTGGGCGCGGAGGCTATCGCGGCGATGAATCAACGTGACCTTCACCCCCATGTGAAAAAGATGGAGGGCCTCGGTGACGGCGCTGTTGCCTCCACCCACCATCACCACCTGCTTGCCCTTGAACAGGGGGCCGTCGCAGGTGCTGCAATAGCTGACCCCGCGACCGGCGAGTCGAGATTCGCCGGGCACATTGAGGTGGCGATGGTTGGCCCCGGTGGTCAGCAGAACGGTCTTGGTTAAAAACTTGCGACGACTGGTCTGCACGACAATCGGTGAAGCATACTGGACATCCACCACCCCTTCTCCTGGAAAAATCTGCACATACTGCAGCGCATGGCTCACCATGATGTCAACCAGGGTTTTGCCGCCCACGGACGTGAACCCGGGATAGTTTTCGACCACCGGCGTGGTGGCTACCTGGCCGCCCAAGGCTTGACGTTCAACGATGGCGGTTTTCAAACCGCTGCGCACGGCATAAATCCCCGCAGTCAGACCGGCTGGCCCGCCCCCCACGATGAGCAGATCGGTCTCCACCTGTTCGGCATCGCTTTCCGGGATAAACAGGGTTTGGGGCTCCAGTTTTTGGAGCGACAGAGCGAATACCTCTTCGGGTTGAGCGCCCTGACCGATCAGAATGTCGTTGGCGAAGGCCTGCGGAACGCTCAGCGCCGAATACTGCTTCGCCAACTCGGGCTCGCATTGGATGTCGATGATCTCCAACGAGATCTGCTCCGGCAGTTCCATGGCGGCCTTTACGGCATTGACCGCCTGCTGCGGACAATACGGACACGTGGGACTGACAAACACTTTGACATGCCGCGGCGTGTCGATTCGCTGGATCACCTTGCGCGACTGTTCGCTGAGGTTGCTCCGTCCCATGCCGACCAAGATCAGCGTCTCGAGAAAGGTTCGCGCCTCTTCACCCATGGGTGCGCCCAGCCAGCGGATAGCGTATTTTCCGGGAGCGATAATCAGCGTGGGAGAGCTCTCGACGTTGTGGCGGCGGGCCAGATCGTGAGCCAGATCGTATTCCTTCAACGTGATCCGGGGGCTCAACTCACGAAACGCGCGGATCACTTGGCGGGTCGTCTGGGCAAAAACATCGTCACGGGCCTTGTCGACAAATAACAGCAGCGGAATGTCGTTAGGCAGCTGCTCGAATGTTTGGCGCAACTGCCTCAAATAGGCTTCGCTGGCCAGATCTTGCGCCGCTTCATCCCTGCCCTTCACACCTTGCATTTTCTAACCTCCCCAGGTCCGTGCACTCGGTGCCGGACCGCACTTAAAGATTAGGCGACTGCTGGCGGGACATAAAAGCATATCGACCTTGGACCGACAGCGGCCAAGCGCCCCAGTCATTCCGTTAACCGCCTTTGTTACCGAAGTAGCAAGGTAAAACGCAGCGGACCGGTGTCAATCCGCCGGATCGACCCTCACCTGCTCTCGGATGGTGCCTCCGGGACTCCCAGCAGTGCCGCAGCCAAAGCCAGGTCCTCGGCCGTGGTGATCTTGATGTTGCGGGAGCTGCCAGGCCAAATGTGAACCACGGCTCCTATGCGCTCTACCAGGCTAGCGTCGTCAGTGGCCACCACCTGCTCACGCCGCGCGCACTCGTGAGCTTTCCGAATCACGGCGGTCTGAAACGCCTGGGGGGTCTGCGCCGCCCATACGCGCTCCCGGGGTAGGGTGGCTTCGATGCAGCCGGAGTCCGAAATGCGTTTGAGGGTATCCCAGACGGGCAAAGCGGCGATGCACGCCCCGTGCTGCCTTGCAGCGTTGACGCACGCCGTGATGGTCTGCCCGGTCACGAATGGCCGGACGGCGTCATGAATCACCACCAGGGAGGCATCGAGAGGAATGGCGGCCAGGCCGTTGAAAACCGAATCCTGTCGCCGCCGGCCTCCGCCAACCACGGTAATGCGCTTGCATAATGCGGCGGGGTCTACCATGGCATCGCGCACAAAGGTGATATCCTCGGGCGGCACTACCAGGACGATTCGATCGATGATGTCACAACGGTCGAAGACGAGCAGGGTGCGCGTGAGAATCGGCACCCCCGCCAGCGCGATGTACTGTTTGGGAACGCGGCTGCGGAAACGGACCCCTTTTCCACCTGCGACGATAATAGCATACACCATGTCTGCGCCGAATGAATCCATCCCTCAGCCCATGTGTCCTCACAGCGTGGCGACGGGCAGGCTGGCGGGCGGGGCCCTTTTTCACCTCAAATACTTGAGCTCTTTCGGCAAAGGGACTCCCTTGCCCATGGTATCTTCGCCATAATTGACAGCGGAAAGGATCTCGATGTCCCTGAGCGTGCGGGCGTCTCCCTCGAACACGACTTCCTTGAGGTTTTCCTTTTGGATCTTACCACCGGCCCATTGGATGTCCAGGACGCTACTGGCGTCAAACCGGTCCTCCCCTACAACGAGTTCCACCTGACCGCCGTAATGTTGTACGATTTTAGCCACCAGCAGGCTGGGTCGAGCGTGGAAGCCAAGCTTCTGAGGAACCCCCACCCGAACCATAGCACGCTCGATGTTTTCATTGAGAATCATCCGGGCATGCTCTTTGCCCAGCGCCAGAAAATGGCAAACATAATACAGCCCGTAATTCATGGTGCAGTCGAGCAGCTGCTCCGGGGTCACCACCATCGCCAACTCGTCCTGCACGCGCTTATAGGTATTTTTGTACCCGGCTTCATGCAGGTGGCGTTCGTAGAAATGCAGGAGCCGGCCGACCATCTGGAGCAAATGGAACACCACGGAGAAGAACCCGCGCAATTGCTTGAGTTTCCGGTTTCCAAAGCGAAACCCCCCGTGAATCACGTAAGTGTCGAAGGAGGACTGCAGGTTGTGAACCAGCATCTCGTAACGCCGCACTTCGACTTCATTCACTTTGTCGGGAACAATCCCCAGAATCTCTGGGTACCGGTAGCGCTCATAGAATTTGATCTGGTCGAAATTTTTTACCAGGTTCAGAAATTCGCTGGCGATTTTGACAATGTGCTGTTTTTGCTGGTTGCGGTTCTCGTCATCAATGTCGTACTCCAGCGGATCGGTCGTCTGGATGCTGGGAAAATCGGCATCTTGAAAGCGATTCTCCGGAAGAGGGATCCCCAACCGCTGCGCTTCGTTCAGCGCCGACGGCGCCATCTTCTGCAGGCACTGGTTAAGAAAACGTAGGCTTTCCTCTCCCTCGCGTTCGAAGTCCGCGCTGTCCGGAAGATCATAGTAGCGCAGTCGATTGGAGATATGCTTCTGAAAATTGGATGCCAAGCCGATATGACGCATGCCGGCCGTCAACTCACGAAATAGGTACCAGTTTTTATTATTTTTAGCACCGTGGTAATCGAGAAAGTCCTCCAGCAGGGTCGAGGACGAGGCCAGTGTGGAATAAAATTTCTGCGTAAAACGCAAGTTGTTCGAAGATCGACCGGCGATGTAAAATATGCATTTCAGAAAATCATGCGAAAAAATACCGATCTTTTCGGAAAATTTGGAGCTGGGCGCGGATAAAGAGGTTTCAGAGTGATGTTGCGAAATCTGATCCATGCGATCCTGATGGGTGGAGTGCCCCCGACGATGAACGCCTCGCGTCGCCAGGTCGGTTTTCGATTCCGGGGATGGGATCAACCAGAGCCGGCCGGAGCAAGTCGTAAGCCGAATTCTGTTCCCGCATCGGGTTGCCCCTTTGCGGGCGACGATCATTCCTCTCTGGATGCCGGTTGCCCGGCACCTCGTGCGACCGACCCGGGGGCTTGGGCGGGCCACCCGCAAACGCCCCTCTATTTGGTCTTGCACCGGGTGGGGTTTGCCGAGCTTCCCCGGTCGCCCGGGGAACTGGTGCGCTCTTACCGCACCGTTTCACCCTTGCCTTCGGATGGCGGCCCGATAAGGCCGGCGTCCGACGGCGGTATGCTTTCTGTTGCACTTTCCTTCGCGTCGCCGCGACTCCACGTTATGGAGCACCCTGCCCTGCGGTGTTCGGACTTTCCTCCGGTCGGGTGGGACCGGCGATCGTCTGAATTACTCCGGCCGGCTCTGATCTTCGTCCCAGTAAATGATCCTCTCACAGTTGGGGCAATTCTTCAAGCGATCGACCCGCTGAAGGTCATTATACATCTGAGGTGGAATGTTCACATGGCAGCCGCCACAGACCGAGGCGGAAACCGAGCAGATGGCGACTCCGTTCGCCTTCTTGGCCTTGACGCGCCGGTAAAGGGCCAGGGCCTCCGCCGAAATCCGGCCCCCCAATGCATCCGCGTCCGCCCTTAACGCCTCTAACCGTTGCCGGGCCAACTCCGCGTCCTGCAGCACACTTTCTTTTTCAGCGCGAATCAAGCCCGCCTGGGCATTCAACCGATCTTGATGTTCTTTCACCGAAGCGCTCCCCGCCTCCACTTGCTCCATTCCCGCCAGAATCTCGTCTTCAATTTTGGATCCGATGGCGCTGAGATCATCGATCTCTTTCAGACCGGATTGGTATTCTTTGTTGGTCTTCACCGAGCGCAGTTTTTCTTGGCTTTTCGCGATCCGGCCCTGATTCACCAGCAAATCGGACTCAAGGGTCCGTATGCGTTTGCTAAGCTCCTGGATATGAGCCTTCCCGGATTCAACGGCGGAAATGAATTGGTTGAGGTGATCGTCCAGTTCGGCCGTACGCCCCTCCACCTGATCCAGGTCCAGCTGGGTTCGATGAATTTTCAGTTCAACATCTTGTAGTTTGACCAGCATAGCGATCTGATGCCGGATGTCATTGCGCATGAGCGCCGTCCTCCTTCGTTCCGGGGGATGCCGGGTTGAATGCCGCCATCACCCGGCAGCGCGGCGGCCGCAAGGTCACACCACCGAGAATGGGTCTTTTTCCAGCGAGCATGCCTGCACCTGAAACCGCCGGTGACGGCGGCTGAACGCCCGCCGCAAGCGCTGCACCATCGCGTCGACCATCAGATGCTCGGAATGGAAGTGCCCGACATCCACCACCCCGCGCCGGGCATATTCGATGTCACGGACTTCATGGTAACGTAGATCACCGCTGATGAAAGCGTGCGCGTCTGTTTTTAAAAAGTCGCCGACCAAACTACCGCCGCTTCCGGTCGCCACCGCCACGCGCTTGACGCGTAGATCTGGATCGCCTGCCATCCGAACCGTCGCAGCTCCCAGACGCTGTTTGACCTCCCGCGCCAGATCGACCAGAGGCATGGCTCGGGAGAGCGTTCCGACCCGGCCGATGCCGTGACGGCGGGAGTCGCTAGCGCCACCCGGTGGCATCAACGGCCCCAATCGCCGCAGCCCCAGACGGTGCGCCAGCAAATCGTTGAGCCCGCCCGCGACGGCATCCAAATTCGTGTGCAAGCAATAGATGGCCAAACCATGGCGCACGGCCAGCTCAATAACGGCCCCGGAAGGCGTGTCGGTTGCGATTTGCTTGACCGGACGGAAAAAGAGGGGGTGATGCGTGATGAGCAGGTCGACCTGGAAACGGCACGCCGCAGCCACCACATCCGGTCCGGAATCCAGCGCGACCCACACCGAGTCGATGCGTCTGCGCAGGTCTCCGATCTGCAAGCCGACGTTGTCCCACGCTTCGGCCAACGATGGCGGCGCCATGCGCTCCAGCGCGTTAATGATGTCGGCAAGCAGCAGCTGCATGGTGCGAAAATGCGGATCCTCGCAGGTTCGGGAATATGCCGGCTCCTGGATGACCAGGATGAAAGAAGGCGCGGATTAGACCACCCACGCCTTGGGTCGAGGCATTGCCGCGCCAGCCGCCCGATAGATCTGAGCGGAGCGATGGGCCCACCTGGGATCGAACCAGGGACCGACCGGTTATGAGCCGGTGGCTCTGCCAGCTGAGCTATGGGCCCCCAAGGCCTTGCGCCGCAACCTGTTTATCGACTGGCCAAAGGTTTGTCAAGGTTGTCCGTCGATCGAGGACCTCCCCGCTGCGCTGCGGTCCGATCTCCCCGGCTTACGTTTCAATAAAATGCTTCAGTTTGCGGCTGCGGGTGGGATGACGGAGTTTGCGGAGCGCCTTGGCCTCGATTTGTCGGATGCGCTCGCGGGTCACCGCAAAGTCCTGACCGACCTCTTCCAAGGTATGATCGGCCTTCTCGCCGATGCCGAATCGCATCCGAAGCACCTTTTCCTCACGCGGCGTGAGTGTGGCCAGCACTTTTCGGGTTTGTTCCGCAAGATTCATGCTCACGGCGGCTTCGGAGGGAAGCATGAATTTCTTGTCCTCGATGAAATCTCCCAGATGGCTATCCTCCTCCTCGCCGATGGGGGTTTCCAATGAAATCGGCTCGCGGGCGATTTTCAACACCTTCCGGACCTTTTCCAGCGGGATCTCCATTTTCTCGGCAATTTCCTCGGGAGTGGGTTCCCGCCCCTGCTCCTGCACCAGATAACGCGATGTGCGAATCAGTTTATTGATGGTTTCGATCATGTGCACCGGGATGCGAATGGTTCGCGCTTGATCGGCGATGGCTCGGGTAATGGCCTGCCGGATCCACCAGGTGGCATACGTGCTGAATTTGTAGCCGCGGCGATACTCGAATTTATCCACGGCTTTCATCAAACCGATGTTGCCTTCCTGGATCAGGTCCAGAAACTGCAGCCCCCGGTTGGTGTATTTCTTGGCGATACTGACCACCAATCGAAGATTGGCCTTGGTAAGCTCGCTCTTGGCCAGCTTGGCTTTCAAGCGCCCCTCTTCGACGCTGGTCATAATGCGCTTCAACGCCCGGCTGTTGGCGCAAATTTCAACCTCCCGCGCACCATGCTTCTCGATCATCTGACGGATGTCGGCATAGGCGCCCGTAAGCTCTTCCTTCGTCGTATCGCTGCGACCGGACGCCCACCTCAAAAAGGCGGTCTTGGAGGTGAGATGATCCCGCAGCTCTTTGACGGGGGCGCTGAGTCTGTCCGCGTATTTGGCCACCCTCTTGGTCATGGATTCGGACCCCTCGATCTCCTGTTGGATCTTGCCCTCGATCTCCTCGATCACACTGGCCTCCAACCGCCAGTCCTTAAGAAGATTGAATATGTCCGATATCAGCCGCTGCAAGTTACGTTTGGCCTTGCGTTGATCGTCGGCGTTACCGCTGGCGACATACGCCTTCTTGCGCTGCTCTAAGTTTTGCTGATGAAGGGTCTTGATCTGGCGGATGGTTTCGAGAAATTTTTCAGTTTGAAGCACCTCGTCGTTGTAGGTGTCGCCTTCGTCAATATCCCTCAACACATGCTTCGGCCGCAGGCTCCCGGTTTCGATTTTATCGCCCAGTTCAATAATGGCGTCCACCCCGATGATCGATTCCAGCAAGGAGCGCAGGACTTCCTGCTCGCCCGCTTCAATTTTCTTGGCAATTTCCACCTCGCCCTCGCGGCTGAGCAGGGTGACCATCCCCATCTCACGCAAGTACATCTTGACCGGGTCGGTCACGGATCCATAGTCGCCTCCATCCACCTCCTCGCTGACGATTTTACTTTCGGCAACGCTTTTCAATTTCACGATTTTTTTGTTTTGCTTCTCGTCCACCACCTCGATGCCGTTGTCGTCAAACAACATCAGGGTCTCATCGATCTGTTCGGGGGAAAGCATGTCCTCTGGAAGCAATTCGTTTATTTCATCATAGGTGAGAAATCCCTGTTTCTTGCCTTTGGCGAGCAACTCTTGAATCGCCTTTTTGTTAACCTTGCTTTCCATCGGTTTTCCGCCGTCCGCGTTCATTTCTGGCCTGGCCGAACGCTTGGAGCCTTTAGGGTGCCTCGCTGCGACCGCTGGGGTGAGATCGCCGCGACGCTTGGCGGTTTTCTGAGCGGTGTCTTTTGGCTTTTTTGATTTTTTGGACATGTCGTGGTGTCTCCCCGAATCCTCCGAAGTTGCCTGCACTATTTTTGGCGCAGCGCCGACATCTTCTGTTTTTCGCGCCGCACGGCCATTTTTTGTTTTTCGTTGAGAAGCCGCATCACTTCAGCCTCATTATGCTCGCGTTCGGCCGCTTCAATCGCCGCTTGCATTGAAGGCCCGCTCACCTGTTTCTGCCGTGTCTCCATGAACCGCCGCAAAAAGGCGCTACACCCTTTGTGCGTCCAACTCTCATCGGTCATGGCCAACGCCACGAGGGTCTCTTTCAACGCGCCTTCTTCGATATTGGCCAGCAATTCCGGGAGTTGCTCCGGGGATTGGAAACGATGCCGCAAGATGCTCTCCCCGGCTGATTTTAGCAGCGGAAGCGAAACGTATTCCAGGGCGTTGCTTTTGACTATCTCCGGGATCATTTCCGGAAATTGCAGCATCATGGCGATCACTTGTTGCTCGACCTGCTCATGGGTCCCCGCGCTCCGGCGTCCCGCAGCCGCAGGCGCTTGAACGCCAAGCCCCGGTGCTGCCATCGGCTTAGCGCGGGTCTTGATTCGTTCAAGGATGGCCGTTTCATCCAGACCGATCCGCTCGGCCAGCTGTTTGACATACAGCGCCCGTGCGACGCTGTCGTTGATCGCCGATAGATACGGCTGCAGTTCCGAAACAATCCGGATCTTGCCCTCCGTGCTCAGCCCATGCTGCTGAACGGCCTGCTCCATCAAGAACGTGATGACCCCGGGGGCATTCTGTGCGAGGCGTCGGAAGGCATCAACGCCATACGCCATCAAAAACGAATCGGGATCGTGTCCCTCCGGCAACACTAGAATATGGGTATCGGCCCGTTCCTCGCAATACACGTCTCCGCGCCGAAAATCCACGTGCTCTTTCCAGAAGAGATCGATGCAGCGCCGGGCCGAACGAATGCCGGCCTCGTCGGAGTCGTAAACAAGCACCATGCGCCCGGCATAGCGCGTCAACATCCGTATCTGTTCGGGGGTCAATGCGGTTCCCAGCGTGGCTACCGCATGGTTCACCCCGTTCTGATGCAGGGCGATCAAATCCAGATAGCCTTCGACTATGAATACGGACCCGGCCGTGCGGCAGGCATCCTTGGCCCGATCTAGACCATAAAGCACGCGACGCTTGGTGTAAACGAGTGTCTCGGGAGAGTTCAGATACTTCGGGGTGGAGTTATCCAACACTCGGCCCCCGAAGCCTACCACGCGAGCGCTTTCATCATGAATGGGGAAAATGATGCGATCTCGAAAGCGATCGTAGAAGCCGCTGCCTTCCCGGCGCGGGATCGCCAAACCCGCCTTTTCAAGCAGGCCCGGGGCGAATTTCTTGCGGCCGATGTGTCCCAGCAGAAAATCCCACCCCTTGGGTGCGTACCCCAGCCCAAACTGGTCAATGCTTTGGCGGGTCACCCCCCGTCGAGTGAGATAGTCCATAGCCGGCTTGCCGGCAGGCTGTTGCAGCAGCGCCTGCCGAAAAAAATCTGCGGCTAAACGGTTTAGTTCAAACAACGTAGCCTTTTCGCTCATCTGGCGCTGCGCCCGAGGCGACAGAGATCGCTCCGGAATCTCCACTCCACCGCGCGCGGCCAGACTGCGCAGGGCCTCGCCGAATCCGACACCGTCCCGCTTCATGACGAAGCTGAAGATGTCGCCCCCCGCGCCACACCCGAAGCAGTGATAAATCTGCTTATCGGGGCTCACCGTAAACGACGGCGTTTTTTCGGCGTGGAACGGACACAACCCGGAAAAATTTTTTCCGCTCTTCTTTAACACCACCGACTCGGCGATGACCTCTACGATGTCCAGCGCGTGCCGGATTTCGGTAATTTTATCTTCGGGAATATGGCCTGCCAAGGCACGCCCTCCGCTCTCAGGCGCGAATCGGCGCGGCCGGCCGCGCTGACCGGGTCAGAGCCAAGGCCTCCTCAAAACTCAAGGCCCCGCTGTAAAGCGCTTTACCTGTGATAACTCCCGCCACCCCGACCGCTTCCAGTTCCAACAAACTGCGGATATGCTCGAGCGTACCCACCCCGCCGGAGGCGATTACCGGAATATGAACGGAAGCAGCCAGCTTTCGGGTTTCCTCGATGCTCGGGCCGATCTGCATCCCATCCCGCTGAATGTCCGTAAAAATGAGCGTGCACACCCCCGCGCCCTCCAGTTGACGTGCCAAGTCTATCGCCGGCGTCTCTGTCGTTCGGGTCCAGCCTCGGATCGCCACCCGCCCCTGACGGGCGTCAATGCCAACGGCAATTCGACCCGGATAGGCCCGGCAGGCTTCGCGGACGAAAGCGGGGTTTTCGATGGCGGCCGTACCGATGATCACGCGATGCGCACCCGCCTCCAAGCCCGCGGCCACCGCGCCGACATCGCGCATCCCTCCGCCCACCTGCACCGGGATTTCGACAGCTCGGATGATAGCGGCGATATGTCTTTGGTTGCAAGGCCTTCCCTGAACGGCGGCGTCCAAATCCACCACGTGCAGCATCCGCGCCCCGGCATCTGCCCAGCGCCGGGCGACTGCCTCCGGGTCGTTCGAGTATACGGTTTCGTCCTGCATTCGGCCCTGAAGCAACCGAACGCATTTGCCGTCCTTTAGATCGATGGCGGGAATAACCAGCATGGTGACGTCGCCAATTCTAAATGGAAAGGGTGGATGGAAAATCGGCCTAAAGCATGCCCTTGGAAGATCGCACACCGCCGATGCGTTCATCCATGCTCACGGCTTGCCGGAGCGCACGCCCGAAGGATTTAAAGATGGCCTCCAGGATATGGTGTTCGTTTTCCCCGTAAGGCACGGTGATGTGGAGGTTCATTCCGACATGATTGGCCAACGCTCTGAAAAATTCCTTGGCCAGGCTGCGATTGAAAACCCGGCCCGTCGCCTCGCTGGACGGGACTTGAAATACCAGGTAGGGTCGCCGCGACAGATCGATGGTCACCATGGCCAACGCATCGTCCATCGGCGTGACGGCAAACCCGTATCGGCGTATCCCGTTGCGATCGCCCAGGGCTGTTTGAATCGCGTCGCCCAAAACGATGCCGACATCCTCGACCGTGTGGTGGGAATCGACCTCAAGATCGCCCTGGGCGTGGAGCGTCACATCGACGAAGCCGTGAATCCCGAACAACGTCAGCATGTGATCGAGAAAAGGGATGCCGGTGGTGACCTGGGGGGGGGCCACCCCGTCGAGGTCCAGGGTGACACGGACGGCGGTTTCCCGGGTCCTTCGTTCCAATTCGGCTTTGCGATTCATGATCGTTGGCTGCTTTCTGGTCTTCGATGCCGTTCAAATGTCTGCCGGCGGGGCGCCTGAACCTGCCAAAAAATTCGGGCGGCCCTGGCAAGACCACCCGATATGGGGTTTGAAGGCGGGGCGCCCACTGCGCGGCCGACAAAACCATTTTCTATTTTCAGGTCCGTGTGCTATACAGTCGATCCTTAGCAATTTCATTCCGAACGGGATGTTCCATTTAAAAGTGGAGATGAGGGGGATCGAACCCCTGACCTCGGCGTTGCGAACGCCGCGCTCTCCCGGCTGAGCTACATCCCCACACAAATTTTCTGTCTAACAAATTATTTACACCTGGTCAACGGAAAATAACACATTTTTCGAAGCGGTTGGCCAAACCCGACTGCCGCCAGCATCGGACGCCGGGCGGGGTGAGGCGTTTCAAAAGGGAGTCTGTGATGCAGGAATTAAAGTTGGCCGATGCGTTTAAAACCTTCACCCGAGACCAGGACAAGGTGCTCCCTCCCGAAGAAACTCTCAGGCGGTTTCGCGCCAGGCTCCAAGCGGGGCAATTAGACCTTCTCGAGGCTACGATTCGAATTGATAACGGCCGCCTCGGCATTCCGGTCTATTTGAGCCGTTGTGGCCTGGATGCGCAACGTGTCATCGGTACGCGCAAACAAATGGGAAAAGGGGCTACACCGCCGCAGGCCGAGGCCAGCGCCGTGATGGAACTGGCCGAGCGGTTCAGCCTGTTCAGTTTCATGCAAGATCCGACCAATTTCACCTGTGGCCCGATGACCGCCCTCCGCGAACCGGCCATCCCTTTCGAGGCGATCGCCCGTTCGGTTCACGATGCCTCGGAAGACCTGCCGAAGAGTCGACAGATCTTCGAATCCCTTTCTTTCAAATGGACCCGGGCGTTCAATCTGACCCGGGGACAGGCCGTCCTGATTCCATTCGATTGGTTTTTCGGCATCAACGAGTTCAATGGATCCTCCGCGGGCAATTGCAAAGAGGAGGCCATTTTGCAGGGCATCTGCGAAATCGTTGAACGTCACGTGTCATCCATTATCAGCCATGAGCAACGCCGCGTTCCTGCAATCCGCCCTGAATCCGCACAAGATCCCCTGGTGGTCGACATGCTGGATCGATATCGCCAGTGCGGCATCCGCCTGTATATCTCGGATTTCACCCTCGACACCGGAATCCCCACCGTGGGCGTGCTGGCATACGATCCTCAAACCCATCCGGCAGTGAGTGAAATCGTCTGGACCGCCGGTACCACGCCCAGCCCGGAAAAAGCGTTGAGTCGGGCGCTTACCGAGGTGGCCCAATTGGCCGGCGATTTCAATACCGGTGCCAACTATGTCGCCAGCGGACTTCCCAAGTTTCGAAATATTGCGGATGCGCGTTACGTGACCCATCCCGGCTCCGAAATCGACTTGGCCAGCCTGCCGGACGTGTCGAACCCCAACATTCGCATGGAAATCGAAAGCTGCGTCCAGGCATTGGCCCGACGCGGGCTCGAGGTGTTCTTGGTCGATACCCAGCACCCCGGAATTCAAGTCCCCGCGTATTACACCATTGTACCGGGCGCGCATTTTCGGGAACGATCAAGAAGCACCAGCGTGCTGATGTTCGCGGCCAAGCATGCCGTCGAAACCCTGGCGACCCGCGAGGCGACCACCACGCTGGAACGCATCGATGCGGTCCTGCCCGGGAAATATTTCGTTCAATTTTATCTCGGCCTGACTCGGCTGAAGGCGGCTGAACCGGAATCGGCGGTTGCTTATTTTCGACGCGCTTTGGAATTAAACCCCGAACCAGCGGAAACGCCGAGCATATATAGTTACATGGGAGTCGCTCTGAAAAATATCGGCCGATTTGACGAGGCACTCGGATTTCTGCACAAAGGGCTGGAACTCGACCCGGATCGTACGGATATCCACAACCTGATCGGGTTCTGCCACTTTAAACGCGGGGAGCATGAGGCGGCGGTGGCAGCCTTTAAGCGGGTGATCGAGTTGGATCCAAGCTCCGCCATCGACCACGCCAACCTCGGTGTCAATTATCAAGCCCTGGGGCAAGCAGACAAGGCCAGAGACTGCTATCGGTTGGCCCTAAGCCTCGATCCTGGAATCGGTTTTGCCCGCGCGCGTCTGTCTCAACTGGACCGCTGAAGCCCGGCCCGCTCAAGCGCCGGAGGGCGCCGCACCGGCAAGGCCCGCTTTCAGCCGTGCGAGCGCCTTGCCGATTTTCTGACAGCGCATATGCATGTCGGCCAGCAGGGCGGCAGCTCTTGCTTTATCGTCTTGTCGAGTGCCCAAACGCTCCGCCAACATGCCAAAATCGGCCGAATAGGCCTGAAGCTGCTGGGTCATTGCCTCCTCGAAGCGCTGGGCGACGGTCTCGGCCAGGCGAAACAGGTACCGGAACTTGATGTTCTCCTGATAATCCTTCAGGTGGAACTCCAGGGACTGGCGGGTTTCGCGTTTAATCACCCGCATGGCTTCCTGTAGCGCCCGCGCATCGCCCTCGCCGTGCTTCACCGGCTTTTTCATAATTTTTTTAAAACCGCTTACCGTTCGGTAGAACCCCCGTCGCAGGACCGCTTCGGTTCGGATCCGAGCGGAATAACCGATGGTCGTGGACAAGGGGGGGATGCTGAGCCCAGCATGGCGCAACAGATTTTCGATATTTGGCAGGCCGATGCTTTCCGGACCGGTGCCGTCGACCGCAATGCCCAGCTGGGCCATGAGGCTGCGAAACTCCGTGTAGGCGTCGCCGATCAGACTTTGATAGGGCGCTGCAACGGACTCCAGCGCGTCCCGGATTTTGATCTCCTCCGTGGCGATGAACCGGATGATCTCCGGGTTGATGTGCTCGGTGATGAATGAATCCAGCGCCTGCTTGAACACCTGGAACACCTGGTACAAGGTCTGGAAAAATCCTGAACAGCGCAACCGCTCCGCATAACTGTCCGGCGCCAGCCGATAGCCGGATATGAAGGCGTTGATGGAAGCCATGATCTCGCCGGAGCCCGGCGTAAGAAAGCGGTTGACGTCCCCGGCGACTGCCTGTTTGATCGTGGGTCCCACTCCGGACAGCGCACTCTGCAAGGCCGATAGAATTTGCCCGAATCGCTGCTGATGACGTCGAATGCGATCAACGATCTCGCGGGCATCGGCGGCATCGCGCGAGAGCAGATCGCGGTTGACCCCGATCCAGTGGGACATGCCGGCGGAGATGCTGCCGAGTCGTTCGATGGGATTCTGCAACAGAAGCGTATACTGCTGGCGCTCCAGGATTCGATGCAAGGCGGTGGTGAACCGGCGGCTCTCTTGATCTGAAAAGCGCACGAGGTCGATTTCGGCTTTCCAATGCTCCAGCCGGCGCCGGTCACGCTCCGTCAAACTGCCGTCCAGGGCGCTGAAGAGGTTGAACAGAGCGGAAAAGGCGTAAACCTCCGGCTGCGGACGAATGAGCGCCAGCTCCTCGGAAACCCGGACCACCAGGGTTTTCAGATCCTCGAGAGACGGGTGTTCGCTGAAATCGCAGTTCACGACGAAGAGAATGCTGTCGAGGATGCCCATCTTCTTGATCATGGCAAGAAACTTGATGTCGGCACGACGCAGACCGGTGCGGCTGCTGATGACGTATATCAGCAAGTGCGCCGACCGCAGGTAGTCCTGGATCATGGCCAGATGCAGGGGGTTGGAGGAGTCACTGCCCTGGCAGTCCGCGACTTCGATGTTGCCCCCCACGGCACCGGAATGGATATCGAGCTGGATGTCCCGTAGGTATACCGCCAGGGATTCGTTCCCGGTGAACTTCCAATGCTCCATGAACCGTTCGGCCTCGTAATGCTGAACGGCCTGACGGTCGGTCAGGAGGGAGCGAACGGCCTCGTACCCTCTCAGGTAGCAGGAAATCAGCACCATATTATGGTTGCGAGCGTCTTCGGAAATCCGCAGGTCAGCGTTTAATGCATTCAGTGCCTCGTGAAGCTCGGCACGCTCCTGTTCCCGGCGGATATCGAATCGATCCTCGGCCGATCGCCAGTGAAGCGACGGAAACAGCACCAGGGCCTGCTCCATGTCGGCGTTGACTTCGCTCCAGGACTTGTAATACAGGGTCGCCTTCAAGCGTTCGCCCGCGCGCACCCGCGTCACGATCGAAGTGACCACGCCCGCGCCGCGCTTCAGAAAATCGCCCTTGAGCCAGGCGTTGAGGAAGGTGCTCTTGCCGGATTTGATGGGACCCACCACGCCGACGCGGATGGTGGGCTCGTTTAGCTGCCCGGGCAAGGTGGCGCAGGTTTTCTCCCAATCCCCAAAGCCGACATCCGCAAGCCCGGGAATCGATCGGGCCGCCTGGAAGAGTGCGCGCACATCCTGATTGATCTGCAATAAGTTGCTTTTCTGAAGACCGTAACCATCCATGGCCGTCATCACCGTCGTTTCCGGTCTGCCCCAGGAACCCGGCGGCTCCCGGCGGGCAGCGAGTTACGCTATCGCCTTGTAAGTAATTTCTAACTGTGGTATAGGTTCCGCCACGAGGTCAAGAGATGGCGGCACCCCGGTCGACTGTCAGCGCATCGACGAGGAGCCATCGACCGCAAGGGGAATGTCGGTGTATGTCCGAGAAACATCCTGAATGCCCTCTCTACAACCCGCTCAACTGCAAAGAATACTACAATCCCAAACTGTGTGCGTTTGTCCGAAGGGACAAGGCCTGTCTCAAGAAGAAGAAGCCGAAAACCAAGGAAGTCAGCAAGGACTGACTCGCGTCTCACGCGTGACCGGCGGTGCCCGATAGCATGGCCGGGTTGACCCCAATTCTGCGCAGCGTCTCCTCCCAGCGCACCGCCACTGGGAGAAGGAAAATGGAGTCCTCGAACACCGGATGGGTCAACCAGGCATTCTCTTTTATTTCGGCTTCCAACTGACCCGGGCCCCATCCGGCACAGCCCAAGCTGATCAGGAACGCCTCTGGCCCGCGCTGGGCGGCAATGGCTTCGAGAATATCCCGAGTGTTGGTTAGCGCCAGAGACGGCGTCACCATCAATGAAGCTTCCCATTCAAACGGCCGGCCGTGGAGAATGAACAGCTCGCCGCTGTGCACGGGACCTCCGGCGTGAATCGCGACCGCCTCGGGGTGCATCCCGCCCTTGATTGACAATTCGTCGAAGATATCCTGGATGTGAAGGTCGTCATGGACGCGGTTGACCACGATTCCCATAGCCCCCTGCTCGTTGTGTTCGCAGATGCAGGTGACCGTCTGTGAAAAATTGGGGTCGGCCAGCCCGGGCATCGCCACGAGGAAATGTCCCTTCAGGGAACCGGCGTAAATACTCGACATTTCGTCTCCAAGCGAATCGGGGAAAAAGTCGTCGAAAGAAGGAAGCCTAAAGGGATCAGGCAGGTTTGTCAAGTTCGAGCAGTTCGTAGACTTTCAGACCGGCGAGTTCGGTCGGAAAATCCACCGGAAGGGAAACGGCGTGCACGACGGGGCGCGAGCGCACCGACCGCAGGGTGGCATCGCTGACCAGAATCCCGTTGGGAAAGACCTTGGCGAGGCCTTGCAGCCGGAACACGGTATTGACCGCATCGCCGATCACGGTATAATCCATCTTCTTCTCGAAGCCGATGTTTCCGGCCACCACTTCGCCGGTATGAACGCTGATCCCCATTTCGATGGTATGACCCAGGTCTCGGCTCAGCAACAGGTTTAAACCCGCCAGCGAATGCTTCATGTCGAGCGCTGCCTGCAGGGCATTGTCCGGATCGGCGACGCTGGAGACCGGCGCTCCGAAAACCGCCAGGAATCCATCGCCGATATATTTGTCGACGATGCCATGATGCCTAAACACCAGGTCGCCCATTGCCTCGAAGAAACGGTTTAAAAGCGCCACCGTCTTGGGAGGACCGATTTGTTGAGCGATCCGTGAAAACCCACGGATGTCGATGTTCAGCAGAGTGATGGTTTTCACCTCTTCGATCACCGGTTTTCCGTCTTCCAGCCCATGGATGATCTTATCGACGACCTCTTTCGGCACGAAGGTTTGAAACAGCCGGCGTACATCGCGCTCATGCTCGGCGGCCGCCACCGTTTTCTTGTACAAGCGCGCATTCTCCAACGCAATGCTCACCGAAGCGGCAATGGCTTGCAGCAGGTCCCGGTCGTTGGCGTCAAAGTGCCCACACACCTTGTTCAGCACCTCAATGACACCGATCACTCGGCCCTGGGAGATCATCGGAACGCACAGCGCCGAACGCGTGCGGAACCCGGATACCTCATCAATCACTGGAAAAAACTGCATGGATTTTTCGGTGTCGTTGGCGATAACGGCTTCGCCGCGTGCCGCCGCATGCCCGGCGATCCCCTGCCCCAGCTTGAGTCGGAAGGTTTGAAGCGCCGGCAGGCTTCCGTTGAAAGCCACGGCCACCTCCAATTCCTGCCCTTCCAAGAACAACAGAGATCCCGCTTCGACATTGACCACCTCTCGAATCATGTCCATGGTGTACTGGAGCACTTTGTTCATATCGAAAGTGGACGATGCCAGGGCGCCGCCGACTTGGCGAATCGTTTCCATCTCCTGAGTGCGCTTGAGCACGGCGCCCAGGAGTCGATTGCGGTCCACGGCCAACGCCAACCCGCCGGCGACCCAGCTGACCAGATTCTGAGCCTCCTGGAAGACTTCGCCACTGCGGCCGACCATCACCAGGGCGCCCATCATCCGACCGCCCGTTCTCAACGGAACCAAAAAACAGCTGCCGCTGCTGCGGGGATGAAACAGCGCCTGGTCCAACGGTGTCAGCTCCTCGGGCGGAGCCTCCAGAATCATGCAGGATTCCTGCTGCAGGGCCTTTTCGATTAGCGAGCCTTCGTAGATATGCTCGGAGTGTTTTAGAACCGTACTGGCAGAGAAGCTGACCCACTCCTTGACGTGAACGGTCTTGGCCTTGGTCTCATCCTTCACGAAAATGCCGGCTGCCTCAAAGGGCACCACTCCGTGAAGCTCGTGCAGCACCGTGTGCATCAAATCACTGTCCCGCAGGCTGGAATTCAACAGCTTGACCACCCGGTCGACGGCCCGCAGGCCCGCGGCGGCGCGATCGTTCTCGCGCAACAGCCGCAGGTTTTCAAATGTGAAGGCGGCGTTGCTCAGCAGGGGGGTCAACAGTTCGCTATCTTCCAGGGTATACCTTCGCTGCGCATCGCTGCTTGAAATCGTGAGCACGCCGATAATGGTTTTGCTGGTCTTGATCGGCATGCACACGAAGGACTTCGAACCGTAGTGGGGAAGGTTGGACCGGCCGAAACGCTTGTCTATTTCGATATTTTCCACCACCAGGGGGGACTTGTTGATGACCGCATACTTGGCGATGCTGGAGTCGAAATCGATGCGGTCGCCGGATTTGACATGCTCTCCGAGCCCGATGGTGGCCTTGACGCGAAACGCCTTCGGCTCGGATGAATCGAAGGTCAGCACCGATCCGATATCCGAGTTGGTCAGCAGCAGCGCTCGCTCGAGCATGACATAGAGGATCTCCTCTGCGTCAAAGGTGACATAGCAGAGCTCGGACAAATCCTTGAGGACAGAGATGCCGGCGGACTTTTTTTCAAGCTGCTGGACGGTCTGGCCGAAGTGATTGCGAATGGACTGGAACGATTGCGCGATGACGAGCAGTTCATCGGCGGGCGGCGCCATCCGGTCCGCACCAGAACCCGCTGCCGATGATGATCGAATCGAGTCCGATAGGACCGCGATGCGCTGAAAGAGATTCTTGAGGATGGAGTACCCAACATAGGCACATATCAGGAATCCCAAAAAAAAATAGGGGACGTATTCATCTCCCAGGATGCCGTAACGCTGGCTGAAATAGATGAAGCCCCCGACGGGCAAAAAAAAGAAAAGCCCGAAAGCCAGCTGCAATTTGCGCTGCAGCCGGGTCTGGGGGCGGCGCTTGGGGAAGGGCCAGGAGCTCCAGTTCATTCCGCGGACACCGTCTGATGCATCAATGGGTTGGCCGAATCAGCCTGAAACGACTATCGGCTCGAACGACCCCTTGCTTGAGCAAATTTCGAACCCTGCGATCCCACCCCCGCCCATGCAGGCCTAAACCACCTTCGGCTTGACTTTCCCCGCCGCCACGGATAAAGGAGCAACTCCGTTGAGATCCCAGGGAATCGGTCATCGCGATGGCCCTTTCAAGGAGCTTCATGCCCATCGATTCGATCCACCTCATCGCTCAACAACTGTCCATCCGACCCTCCCAGGTGGAGGCCGTTGCCGCTTTGTTGGCCGAAGGCGCCACCATGCCTTTCATTGCGCGTTACCGCAAGGAGGCGACGGGCAGTCTGGATGAAATCGCCGTTGGCGCCATTCGTGATCGCCTGGACCAGTTGCAGGAGCTCAAGGAGCGACGCGCGTCGATTCTGAAGTCGCTGGCTCAGCACGGCCACCTGACCGATGAGCTGAATGCCAAGGTCTTGAGCGCTGAATCCATGGCCGCTCTCGAGGATCTCTATTTGCCGTTCCGACCGAAACGCCGCACTCGCGCCGCAGCGGCCAGAGAAAAGGGCCTCGATCCGCTGGCCCGGCTGCTCTTTGAACAAAAAGGGGTTGCCCCGGAAACGGCCGCCGCCGGTTTCCTAGACCCGGAAAAAGGGGTGCAGACAATTGAAGACGCTCTGGCCGGCGCCCGGGACATCATCGCCGAGATGATCAACGAAGACGTGTCGGCCCGCGCCCGTTTGCGCGCTTATTTCTGGAAGAACGCCCACGTCACCAGCAAAGTCTCACCAGGCAAGGAGGCGACCGGGGCGAAGTTTAGGGATTATTTCGACTGGCAGGAACCAGCGCTTTCCGCACCATCCCATCGGGTGCTCGCCATGCGTCGAGGCGAGCGCGAGGAAGTGTTGAATCTTTCGTGGCAGCCGCCGGAAGCCGAAGCGCTCGATCTTCTCGATGCGATGTTCGTCACCGGAACGGCTGCGGATGCCGAGCAGGTCCGCACGGCGGTGCACGATGCCTATCGCCGCCTGCTCAGCCGTTCGCTGGAAACCGAGCTGCGCCTGACGGTCAAGGTGCAAGCCGACACGGAAGCCATCCGGGTCTTCGCCGAAAACCTCCGGGAGCTGCTGCTGGCCCCGCCGCTCGGGCCGCGGCGCGTGCTGGCGGTCGACCCCGGCTTCCGGACCGGATGCAAACTGGCGTGCCTGGACGAGCAGGGCCGTCTGCTGCACCACGCGACCATTTTTCCTCACGGTTCCGAACGCCAGCGAAGCGAGGCCGCCCATGAAATATTGAAGCTGGTTGAGAAATACCGCATCGAGGTGATCGCTGTCGGCAACGGCACGGCCGGGCGCGAAACCGAACAATTTTTGAGAGCCCTCCGGCTGCCCGCCGCTCTCGCAATTGTTCCGGTGGATGAGAGCGGTGCGTCCGTCTATTCAGCCTCGGAGGCGGCCCGCCAGGAATATCCGGATCTGGACCTGACCGTCCGCGGGACCGTTTCCATCGGGCGGCGCCTTATGGACCCCTTGGCAGAGCTGGTTAAAATCGACCCCAAGTCCATCGGTGTCGGCCAGTATCAGCATGACGTCGACTCCGCAGCCCTCCGACAGGCCCTCGATGACGTGGTGGCCAGCTGTGTCAACCGCGTCGGGGTGGATTTGAATCAGGCCAGCCTGGAGCTATTGACTTACATATCCGGCCTGGGGCCGCAGCTGGCCCAAAATATCGTGACCCACCGCAATGCCCACGGCGCTTTTCGATCCCGCACGGAGCTGCTGGAAATCCCGCGACTCGGCCCGAAGGCGTTCGAGCAATGCGCAGGCTTCTTGCGGATTCGAAACGGCGATAATCCGCTCGACGCCAGCGCCGTCCACCCCGAGAGCTACCCGGTGGTTCAGGCGATGGCTTCCGATCTGGGATGCAACGTGTCCATCCTGTTGGAGGATCCCGGCATGCGAGCGAAGATCGACCTGCCGTGCTATGTCAGTTCGACTCGAGGCCTGCCTACCCTGCAGGATATTCTGGCTGAGTTGGAAAAACCCGGGCGTGACCCGCGCCGCGAGTTTGAGCTGTTCACGTTCGCCCGCAATGTCGCCGACCTGACGGATTTGTCCCCGGGAATGCGCCTGCCCGGCGTGGTAACCAACGTGACGGCCTTTGGCGCCTTTGTGGATGTCGGCGTACACCACGACGGCCTTGTTCATATCAGCGAGCTGTCGGATCGTTTCGTGAAAAACCCACTGGAGGTGGTCAAAGTGCATCAAAAGGTCGAAGTGACGGTGCTTTCGGTGGACACCGAGCGTCGCCGGTTCGCCCTTTCGATGAAAACCGGCCCCGAGCATCGGCAACGATCCCGTCCGCCCGCGGCTGCATCCCCTATTTCTAAAGCGAATCCGTCCGCCCGGCGGATGTCGCCGCGACCGTTTCACAATCCGTTTGAGCAGCTTCTGAAAAAGCCGGGGGAATGAGAGCGCCGATCCTGGCCAAGCGGCTCCGAGTCGGTTAAGAACAAGCCGCTTTTTAGAAACCCTCTCCTTAGGCCCTACCGGAAAGCCGAAGGTATGCCGGCGGTTAAGGGCGGTCGGCCGGAGGTAGCATGCGTGCAGTGGTTCAACGAGTCAGCGAAGCGTCGGTTCGGGTTCAGCATGAAGTGATCAGTCGCATCGGCAACGGGTTGCTGGTTTTGCTGGGGGTGTCCAGGGCCGATAGCTCAAAGGAAGCGGATCATCTGGCCGGGAAAATCGCTCAGTTGCGGATTTTCGAGGATGCCGACGGAAAGCTGAACCGGTCGCTGTTGGAGATCGGTGGAGAAATGCTGATCGTATCCCAGTTCACCCTGCTGGGCGACTGCCGCAAGGGCCGCCGACCGTCCTTCATGGATGCCGCCGAACCTGCGCAGGCGAATGAGCTCTACGAGCGTTTTGTCCGGCATACGAGATCGATGGGCATCTCCGCCCAGACCGGTCGGTTCCAGGCACTCATGGCCGTTTCCCTCGTCAACGATGGTCCGGTCACGCTGATCGTCGAGAGCTGATCCGCCCGGCCGGTCGTCCTGCACGGCGCTCCTCCGCGTGAAAGGGGCTCGGTTCTATCCGGAAATGATATGGGCGTAGGCGCTGTGGTTGTGGATGGACTCGAAGTTCTCGGCGCTCACCGAAAACCAGGTGATGTTGGGGTCCGCCACCAGCCGCTTGGCCACATCCCGAACCATATCCTCCACGAACTTGGGGTTCTGAAAGGCACGCTCGGTGACGCATTTTTCATCGACCCGCTTGAGGACCGAATAAACATCGCTCGACGCCGTAGATTCCACCAGCTCGATCATGTCCTCCAACCAGATGAACTTTCTAAAACGCAGCCGCAACCGAACCTTGCCGCGCTGGTTGTGGGCGCCGAAATCGCTGATCTCCTTCGAACAGGGGCATACCGAGGTGATGGGCACCACGACCTCGGACATCAGATCCACTTTGCCGGAGGCGTCGCTCGACCCCACGATCCGGCAGGCGTAGTCCATCAGTCCGGTGGCCATGCTGATCGGAGCCTTCTTTTCGATGAAATAGGGGAACGCCATTTCGAGGTGGGCGGAGGCGGCATTTAAAAATTTTTTCATATGGTCCAAAATGACCGAAAATCGTTGGAGTGAAACCTCCGGCTTCAAGCTGTGCAGCATCTCTACGAACCGGCTCATGTGCGTGCCCTTGTACTCGTGGGGCAGGTCGACGAACATATTGATCGTAGCCACGGTATGTTGGAACCCGTCGCGTCGGTCACGCACGCGGATGGGGTAACGCAGGTTCTTGATGCCCACCTGGTTGATCGGAATGTTGCGGAAATCCCGCTCGTTTTGGACGTCCCGCATGCTCACTTCAACAAATACTCCGGCTTCACGTGGCGCATGGCTCTGAAAATATTCCCCTTGATCTTGGGGTTGCTCCGGTAAAGCTGTTGGAGAAGCTCTTTGATGTCGGCCCTCCGAGACCGATTGGCCGACGGGCAGGGATTGGCGCTGACCGGCAGCCGCCCTTCGCGCGCGAAGCGCCGAATGAGAGATTCGTCCGCGTAGGCCAAAGGGCGAACCAATCGGAATCGGCCGTCGAAAAGCTCCTGGGCCGGACGCATGGTGCTGATTTCACCCGAATAGCAGATGTTCAGGAAAAGGGTTTCGATCACATCGTCTCGGTTGTGGCCCAGCGCCAAGGTGCAGCAATCCGCTTCCGCTGCGATTTCGAAAAGTCTTTTGCGGCGCAAGCGGGCGCAGAGGAAGCAGGGGTTTTCCCGATTCAGCGGGCCGTGGCTGATGACACCGAAATCAGTCACTTCGGTCCGTAGCGCAACTCCCAGTCGTTCACAAAACGGGCGCATCGCCTCGGCGGCCCCTCCGCCGAAGCCCGGATCGATATACACCGCTTCCAGGTGGTAGGCGATGCGGATGCGCGCTTGCCGCTCGGATAGCATCCACAGCAGGGTCAGGCTGTCGGATCCTCCGGATAGTCCCACCAGGATCCGATCCCCATCCCGGATCATGTCGTAATCATGGATGGCCCTGCCTACAGCACGGTTCAGCGCCTTGTATGCGGAGCCTGAGCCGCGCAACCGGAAGCTATTCCTCGTCCTGCTTGGGCTCCCGTAAAACGATTCGCCCGGCAGCGATCTCTCTCAGAGAAATGACCACGTCCTCATTTTTGGGAGAGCTGACAAGATAATCGGAGCCCTCTCGAATCTGCCGCACGCGCCTGGCCACCATGTTGACCAACTGAAAGCGGTTGGGCACTTTCTTCAGACAATCTTCAACCGTGATCCGTGCCACGTTGCATCCTCCATGAAAAAAATTAGGACCTAACAAATTTCAACCAGCTCGTAGGCGCGTTTGCCGCCCGGCACATCGATCACCAGTTCATCGCCGGGCTTCCTTCCCAGAATGGCCTTTCCCAGAGGCGAGGCGATGGAGATGCGCCCGTTTCCCACATCCGACTCGTCGGGGCCCACCAGTTGGTATTCCACGCCCTGCCCGGTCTCCAGGTTCTCCAGCCGAACGCGGCTGCCGAACACCGCCCGATCCTTGGGCAGATTGTTGGGATGAATGATCTCCAGGGATGCCAGCTTGTATTGCAACTCAATGATGCGGCCCTCGATAAACCCCTGGCGATCTTTGGCGGCGGCGTATTCCGCGTTCTCGCTCAGATCCCCGTGGGCCCGCGCTTCCTCAATCGCTCGAATATTTTCGGGCCGATCCACGCGCTTTAGATTTTCGAGTTCTCGCCGGATGGCCTCATAGCCTTCCGGAGTGACGGGGATTCGTTCCAACATTCGACTCCTGGTGTAATTGTCTGTTTCAAGCAGGGGGGTGCACCCCCGGCCTACAAATACGTCTGCGCCAGAATCTGACCGATCTGAACGGCGTTGGTGGCGGCTCCCTTGCGAATGTTGTCCGCAACGATCCACAAGTTGATGCCGTTCGGCACGGATTCGTCCCTGCGGATCCGCCCCACCAGCGTCAGGTCCTGTCCGGCAGCGTCCGTCGCTAACGGATAGCGGTTCTGCGAGGGGTCATCGACCACCTGGACCCCGGGCGCGGAAGCCAAGATCCGGCGAACCTCCTCCGGCGGGCAGGGCCGCTCGGTTTCCACATTGACCGATTCGCTGTGGCTGAAAAACACCGGTACCCGCACCGTGGTCGCCGTAACGGCCAGCGTCGGAGCTTCCATAATCTTGCGGGTTTCATTCACCATTTTTATTTCTTCCTTGGTATAGCCGTTGTCAAGAAACTTGTCGATGTGCGGCAGGCAGTTAAACGCAATGCGATGCGGATAGACCGACCGTTCGACGGCCAGAAAGTTGATCATGGCGCGGGTCTGGTTGAACAGTTCGTCGATGGCTTTCTTACCGGTGCCCGAAACCGATTGATAGGTGGACACCACAATGCGTCGAATGCCGAATTTTTGGTGGATCGGGTTCAAGGCGACCACCATCTGAATCGTCGAGCAATTCGGATTGGCGATGATCCCCTTCTGCGTATACTGGGCCACGGCATGCGGATTGACTTCCGGCACCACGAGCGGAACCTGAGGGTCCATGCGCCAGGCGCTCGAGTTGTCGATCACCACACAACCGTCTTGAGCAGCCATCGGAGCGAATTTTTCACTGGTTCCGCCGCCGGCCGAAAACAACGCAATGTCGATGCCCTTGAACGAGCGTTCGGTGAGTTCCTGCACGTCGATGGAGTCGCCCCGGAACCGCAACTGCCGGCCGACGGAGCGCGACGATGCCAGCAGCGTCAAGCGTTTGACTGGAAAGTCCATCTCTTCGAGACAGGCGATCATCTGGTTGCCGACTGCTCCGGTCGCCCCCACGACGGCCACATGAAACTGTCTGGCTTTCATTTAGTTACCCCTCCTCACCTTCGAAGCCCGCGCCCCCGGACGCCCTGCCTGCAAATCAGCCGCTTTCACAACCTGCGGGCGTCACGCTGGCCCGATGCGCTATCGGCGGCCGTCTGAGACATAAGATGCCTCATGTCGGGATGGCGACTTCGGGAAAACTGCCGAGGATTGAAGTTCCGGCCTGGACCCTGTCGCCCACCGACACCGCCAAGGTGACATCCGGCGGCAGGTAAACATCCAACCGAGAGCCGAAACAAATCATGCCAAACCGCTGACCTCGGCGCACGGTGTCGCCACATTGTACCAGACAGATGATGCGCCGCGCGATCAGCCCAGCAACCTGAACCACACACAGCCGTCTCCCAAAGCTGGTTTCCAGGAAAACCGCATTGTGCTCGTTGCGCATGGAAGCCTCTGCCCGGTTCGCTGCCACGAACTTACCCGGTTGATAGCGGATGTTGACGACCCGGCCCTCAGCCGGAATGCGATTGACATGCACATTGAAGACCGACATGAAGATGCTGATTTTTCGCACCTCTTCGTTGAAAAACGGATGGCTTCCAACCCGCTCCACGGAAATCACCCGCCCGTCCGCCGGCGAAACCACCAGACCGGGCCGGCTTGGGATCAGTCGGTCCGGGTCCCTGAAAAATCCGGCGATGCACAACGTACCGAGCAGCGCAGCCAGTGCCAGCGGTGTCAAGGCCAACTGGGCCAACACGAGGGTGACAAACGCCGCTCCGAACAAAAGCGGATACCCGGCCTTGGCTATCGGTAAGGCCCATCGGTTGGGAGGGTCCGCCCGGGTAAATTCATCCATGTCAGTAGATTTCAAGGGTCGATTTCTCTAAATTGGCCAAAATTTTTCTTATAGTTAAGATTTCCAATTTTGTCAATTTAAACTTATGTAAATATTAGGGTTTCGTTCGGCCGCCAGCGGGCGACGACCCAGGCAGCCGCCGTTCGGCCTCCGGTTGGCGCAGGTAGCGCGGGTCGAGCAGGCCCGGAGCGGAGTCTCGTTGGCCTTCCAGCCTCGGCTGCGCGAGGCGCGCCAGGACCCCGGCCCGCGGAAAATGCTGCTCCGGCGGGGCAAAGCTGGCCAGGTCACCCAGAATTTCTCGGATGCGCACCTGATACCGTTGCGCTCCATCCCCGACAAAAAGATGCGGCGAGTCGACCGCATGAAGCAACGCCTCTATGGGCAGCACCCGCTCCGGTGCCAAACGCTCCAAGCAACCGGCGGATTCACGGTAATGCCCGGCATAGACCTCGCCCTTGCGAGCGTCCATCAGCGCCAAGATTCCTCGGGGCCCGGGCAGGCACGCGGCAGCCAACACCTCCAGGCTCGAAACCCCCACACAGGGCTTTCCGCCGGCCAACGCCAGTCCCTGGACCGTGCTGATCCCGATGCGCAAACCGGTAAACGATCCGGGTCCGATGGACACCGCCAAACCGTTGAGTGCCGCCAAGGAGAGATTCGCCATGCTCAGCGTCTCCCGGATCATCCTCATCAGGTGCACGGAATGCGTGCGCTCCGATACGACCGCCATTTCGGCCGCCAGCAGGTCCCCCACCCGCACGGCCACGCTGCAACTGCGGCTGGCCGTGTCCACGGCCAGAACCCTCCATTCCGGTCGCATGTCAGGTCCATTCCACTGTTCGCGGCTCCGAGCCGGTCAGCGCCGTACGGGCTTGCTCCGGGTTCGAAACTGCTCTTTTTTCGGAGGCTCCAAGGCGTTTTCCAGGACTTCATCCATGGTTTTCACAGGTATGAATTTCAGCCGGCGCTTGAGATGTTGGGGGATTTCCACGAGATCCTTCACATTCTTTTTGGGAATGATCACGGCCTTGATGCCGGCTCGCACGGCGCCGAGGGCTTTTTCCTTGAGACCGCCGATGGGCAGCACCCGTCCCCGCAGGGTGACTTCACCGGTCATCGCGACATCATTTCGCACCGCATGGCCGCTCAAAATAGACACCAACGCCGTCGCCATCGCAATCCCCGCCGACGGACCGTCTTTCGGAATGGCTCCCGCCGGCACATGAATGTGAACATCCTGCGTGTCGAGACCGCTTTGTTTGATGCGCGTCTGTTTGACATAACCTCGCGCATACGTCACGGCGGCCCGGGCGGATTCCTGCATCACCTCCCCCAGTTGACCGGTTATGATCAGATCGCCTTTGCCCTTCATCAGCGAAGCCTCGACGTAAAGCACTTCGCCGCCGGCCTGGGTCCAAGCCAGACCCGTAGCCAGTCCCATCTGACTGACCTCCTGGTCCATTTCCGGAATGAATTTGGCAGGACCCAGGTATTTCGCCAGGCTCTGCTGAGTGATGCCGGCCGGCTGGTGCTGGCCTTCGGCGATCCGGCGGGCGACCTTGCGGCAGATATTGCCAATTTCGCGATCCAGGTTCCGGACACCCGCTTCGGAGGTGTATTCAGCGATGATCTGCCGCAAGGCTTTTTCGCTGATGGCGACCTGCCTAGCCTTCAGCCCGCTCTCGCGGATTTGCCGCGGAATCAGATGCCGGCGAGCGATTTCAACCTTTTCCTCTTCGGTGTAACCCGACAAGGATATAATTTCCATGCGATCAAGCAGGGCCGATGGAATGGTGTCGGTCAGGTTGGCCGTCAGGATGAACATGACCCGCGACAAATCGAACGGCAGGTTCAGATAGTGGTCGCTGAACGCGAGGTTCTGCTCCGGATCCAAAGCCTCCAGGAGCGCAGAGGACGGGTCGCCCCGGAAATCCGCTCCCAACTTGTCGATCTCATCCATCATGAAAACCGGATTGCTGGTGCCGCACTGTTTGAGCCCCTGCAAGATCCGGCCCGGCAAGGCACCGATGTAGGTGCGGCGGTGACCCCGAATTTCAGCCTCATCCCGGATCCCCCCCAGGGAAATACGCACGAACTTGCGCCGGACCGCACGGGCAATCGCTTGTCCCAAGGAGGTCTTCCCGACGCCCGGCGGGCCCACGAAGCATAAAATCGGTCCTTTCATGCGCGGGTTCAGTTTGCGTACACTGAGGTATTCGAGAATGCGGTCTTTCACTGCGGCCAGACCATAGTGTTCGCGATCGAGAATCTGCCGTGCCTTGCGGATATCGATGACGTCCGCGGACCATTTGCTCCAGGGCAT
Source organism: uncultured Desulfatibacillum sp. (assembly GCA_964570965.1). Classification (GTDB taxonomy): domain Bacteria; phylum Desulfobacterota; class Desulfobacteria; order Desulfobacterales; family SpSt-501; genus SpSt-501. The sequence continues at coordinate 60,543 of CAZNAX010000003.1, forward strand.
CTCCACCAGCCAATCGAGGTAGGACCGGATGACGTTGGATTCCGCCGAATCCGGATGCATCTGATCCAGCCGCTTGAGCTGCTTCAACGCCTCATCATGGGCCTCCCTGGACATTCGGGCTTTCTTGATCTTGCGTTGGTACTCATCGATTTCGATGGAACGCTCGTCGTGTTCGCCCAGTTCGCGGTAGATGGCCCGCACTTGCTCCCGCAGGTAGTAGTCGCGCTGGCTTTTCGAAATCTCGTCCTTCACCTCGGATTGGATCTTGGCCTGCATGGCCGACAGTTCCAACTCGCGGGACAGCAGGTCGTTGATCCGTTTCAACCGCGCCACCGGCTCCAAGATCTCCAGCAGAGATTGGGCGTCTTCGATCTTAAGCCGGAGATTCGACGCCACGAGATCCGCGAGTTTTCCGGGGTCGTCGACGTTTTGGAGGATCGAGATGATGTCCGGATTGATCTCTCCCCGCAGCGCCAGGATCTTCTCCGACTGTTCGCGCACGTTGCGCATGAGAGCTTCCACTTCCAACGTCACCTTCTCCACGGGTTCCTCGGGCAGCAGGTCGATCTGGACCCGATACGGGGAGCGTTTGCGCACAAACTTCGCGATGTTTCCCTTGGCCAGGCCTTGAACAAGCACCTTCACTCGACCGTCCGGCAGCTTGAGCATGCGCAGCACCCGCCCGACGGTGCCGGTGCGGTAGATGTCATCCTGAGATGGGTTTTCAACGGTCGGATCCTTCTGGGTCGCCAGAAACACAAATCCGTTTCCGTTTACCGCGCCCTCCACGGCACGCACGGATTTCTCACGCCCCACGAACAGAGGCAGCAGCATATCTGAAAAAATCACCACATCCCGGACGGGAAGCAGCGGAAGGTTCGTGGGAATTTCAGTGGTCTTGTCGTCCTCTTCGATAATACTGATCAAGTCGTCGCGGTCTGCCTCTGCCATGCTTGCTCCTGCAACACATTCTGGGGTAACGCCGTTCGGGAAGCCTTTTCGCGGGAAATTTTTGGTAGGCAAATGTCCGAAATCAGCTTATAATGCAAAAATTGGGTGCGTTTCCGTGCGGCGCCGAATGGCCTTCACGCCGGTATGGTCCTTAGTTTGCCGCGCGGAGTCGTTTACGATCTAAATCATAACACTTAATTCCAAATTGACAATTAAACCCGCGCCGTCCGATAGTGGATGATGCGTTCTAGGCGAAAAAACGTCACGGGTCAAGCCCTACGATGCAGGAGCGGTTATGGAGTGGGTAGGCTTCCTTTTCGGGATGATCGTCGGCAGCTTTCTTAATGTTTGCATTTACCGGCTGCCGGTATCGCGGTCGATCGTTCGTCCCCGTTCCCAGTGTCCCCAATGCGGCCATCCGATTCGTGCCGTCGACAACATCCCCCTGTTGAGCTATCTATTCCTGCGAGGCCGTTGCCGCCATTGCGGAAAACGGATCCCGCTGCGCTATCCGGTGGTGGAACTCCTGAGTGGGGTGTTCGCGGCCATGGCGGTAGCCCGATTCGGCCCCGGATGGCAAGCCCTGCTGATGTATGCGCTGATCGCGGCACTGCTCGTCATCACCTTCATCGACTTGGACCACCGGATCATCCCCGACGCGATCACTCTGCCGGGTATTCCGATCGGCCTGGCCGCCAGCTTCGGCCCCGGATGGATCAGCCCGTTGGAATCCTTGATCGGCATCCTGGCGGGAGGCGGGAGCCTGTTTCTGGTGGCCTGGGGATACCAGCTGATCACGCGGCGGGAGGGCATGGGCGGCGGCGACATCAAATTGCTCGCCATGATCGGCGCTTTCATGGGCTGGAAAGGCGTACTTTTCACGATCTTCGTCGCCTCCCTCACCGGTACTCTGGCTGGGATGGCCTTGATTATTCGACGCCGGGGCGACATGAAACTGGCGGTCCCCTTCGGCCCCTTCCTGGCGGTGGGCGCAATCGCCTATCTGTTTATCGGAACCGAACTCTGGTCGTGGTATATCGCCGCGGTTCGATAAAATCCGGCTGCGGACTAGCGTCATGCGGATCGCCGTACTTTCAGATATTCATGGAAATATGGATGCCTTCCAGAAGGTGCTGGAAGACCTGGACCGGGCGAATGCCGATGCAGTTTTTTGTTTGGGCGATAGCATCGGCTATGGTTCCGAACCCGAGCAGGTCATCCAGGCCTTGCACCGCCGGGGCATCCCCTCGGTACTCGGCAACCACGAATTGGCGGCCCGGGACCCGGCCTTTCTGGGTTGGTTCAACCCGGCCGCCCGTCAATCTCTGCTCCAGACCTTCACCCTGCTCAGCGACGAGTCCCTGGCGTTGATCAAGGGATTCCCACGCCATCTCAGCGCTCACGGCTGCCGCTTCGTGCATGGGTTCCCGCCCGATTCGCCGACTCTGTATCTTTTTCAGGTGGAGGACCGGCGCAAGCAGGCGGTTTTAAAAGCTCTTTCCGAACAGATCGTTTTCATCGGCCACACCCATATGCTGGACCTTTTAGCCTATGACGGCGACAGCATCACCCGAATCGATTTTCGGGTCGGACCGAATCCGCTTCCGCCGGAGCGGAAGTATCTCATCAACATCGGTGCCGTCGGCCAGCCGCGAGACGGGGATCCGCGCGCGAAATACGTCATCTGGGACAGTGCGGCCCGTCTGCTCGACATCCGCTGCGTGGCCTACGACGCACAGGCGGCAGCCTCCAAAATCAGGGCAGCCGGATTGCCGGAGTCGCACGCGCGACGACTGTTGGCGCTGCGCTGATGGAGCCGATCCCGTCCGACTTCAGTTTTTGCGGGGGTCTCTTCAGGCGATCAGGCTTTGACGGCGAAACGCAGAGACGTTATTTTCGATGAAATGCATCGGCAGATACATCATCCGTGGCTTGCTGGGCCGCGGCGGCATGAGCAAGGTCTACAAAGTCGAAATCCCCCGAATCGCAAAAATCGTCGCTCTCAAGCGACTCGAACCCCATCCGCTGCTCACTCGCCTGATGGGCGCGGATAGGATCCGCGATGGATTCCTCTCCGAAGCCGTAAAGCTGGCCCGCCTGAACCACCCCAACATCGTTGCCATTCGCGACTTCGATGAGGCGGATGACGGCAGTCTTTTCTACACCATGGATTATTTCTTCTCCAGCCTCGGGCAATGGATCGGCGAAACGCGGCGCGTCGAATCCCCCACGCGCACCATTCGTCTGGACCGCGCCATCGATATCGTGCGCCAGACCCTCACGGGCCTGGCCTGCCTCCACCATCACGGCATCATCCATCGGGACATCAAGCCTTTTAACCTGCTTTTCGACGACCAGAACGTGCTTAAAATCTGCGATTTCGGGCTCTCCGGGCTGCGAGGAGAATCTCTAGGCTCTCCGCCGCAGTTGAAGATGGGCTCTCCCTGGTATGCCGCTCCGGAACAGGAGACCGACGCCGACGCGGCCGATGCCCGCGCCGATCTCTACGCAGTTGCGGTCACGTTTTACCGCATGGTCACCGGGGTGCTTCCGGCCGCCTCCCCCCAACCGCCCTCCGAGCTGAATTCCGACCTGGATGACTCCTGGAATCACTTCATTCTTAGGGGCCTGGCCCGAGATCCGAACCAACGTTTTGGGAATGCACGCGAAATGTTGGACGATCTCCGCGGACGGGAGGCCGAGTGGCAGGCACGCCAAGACCGGATCTGCCGAATGCCGGGGGCGGCCGTCGTCTCAGCGGCCGGCCCAAACCCACACCTCCATGCCCTGCGATCGTTTCCGATCAAGATCGATCCCCGCCGGGCGAAATCCGAATTCGGGGCCGACGATCTGTGGCGCCCTGCGGCATACGGTGTTGAGCGCTTCTGCGCATTCCCGGACGGAACGGTACGGAATACTTCCTCCGGCTTGATCTGGCAGCAGTCGGGAACCCCCTACCCCGTCTCCTGGAGTGAGGCGCACGGGTATGTAAACGGGTTGAACCGCGCCCGGTTCGCGTCCCGCGACGGATGGAGGCTTCCCACCATCCCCGAGCTCATGTCGTTGCTGAGGCCGACTCCGCACGGTCGCGACTTCTGTGTGGAGCCCATGTTCGACGCTCGCCAGAAGACGTTGTGGAGCTCCGATTGCCGATCCTTCACGGCGGCATGGTTTGCAGACAGCGAGATGGGCTTTGTGGGTTGGCGGGACCTCGATGGGGGATGTTACGCTCGCGCGCTGTGCAGCGCATAGTTTCCCGCCCTGCCCGAACGGTTTAAAAATCCCTATCGTCCGGAGCGGTTTTTCTTGGAGATGACGCTCAGGGCTTCCGGCTGGCGCATCGGATCGATCCCGCCCGGAGGATCACGCAGACCGCTGCCGCTCCTCAGGCCCTCGCACCGGCCGCCAAATCCATCCCCAACTGCAGGGCTTTCTGGTTCATTTCCAAAAAATCCGAGGGGACCCGGGTCTCCAGCACATCGATGATGGACTTGGGCTTGACGACATCGGTCAGGGCGATCATTGCGCCGAGCATGCAAATGTTGAAGACGATGGGTTTGCCAACCTGTTCCATCACCGTGCGGTAGATGGGCAGCTCGCGCTGGAGGGCATCCACTTTGCGCTGGATCTTCACGTAGCGGCTGTCGGTGATCAAAAGCCCGCCCGGTCGGATAATGGCGGAGAACCGATTATAGGCCTCCTGGGTGAGGCATACCAGAACATTGGGTTGAAGCACTTTCGGGTAGTAGATGGGAGTGTCCGCAATGATCACGTCCGAGCGGGTAGCGCCGCCTCGGGCTTCGGCCCCGTATGACTGCGATTGGACCGCATTCAACCCCTCGCGCAGGACAGCCGCCTCCGCCAGAATGATGGCCGCCGTGATGACCCCCTGACCTCCCGAACCTGAAAACACCAGTCTGCACCGTTCCATCAGCTGCGCCCTTTCATCGCCCGCTCGATGATTTTCTGATATTCCTCACAATACTCCGGCCCCTCCTGCTGAACGAAGATACCGCGTTCGATGAGCTCCGGGTGTTCCTGCTTGGCCTTCGACCCGATCGGGGTGGTGTGGTCCCTGAACCATTTGATCATATCCGGGGCATCGCCGATCTTGTTCTTGCGTCCGAAATAAGTCGGACACTGGGTGAGCACTTCGACCACCGAAAAGCCCTTGTGCTGGATGGCCTTTTCGATGACCTCCGTCATCTGCTGAGCGTGATAACTGGTGGCGCGTGCCACGAACGTGGCCCCCGCTGCCTTGGAGAGTTCCACCACGTCGAAGCTTTTGTCGATCGTCCGATAAGGGGCCGTGGAGGCACTGATGTTCGCGCCGGACAGCGGTGAAAACTGACCGCCGGTCATCCCGTAAATGCGATTGTTCATGACGATCGCCGTCATGTCCACATTGCGTCGCGCCGCATGAATAAAGTGGTTGCCCCCGATCGCCAAAGCATCCCCGTCACCCATCGGCACGATGATCTTGAGCTCCGGGCGGGCGAGCTTGACGCCGGTGGCAAATGCCAGGGCCCGGCCATGAATCGTGTGCATGGTGTGAAAGTCCACATAGCCGGTGATGCGCGATGAGCACCCGATCCCCGACACCATCACGATTTCGTTCTTGGACAGGCCCAAGTTCTCAATCGCCCGGATGAGGCCGCCGAGAACTTCGCCGTGCCCGCACCCCGGGCACCAAAGGTGTGGAAAGAACCTTTCCCTCAAATAGTCCTTGACTGCCATCGATCAGACCCCTTTGCCTTGAATAATTCGCAGGATATTGATGATGTCCGCGGGGGTGATGAAAACGCTGTCGATGCGGTTGGCCAGAAAAACCCGGTTGGGATGTTCCACCGCCAATTTGACCGACTGCATCACCTGCCCCATGTTCATTTCTACGACCACCACCGCCTTGGCATCGGCGCAGCGGTTGCGCACGATGTCCCGCGGAAACGGCCAAAGCGTCTGCAATTCCAAAAGCCCCAAGCGTTCTCCCCGCTGGCGCCGCTCCTCGACGACGTGCAGCGCCGACCGCGCGGAGGAGCCATAGGAAATCAGAATGATCTCCGCATCCTCCAAGTAAAACTCCTTGAAACGAGCCAACTCGTTGGTACGGTTTTCCAGCTTGTCCACCAGATGCCGCAACAGGGCATGCACCACGCGCGGCTCGGTGGATGGAAATCCCCACATGTCATGCACCAGGCCGGTTACATTGTACCGGTGCACACCGCCGAAATCCGACATGGGCAACCGCCCGTCTTCCCGCGGCAGATAGGGATGGTAGTCGACGCCTTCCTTCACCGATGTCCTCAGCCGTTCCACCAGCTGAACCTCACCGCGCTCCGGCATGACCAGCCGCTCGCGCATGTGGGCCACCACTTCGTCAAACAGCAGGACAACCGGTGTGCGGTAGGTTTCAGACAGGTTGAAGGCCTCTACCGTGATGGCGAACACATCCTGGTGGTTGGAGGCCGTCAACGCAATAATGGCGTGGTCCCCGTGGGTGCCCCAACGCGCTTGATTCACATCTCCCTGGCTGACATGAGTGGGAATTCCGGTGGACGGACCGCCGCGCTGCACATCCACAATCACGCAGGGGATCTCTGCCATGATCGCATACCCTAACGCCTCCTGCATCAGCGAAAAACCGGGACCGCTCGTAGCGGTCATGACCTTGCGGCCGGTGATCGAAGCGCCGATGATGGCACAGATCGAAGCGATCTCGTCCTCCATCTGCAGGAATTTGCCTCCGATCTGCGGCAGACGGTAGGCGAGGTGTTCGGCGATCTCCGTGGAGGGGGTGATCGGATAACCGGCGTAAAAGTCAAGCCCGGCATAAAGGGCTGCCTCCACGCAAGCTTCGTTGCCCTGCACAAATTTGACGGTTTTTCCCATGAGGTCCTACTCCTGTGTTTCCACTTCGATTGCGAAATCCGGGCAGCGCAGCTCGCACAGCCGGCAGCAGATGCAATCCTGAGGCCGCACAACAACCACCTTGTCCTGATCATCCAATTCGAGTACGTTCTTGGGGCACAGTTCCACACAGATTCCGCAGCCCTTGCACCAGTCTCGGTTGATGTGATGCTGCTTCAGCTTGGGCTTAGCCATTGATTCGTCCTTATGATAGCGTATTGTAGGCGCTGGTTTGCAGGAACACCACCCCGGCGCGCAACCCCGGATGCACATCCAAGCAGTCGCATGCGATGTGACCGAAGAATCCTATCCCCCGGCGCAATGGAAGTCAAGAAAAACAGGCCGTTGACAAAACCCGGAGGCTCGCTCTATCTTAATGGAATCGGAAACCGAACGCCATTGGCTGTACAACCGATCGAGTGACACATACACATGATGAAGCAAAGAATAGCGGCCCTCGTCGCCGGTGTAATCGGCCTGCTGGGTGTGGTCACATTCTTGGTTTATTACGACCTGAAGCAGTTCGCGCATACAGCCGGAGGCTCGGGAGGGTACGAACACCACCTCCAGGTTCCACCGGGACAGTCCCTGGCGGCGACGGCCGAAGCGTTGCAGCGTCACCAACTGGTCAGGAGCGCTTTAAAATTCAGGATGCTTGCCCGCCTGGAAGGCTACGACCGGCGCCTCAAGGCCGGGGAATACAGCCTGAGATCTTCCATGTCGCCGCGTGACATTCTGGAACGGATGTCAAAGGGGCTCGTAAGACTTCACCGCCTGACCATTCCCGAGGGCCTGACCATTTCGCAGATGGCCGGCCAGATCGAAAAAGTCGGTCTGGCTCGGGCAGCGGACATTCTCGAGCGTTCCAAGGACCCCGCCTACGTCCGGGCTCAGGGCATCGAGGCGTCGTCTCTGGAAGGCTATCTGTATCCCGAAACCTATTTTTTCCCTCGCAGCGTCACGGCGGACGGAGTCATTACGGCCATGCTGCAAGCGTTCCGCGCCGCGTTTCCTCCGGAGTGGCAACAGCGTGCGTCGGAGCTCGGGTTTACGGTGCACGAAACGGTGACCCTGGCATCGATCATCGAAAAGGAAACCGGAGATCCCTCCGAACGTTCACTGATTTCATCCGTGTTCCACAACCGCCTCAAGCGCGGCATGCGGCTTGAAACCGACCCGACGGTCATATACGGCATCCCCAATTTCGACGGAAATCTCACCCGCAAGCACCTGGAGACGCCGACTCCCTTCAACACATATCTGATCCGCGGCCTGCCTCCCGGTCCGATCGCCAGCCCCGGAAAGGAGGCGCTGAAGGCCGCGCTCTTCCCGGCTCAATCCGATTTTATCTTTTTCGTATCCAAGAACAACGGAACCCACCATTTTTCGACCAACCTGGCCGACCACCACCGCGCCGTCCAGCATTACCAGGCCGGTTCCGGTCTACCGATCAGCGGCGGTCGCAAACCAAATTGAAAACAGCGTAACGGAATTTTGACGCTCAAGGCTCATCGCCGGAAAAGACTTCCAAGCCACATCTATTTCAACATTCTGTATTTATTGTAGATATAAATTTATTCGATCCTGGCATAAATATTGAATCTTCGCTTCACAGCTAAGGCTTCTCAGATGTGCGTGCATCTTTTCTGGCGGGCTTCCAACTACCAATGCTTGAGAAGATTTCCCCACGAGAATAACGGCATCGTGGGAAGCCGAAGAAAGAGGACAGAGTCATGACGGCTTTGTCCTTTTTCTTTTTGTCCAATGGGCTCAAGCTCCGGCCTCTTCATGACGATATAGGTTTAGATTCCGGACGAACCATTCATGCATAGCGAGGTTCTGTGGCTGCTGCCGGTCGTTCAGCCGTACTAGACAAAGCCGGCCTGCTCATCATCGGCGGGGGCGCGTCCCTTTTCTATTTCTATTTTGAATTTCTCCTCCAGGGCAGCAGCCTGACCATATTCATCACGATTGGCATTATTCTGCTGATCAGCGCTTGCACGCAAGTGCTGGTGAACAAAATCAACAGCTCCAAGCGTGCGCTGCAGGAGATGAATGAGACTCTAGAACAGAAAGTCAGAGACCGAACCGAGGAACTGCGCAACTCGGAGCTGAAATACCGAACCATATTTGAAAACACGGGCGCTGCCACCATCATCATCGAGAAGGACATGCGCATCTCGCTGGCGAACTCTCAGTTCGTAGCCATGTCGGGCTTCAGCCGCAGAGAAATCCAAAACCGGAAGTCGTGGCTGGAATTCATCGATGAAAAAACCCATCGAACCCTGTTCGGCGACGAAACCCCCTCCGCAGGCGCCCTTTCGATTGTCGGCGGCAAATACGTGGGGTGTCAATTTATTGACAAGCTGGAAAATTGCAAAGATGTCTTGATCATGTTCGCGTCGATCCCGGAGACGGCCGCAAGCGTTGCGTCGTTTACCGACATCTCCGAGCTGAAAGAAGCCGAACGCCAGATCTACTTCCAGGCGTTCCACGACACCCTGACCCAGCTGCCCAATCGGGCCCTGTTTGTGGAACATCTGACCATGGCGATCAAACGCACCAAGCGCCGGTCGGATTACCATTTTGCGGTCATCTATCTGGATATCGACCGTTTCAAACTGGTCAATGACAGCCTGGGCCACAGCGCCGGCGACGACTTGTTGGTGGCCTTTGCGGAGCGAATCCGCGAATCCCTGCGCGAAACAGACATCCTGGCTCGGTTGGGGGGCGATGAATTCGTCATTCTTTTAGAGGATATCGAAGCGAGCAATTATTCCGTGGCGATTGCCGAAAGGCTTCAAATCACTTTGCGTAAGCCATTCCGCATCCACGGCAAGGAGGTTTTCGCCCCCGCCAGTTTCGGCGTCGTTTTGAACACCCAAGATTATGAACAACCGGAAGCCATCATTCGCGACGCCGATGCGGCCATGTACCATGCCAAGGAAAGCGGCCGGTCTCAAGTCAAGGTCTTCGACCGAACCCTGCACGAAAAAGCGCTGCATCTGCTCCAACAGGAAACGGACCTGCGGAAGGCCATTCATAAAAGCCAATTCCAGAACCACTACCAACCGATCGTGCGTCTCAACACGGCGTCTCTGGTCGGGTTCGAGGCCCTCATCCGCTGGCCCCATCCGGAGCTGGGAATGGTCTACCCCGGATCGTTCATCTCAACCGCCGAGGAAACCGGGCTGATCATCCCTATTACGCGATATACGGTGGAACAAGCCTGTCGGGACCTAAAGGACTGGAGGGAAATCCTGGGAGGCGACCTGGACCTCACGGTGAGCGTCAATATCTCCAGCCGACACTTCCTTCAGGCAAGCCTTCTGAATGATCTCAAGGACGCGCTGGACGCTTCATCGCTGCCGCCTCACCTCCTGAAACTGGAAATCACCGAGACAGCGCTGATGGTGGATTCCGAGGAAACCATGCGGTTGGCCCAGCGCCTCAAGGACTTCGGCATCCGGCTGGTTATTGACGATTTCGGCACCGGATACTCCTCACTGAGCTATCTGCAGCGACTTCCGATCGACACGCTTAAAATCGATCGCAGCTTCATTTCTAAAATCCTCGAAAAGCCCGAAGGCAACCGCAATATTGTCGAGGCCATTGTGTCGCTGGCCCACAAGCTGGGCATGACGGTTGTGGCCGAGGGTATTGAAACCCCTGAGCAGCATGCCATTCTTCTAAGCATGGCCTGCGAACTCGGCCAGGGATACCTCTTCGCTCCCGCCCTCCCGAAGAGCCAGGCGGATCAACTGGTGGAAAAACTGGCTCGATACGCCGGCGAGAACCATTCCGTTCCGTATCCTCTGGCCACCTGCCTCGCGAACTAACCTGATTTCTTGAATACGCATGAGCTTGATGATATGGCCAGAAAATGGCTACGGGTGGCGTGAGCCACTCGACGGGTTCCCCCGACAACGATCATGCGGTGAATGCAGATGGATCTCAAATCCTGGCCGGAGGGGCAGCTGGCCGGACAACGTCTGATGGCTGGATTTGACGGCAAGCGCCTGGATCGGCAGCTGCAAGGTTTAATCGCGGATCTGCGGCTGGGCGGCCTGATTCTTTTTAAACGCAATGTTGAATCGCCCCGACAGCTATCCGACTTCTGCCGCTCGGTGCAGCGTTACGTGCGCGATTGCGGTCTGCCGCCGCTTTTCATTGCCATCGATCAGGAAGGCGGGCAGGTGGCTCGCCTCGGCCCGCCCTTTACTCAGTTCCCCGGGAACCCGGCGATCAAAGATACGGCCGAGGCCGACCGCTTCGCCCGGATTACAGCCACCGAGCTCGCCTGGGTAGGGATCAACATGAATCTGGCACCGGTCTTGGATGCGGCGCCGGAGGGGTTTGACAGTATTATGGCCCGGCGTGTTTTCAATTCCGACCCCCAGCAGGTGGCGCGACTGGGAGAAGCGGTGATCGCGGGAATGCAGGCCTGCGGGATCATGGCCGTAGCCAAGCATTTCCCGGGAATCGGCCGCACCCGACTCGACTCTCACCTCGATCTGCCGCACTTGGACGCCGATCTGAATTCTCTGGAAGCTTACGATCTGATACCCTTTCGGGCGGCCATTCAGAAGCAGGTGGCGGGGGTCATGCTCTCTCACACCCGCTATTCCCGTATAGACCCCCGATGGCCGGCCAGCCTATCCAGCGTCATCGCCTGCGACCTGCTGCGCAACCGCATGGGGTTCGGAGGGGTGGTGCTCACGGACGACCTCGAGATGGGGGCCATCGCCGGCCATTTCGGGTTCGGTGCCGCCGTCCGGCAGGTGCTGCGCGCGCAGGTCGACGTGGCCTTGATCTGCCACAGCGCCAAGAAACTGCGCCGGGCCCATGCGGTCGCGGTCAGGAAAATCGGGGAGTCGAAAAATGGCAGGGCTGATGCCGAAGCGTCGGTAGGCAGGATCCTGGCGTTGAAATCGCAGTACCTCTACTAACAGTTACTAACCGTTTCCGTGCGCCGGCATTTTCCAGAGCCGAATTCAGATCAGCCCGAACGCGAAAACACATCGTCTTCGAGACGGCCGCGTCTGCCGGCAGCGAGCAGACGATAACCTAAAGCGGCCACCATGGCGGCATTGTCCCCACACAGTTGCAACGACGGCAAATAGACCTCCATTTGCTCGGCGCCCGCGTCACGCACCAATCGCTCCCGCAGCCGGCTGTTGGCCGCCACTCCCCCCGCCAAGGCCACCCGGAGGCAACCCTTGCTGTGCGCGGCGCGAATCAGCTTGTAGACTAGCACATCCACCACCGCCTCCTGAAACCCGGCCGCGATGTCGGCAACATGCCCCGGGCAACTGTCCGGATGCTCCCTGAGATATCGTCCGACGGCTGTTTTGATTCCGCTAAAGCTGAAGTCCCGGCTGCTTTTCTCCATAAAAGGTCGAGGGAAGCGGATCCGCTCCGGGTCGCCCTGCCGGGCGATCCGGTCGATCACCACCCCGCCCGGATATCCCAGCGACAGCATCTTTGCCACTTTGTCGAAGGCTTCGCCCGCCGCGTCGTCCCGAGTCTGGCCCAGCAGCTCCATGCTCATAGGAGAGCTCACGAAATAAAGCCCGGTATGGCCGCCGGAGGCGATGAGCGCGATGAAGGGACAAGGTGGCGGCTGCGCTTCAAGAAACAAGGCGTGGATATGGCCTTCAAGATGATTGACCCCCACCCAAGGGACCTCCAGGGCAAAGGCGAGGGCCTTGGCGAACGAAAAGCCGACCAGCAGCGAACCGATCAGGCCCGGGCCGCGGGTGGCTGCCACGCCATCGATGTCCGCAAGCCCGACACCCGCCTGGGACAGGGTCTGCCGCATGACCGGAAGGATGGATTCCAAATGCCTGCGGGAGGCCAGCTCGGGAACGACGCCGCCGTAAGGATGGTGCACCTCCTCCTGGGAGGCGACCACCGAGGATAGAATCCTGTTTCCGTCACGGACCAGAGCGGCCGCAGTTTCATCGCAGGAGGACTCGATACCGAGAACGATCACCCCCAGGCCAGCCTTTCACTGCCTTCCCGGCGCTCGATGATTTCGCCGATGAGAAAGGCGGGCTCGTTCATAGCCGTGAGCCGTTCGATGACCTCGGGAGCGACGCTTTCCGGCACCACGGCGATCATGCCGATTCCATTGTTGAAGGTCCGCAGCATTTCCAGGTCCGAAACATTGCCGGCCTGCTGAAGGAAGGAAAAAATGGGAGGAATCTTCCAGCTGTCTTTACGGATGAGAACACTGAAAGCTTGCGGGATGATGCGCACGATGTTGTCCACCATTCCGCCGCCGGTGACGTGCGCCAAGCCGTGAATCGGCAGGTCTCTGAGAAGCCCCTGGACGGTATCGGTGTAGATCCGCGTTGGAATAATCAACTCTTCTCCCAGGGATTTCCCCAGTTCCGGGACGTAGGCATCCAAGGTCAACTTTAAGTGATCGAAGCAGATCTTGCGAACGAGAGAATACCCGTTGCTGTGCAGCCCGCTGGAGCCGATGCCGATCAGCCGATGGCCGAGGCGAATGGCGGTACCGTCGATGATCTGGCTGTTGTCGACGACTCCGACGACAAAGCCTGCCAGATCATACTCGTCGGGATGGTACATACCGGGCATTTCGGCGGTTTCTCCGCCGATGAGCGCACATTTAGCCTGCTTGCAGCCCTCGGCGATCCCGCTGAGGATGGCTTCAACCCGTCGGTTGTCAAGCCGACCCATAGCCAGATAATCTAGCAAAAACAACGGCTTCGCACCTTGAACCAGGATGTCGTTGACACACATCGCCACCAGGTCGATGCCGATGGTGTCGTGCTTGTCGAGCATGAAGGCTATTTTAAGCTTGGTGCCGACCCCATCGGTGGAGCTAACGAGAACGGGATGCTGCATGTCGGCGATCACCCGTTCCATCGAAAAAAGACCGGCGAACCCGCCGATTTCGCCGATAACCCCGGGCCGTTTGGTCTGCTTCGTGATCCGGCTGATCGCGCTGACCAACGTATTGGCCTTGTCAATGTCCACGCCCGCATCGGCATACGTGATCGGGTTCGTCATCGCCTTCTCCTCTCGTCTGCAAGCATCATAAAACACTTGAAAATTAGACTCAATCAGCTTAAAAGTCAAAAGGTATTTAGCCGGTCGCGGGTTGCCGGCCGAACTCCGGTATCCAGAGGTGCCATCATGAGCAGTAGATTTTCGAGACTTGACCGACTGCCGCCTTATGTCTTCGCCACGGTGAACCAAATCAAAATGCAGGCGCGCCGCGAGGGCCGGGACATCATCGACCTCGGCATGGGCAACCCTGACCTCGGAACGCCGCCGCACATCGTCGATAAGCTGGTGGAGGCCGCCCGCAAACCCCAAAACCACCGCTACTCCGCCTCGATGGGGATCACCAAGCTGCGCTTGGCCATTACGAAATGGTACCAACGCCGGTTCGAGGTGGACCTCGACCCGGATTCGGAGGCGATCGTCACCATCGGAGTAAAAGAGGGGTTATCGCACCTGGTGCTCGTCAGCATTCGACCGGGCGATGTGGTGTTCACCCCCAATCCGACATATCCGATCCATCCGTTCTCCGCCATCATTGCCGGCGGCGATGTGCGGGGGATACCGGTCGGGCCCGGACAGGACTTCTTCGAAAACCTGATGACGGCCACCAAACAGACCTGGCCGCGTCCCAAGATCCTCGTCATCAGCTACCCGCACAACCCGACCACCGAGGTGGTCACTCTCGACTTCTTCCAGAAAGTGGTGGACTACGCCAAAGAGAACCAAATCCTGGTGATCCATGATTTCGCCTATGCCGACCTGGTATTTGACGGCTACCAGGCACCGAGCTTCCTGCAGGCCAAGGGCGCCAAGGAGGTCGGAGTCGAATTTTTTTCGCTTTCCAAGAGTTACAGCATGGCGGGCTGGCGCATGGGTTTTTGCTGCGGCAATCCCGAGGCGGTGGCGGCCCTGAAACGGATCAAGAGCTATCTCGACTACGGCGTATTCCAGCCGATCCAGATCGCCTCCATCATCGCACTGAACGGGTCCGAGGACTGCGTGAAGGCGATCCGCAGCACCTACAAAGAACGGCGGGATGCCCTCGTCCGGGGACTGAACCGGGCCGGATGGAAAATCGTCAAACCCAAGGGCACCATGTTCGTGTGGGGCCGAATCCCCGAGAGGCACCGCCAGATGGGATCGGTTGAATTTTCCAAATTTCTCATCCGCGAAGCCCAGGTGGCTGTTTCGCCCGGGCTCGGGTTCGGGGAGTACGGAGACGAGTTCGTGCGTTTTGCCTTGATCGAAAACCCCATGCGCATCAACCAGGCGGTGCGCGGAATCCGCAAAATCATGTAAACGGCAGGGGTCGAGGATGCGAGGGGCCAAGGGGTCAAGTGAAACGCCATTGCGACGGTTTTTCTTTTACCCTCGACCCCTTGAATCCTTGGACCCTCTCGATCGAAACAACTCAAGCGGGAGGGCCCACGCCTTCTCGCACATGACCCAAGAAAGGCTGATCGCCAATGCGTGAAATCAACATCGGCCTGCTCGGCTGCGGTACGGTCGGCACCGGCGTGGCCAAGCTGCTGCTGGAGCAGCGGGATCTGATCGCCTCCCGCCTGGGAGCGGTCCTGAACCTCGCGCGCGTGGCCGATCTGGACCTTGTGCGCGACCGCGGCTTCCGGTTCCCGGACGGCGTGCTGGTCGCCGACGCCCGCCGGGTCGTGGAAGAGCCTGGAATCGACATCATCGTCGAGATGATCG
Organism: uncultured Desulfatibacillum sp.; assembly: GCA_964570965.1. GTDB lineage: Bacteria > Desulfobacterota > Desulfobacteria > Desulfobacterales > SpSt-501 > SpSt-501. The sequence goes on from CAZNAX010000003.1 coordinate 76,146, forward strand.
GCGGAGAGGGCATCGCCAAAGAGCTGATCCTACGGGCCATCGCCAACGGCCGGCCCGTCGTGACGGCCAACAAGGCCCTGATTGCCGGCCACGGCAACGAGATTCTACGCGCCGCTGCGGAGAAAAAGGTGGATCTCTATTTCGAAGCGAGCGTCGGCGGTTGCATGCCCATCATCAAGACCCTGCGCGAGTCGCTGGTGGGCAATCGCATCGCGGCCATGACCGGCATCCTTAACGGCACCTGCAACTACATTCTATCGAAGATCACCGACGAGGGCAGCACGTTCGCCGATGCCCTGGCGAGCGCCCAGAAACTGGGTTACGCCGAGGCCGATCCCACCTTGGATGTCGAGGGCTTTGACACCGCCCACAAGATCGCCATTCTGAGCGCGCTCGCTTACGGCATGCCGGTCAATCTGAAGGACGTCTACATCGAGGGGATCGCGCACATCACGCCAATGGACATCCAGTTCGCCGGACAGTTCGGCTACCGCATCAAGCTGCTTGCCATCAGCAAGAACCGCGGTGATGCGGTGGAGGCCCGTGTGCATCCCACCATGATCCCCTTCGGCAACCTGCTCTCCAACGTAAACGGCACCCTCAACGCCGTCACGGTCAGCGGGGACGCAACCGGCGACATCCTGCTTTACGGCCGCGGCGCCGGCATGATGCCGACGGCGAGCGCCGTCATCAGCGATGTGGTGGACCTGGCGCGCAACTTGCTGACCGGTACCGCCGGCCGCGTGCCCGCCCTGGCCTTTCAACCGGAACGAATCCGGCCGATCCCCATCTTGCCCATCGACCGGATTTCATCCCATTATTATTTTCGTTTTTCGGCGCTCGACCGGCCCGGTGTGCTTTCGTCGATTTCCGGGATACTGGGTGCGCACGGCATCAGCATCCAGTCGGTTCACCAGAAAGGCCGCAAGACCAACGGAGCCGTACCGGTGGTGATGCTGTCGCATCGAGCACTGGAAGCGAATGTGCAAAAGGCTCTGCGCGAAATCAGCGCCCTGGATGTAACGGCCGCCAAACCGGTACTGATCCGGATCGAAGATGAGAGCCTGCAAGACTAAGAAAGGGTACCCGCATGCATTTGGTCTGTTCTGATCTGGAGGGTATTTTTCTGCCCGAGATATGGATCCAATTCGCCGAGAAGACCGGCATCCAGGAGCTACGCCTGACCACCCGGGATATCTCCGATTACGACGTCCTGATGAAGCACCGCCTGAAGATCCTGCAGGACCGCGGGCTGAAGCTGCCCGACATTCAGGCCGTGATCGCCGCAATGGATCCTCACGACGGCGCACTGGAGTTCTTGGAATGGATTCGCGCGGTGAGCCAGATCCTGGTGGTCTCGGACACATTTGTCGAATTCGCCGGCCCCCTGATGAAAAAGCTGGGCTACCCTACCCTGCTTTGCAACACCCTCACGGTGGCGGCCGACGGCACCATTTCGGACTACCGCCTGCGCCAGACGGACGGCAAGCGCAAAGTGGCCGAGGCCATGCGGGGCCTCAACTACAGGGTGATCGCTGTTGGTGATTCCTACAACGACATCAGCATGCTCTCCGCCTCCGACCACGGCATCCTCTACCGCCCCCCGGATAACGTCCGCCGCGAATATCCGGCCTTCCCGGTAGCGGTCAATTTCATCGAACTGAAGACCATGATCTCAAGCATTCTGCGCAACGGAGGCTGAATTCCGTGGACCACCGCACCACCTGCCGAGTCATCTACGGCGATACCGACCGCATGGGCCAGGCCTACTACGGCAACTATTTCCGATGGTTCGAGATCGGCCGGACCGAGTTGTTCCGTGCTTGGGGGCTTCCGTATCGCGACATCGAGGACCGCGGCTTCTTTCTGCCCGTTTCGGAGTGCCGCGCCAAATTTTCAGCCCCCGCCCGATACGATGACATCATCGTGATCGAGACGAGCGTGGACCCCGGGGTCAAAGGCGGCATCAAGTTCGACTATCGCATCTACCGCGAAGAGGGCCAGACGCTATTGGCTGAAGGCTTCACCCGGCATGCCTTTGTCGATCGGTCCGGCCGCGTGGTGCGGCCGCCGCAGTTTATCCGCGACCTGATCGCTGCTCCATGAACCGGAAAAGACTATCCCACGGCGCGGTCATATAGCTCAGGTGGTTGATAAAAGGATTCGTTTAAAAAATCGATTAGGTACCTATCACCTTCCGCCATGATAGCTATCCAGGACCACCCCTCTGGAATTTCCTTTATGCTTCGCGTGCAGCCGAAATCCTCGCGAAACCAGATCGTAGGCGCGCAGGGTGATGTCCTTAAACTGAAAGTCACGGCGCCTCCAGCCGAAGGCGCCGCCAACAAGGCCTGCGTCGAGTTGCTATCCAGAGAACTCGGGGTTCCCAAGTCCTGCCTGGAGATCACCTCTGGCCTGGCCAGTCGTTCCAAAAAATTATTTATCCAGTGCACTCCCAAGGCGGCGGCCCGTATCCGTCAATGCCTTCAGGGGTTGTGCGATGTCTAATACCTTCCTATGCGTCCCTTCCGGTCCGCCAAGATTCGCCACTGTTTCCTCTTGCCCCTCGTAGCCATCGCCCCAAGCTTGGAACAAATCTTACATTAGCGCTTGACTTTTCTCCTTGCTCCATCTAAAAGGTGGGACTGCAAAATTTGATGCGGGGTGGAGCAGCCTGGTAGCTCGTCGGGCTCATAACCCGAAGGTCAG
>CAZNAX010000004.1:0-59801 GCA_964570965.1 uncultured Desulfatibacillum sp.
CATGGAGCGTTTCCGCGAGAAGAGCCAAGGCCCGATCCTGAGAAAGGCATCGGAGATCTTCAACCGGATCACCTGCGGATCGTTCGAAGGCCTGCGGGCGGAGCAAGGCCCCGACGGCCATCCGGTGCTGGTCGGAGTGCGCCGGCAGGGCAAAGAGGCCGTGGCGGTCGAGGGCATGAGCGATGGAACGGCCGATCAGCTCTTCCTTTCCCTGCGCCTGGCCGGCCTCGATCACTATCTCGATGCGAACGAACCCATGCCGTTCATCGTTGACGATATCCTGATCAAGTTCGACAATGCCCGCGCGGCCGCCGCCCTGCAGGCGCTTGCGGAGCTCTCCGGAAGAACCCAGGTGATCGTCTTCACCCACCACCGGCACCTGGCGGAACTGGCGGCAAGGGACTTGCCCGGATCGGTTCTGATCGAGCATCATCTCAACTAAATCGGCGTCAAAAGCGTGCGGGCCCGGAAATACGCCCTGCGTACGGCGCCTGTGCCGGATCTGGAGAATCAACTCCGGCTTTTTTTAAGGAGCGCTGATGCAACCCACCACGATTGAACAGATTTCGCACCGGATTTGTGCGTGGCGCCCCGAGGACATTCCGGATGCCGCCCTGGACCAAGGGGCATGGTGCGTATTGGATCTGCTGGGTGCGGCCATGGCCGGGTGGGAGCAGGGATCTGCGCGCGCGGCGCGCCATTTCGCCGGCCGGTTTTTCCCGAGCGGACCTGCCACCGTTTGGTTTTCTCGGGATCGTCTGGCGGCGCCGGGTGCGGCTTTCTGCAATGCGGCTGCCGCCAGCGCTTTGGATCTGGACGACGGGAACCGGGCGGCCGGCGGGCATCCGGGCGCAGCGCTCGTTCCCGCAGCGATCGCCGTGGCTCAACACAACCATTCCAGCGGTCACGACGTACTGGCCGCGCTGGTGATCGGTTACGAAACCGCGGTGCGGGCGGCCGCTGCGCGCCATCCAGCCACCCTGGACACGTTTTCGACCGGACGCTGGTGCGGATACGGTGCGGCCGCCATCCGCTGCCGGCTGGAGGGCCGAGGGGCCGAGGTCCTGGCGCATGCCATGGCGATCAGCGGGATTCATGCGCCCCTGCAGTCGGCTTCGGCCTACAGCCGGTTCGGGCATCACACCAAAGAAGGCATCCCCTGGGGAACCCTGACCGGCTTGGCCGCGGTGGACCTGGCCGCCGTTGGCTTTGCCGGGCCTTTGGACATCTGGGATCACGCCGGCTATTACCGTCCGCAGGACATCTCGCAGGGCTTCGGCGAAGATTGGGCCATTTTAAAGACCTATTTCAAAGCATATGCCTGCTGCCGTTGGCTGCATGCCGCTCTGGATGCCTGGCAGGATCTGATCGGGCAGGGGCTCTGCGCCGGGGAGACGGAGCGGGTCGATGTTTTTACCTTCCAACGGGCCGTCGACCTCAACAACCTGCCAGACCCCGCCACGCTGGAGCAGGCCCAGTTTTCTCTGCCGTTCTGCCTGGCGGCGCTGGCGTTGAAAGGCCCTCATGCGCTATTGCCCCTGTCGGCCGATCTCTTGGGCCGGCCGGAGCTTGCGGCTTTCGCACGAAAGGTCAGCCTGTTTTGCGACCCGGCGATGGAGTCCGAGTTTCCGGTCCGCGCCGGGGCGCGCCTGGTGGTTCGCACGCCGAAGCGAACCTTCTCCAGAGAAGTGCTTAATCCGCGGGGAGACCCTGGAAATCCGCTTTCGACCGATGACCTGGTTGCCAAATTTCACAGATTGGCCGGCGTGCGTGCGGACCGCACGCAGGCGGAGGCCGTGCTGCAAGCGGTCCTGAAGTTGAAAAATGCGGGGATAGGAGAGCTGGCAACCGCATTGCAGGCACTTGAATACGATTGACCAAAAGGCAACGAGCCGCGCACCCGGAAACGGTTCGTATCCAGCTTGCGTCTGGGCGAGGGCGTCATTTCGCCAGCCACAGCGCGACGGCGAAAACAGATGACCCGGTCAGGAAGAGAAGAAACGTCGGAATCAGCAGCAAGCGCTAGGTTCGGCCCATTTCAGCCCAATCATACTGCTCAGACGTTCAGCCATGTTCCGGGTCTCTCCGATCGGATCCGCTCGGGTATCGGATGGCGACAACCGTCAGTTCGACTTCGCCCGCCGGCCGTTTCCATGCCACCGTGTCACCCACCCGGGCCTCGGCCAGAGCCGCAGCCAGGGGCGAGACCCAGCTGATCTTCCCCTGGGATGCGTCGGCCTCGTCCTCGCCGACAATGGCAAAGGTCATGCGCCGGCCTTCAGATGTTTCCACCTCGACCCGCGCTCCGAAATGAACCTCATCCTCGGGCCGGCCGACCGGGCCGAACAGTACCGCCCGCCGGATCCGCTCTTCGACGTAACGTAGGTCTCGGTCGACGACGCGCATCTCCCTTTTGTCTTCCGCCAGCGCCGAGCCGACCAGCGCGTTACGGCGGGCACGCAGCGCATTGAGGCGGTCGACCAGCTGCTGCAGTCCGACCGGCGTCACATAGTTCACGTGCGGGCTGTGCACCCGCTCCGGAAGCTCTTCGATGATCTGATCACCGTCCGGTTCTCTTACAAAGGCGCGGCTCATTCGACCCTCTGCATGCGTGCAGCCGGCGTCCGGCCGCAAACTTCAGCCGCCAGCCGGCGTTGTATCGAATCGTATCGAATTCTCATAAAACATGTAAGCCTTTTTTTTGGCAAAGCGACGACCAGTCTACTTCAACGTACAGCTTGTGAAATCGCAGGAGGCCGGGTAGAATCGAAATAAAAAACGACTCATCATTCCGGAGAGATCCCCGGCGACCGGCAAAAACAGGCGCCATAGCGCCAACGGAAGAAAGGAGACCGGCATGAGTTTTCAACTTGGCCCCAGACGCGGCGTCTTCATCGATATCGGACAGGAAAATCGGCAACGGCCGCTAGCTGCAGATGACTTGGCCTATTTTGAGCAACTCGACCTGATGTATCGTTCGCTGTGCGCCATGCTGTACAATTATGTTCCGATGTCCGGGCATCCCGGCGGTTCGATTTCTTCGGGCAGACTGGTGGCCGGGATCGTCTTCGACATGTTGGACTACGATCCCTCCCATCCGGATCGGGAAGACGCCGATATCGTATCCTACGGGGCGGGGCACAAGACCCTCGGTCTTTATGCCATGTGGGCGCTGCGCAATGAAGTGATGCGCCTCGGAGCGCCCGAGCTTCTCCCTGTGGATGAAAAACACCAGCTGCGACTGGAGGACCTGCTCGGCTTCCGGCGCAATTCACTGGCGAAGACCCCGCTTTTCCTCAAATTCCGGACCAAGGCGTTGGACGGGCATCCGACCCCGGCCACCCCGTTTCTGCGGCTGGCCACCGGAGCGTCGGGGGTCGGGGTTGCGGCATCGCTCGGCCTGGCCTTCGGCGCGATGGATTATTACGGCGGCAATGCGCCGCGCGTTCATATCGTCGAAGGGGAGGGCGGGATGACGCCCGGCAGAGTCGGCGAAGCCATGGCCGCCGCCGGGACGGCCTGTCTCAAGAACGCGATCCTGCATGTCGACTGGAATCAGGCCTCCATCGATTCCAACCGGGTTTGCCGGGACGGGGACTCCCCGGGTGAATACGTCCAGTGGAACCCGGTCGAATTCGCCCTGCTGCACGACTGGAACGCCATTCTGGTCCCGGACGGCATGAATTTCGAACAAGTCATCGCCGCCCAGCGGCGGGCCGGGGCCATGTCCAATGACCAGCCCACCGCCATCGTCTATCGCACCCATAAAGGCTGGCAGTACGGCATCGAGGGCCGTGCGTCGCACGGCGCCGGCCACGGCCTGTGCGCCGATGGTTTTTTCAAGGCGGTCGCACCCTTCATTACATCGACCGGAGCAACCCTGCCGCGCTGCGAAAGCGCCAACCAGCGCTGCCGGACCGGCCGATCTCCGGAAATTCTCGAAGAATGCTTCTGGGAGGCCTTGACGGTGATCCGCAGCGCCCTCGAAAAGAACCATTCCTTGGTGGCAGCGCTGGCGCAGCGGCTGCGCGATGCGCGGCGCCGGCTGGAAGACCGGTCCCGCCGCCCCCGCCCGCAGGCTCCGGCGGTTGAGGCTGTTTTCGATCTGGCCGCAGCAACCAAGATCCGCATACCGCCCGAGCTGACCCTGACACCGGGCCAGCCGGCCACCCTGAGAGGCGAGCTCGGCCGCGTCCTTCAGTATTATAATCTTGCCAGCCGGGGTGCCGTGCTGACGGCATCCGCCGACTTGTACGGTTCCACCAGCGTCAACACCATCGGCCAGGGTTTTGCGCAAGGCTGGTACAACGCCGCCTCGAATCCGAATTCGCGGATGCTGGTAACCGGTGGGATTTGCGAAGACGCCATGAGCGGCATTCTGGCCGGTATTTCAACATACGGGCGTCATCTGGGGGTAGGGTCTTCCTACGGCGCCTTCCTTGCCGGTCTCGGGCATGTCGCCGCCCGCCTGCACGCCATCGGCAATCAGGCCCGGCAGGCGGTCTTCCAGGAACCGTACCGGCCCTTTGTCCTGGTGTGTGCACACGCGGGCGTCAAGACCGGCGAGGACGGCCCTACGCACGCCGATCCCCAGGCCCTGCAACTCCTCCAGGGAAACTTTCCCCTCGGCACCATGATCACGCTCACGCCCTGGGACCCCCAGGAGATCTGGACCCTCATGTCGGTTGCCTTGGCTCAGCGCCCGGCGGTGATCGCGCCCTTTGTCACCCGGCCTTCGGAAACGGTGCTGGATCGGCAGGCGTTGGGGCTGGCACCGGCCACTGCCGCGGCCACGGGCGTGTATCTCCTGCGCCGGGCGGAAGGGAAACGCGACGGCTCGCTGGTGCTTCAGGGCAGTGATGTCGGCTATGCTTTCATTGAGCAAACGCTGCCGCTTCTCAAGGCCAATGGTATCGATCTGGATGTGTTCTATGTCGCCAGCGCGGAGCTTTTCGATCTCCTGCCTTCCGCGGAACGGGAAACGATCTATCCCGAGGCATCCGCCCAGGAGGCCATGGGGATCACCGGGTTCACGCTTCCGACCATGGAGCGCTGGGTCTGCTCCGGTCGCGGCCGGCAAATGACCCTGCACCCGTTCCGCAAAGGTCATTTCCTCGGTAGCGGCCAGGCCGACCAGGTGCTGGCGGAGGCCGGGCTGGACGGGGAGAGCCAGTATCAGGCCATTCGACGCTATCTGGAGGAGGCTTAAAGCAACAGTCGATACCCAAAAAAAGCGCCGAGGCCGACGGCGATGGTCGCCAGCAGATTGCGGGTGCGGATTCCGGCGGCCGTGGTCACGAGTGCGGCAACCAGGTAAGGATTCGAAAAGGACAGATGCCACTCTCCTTTCGGCAGCAATACGGCAGGGAGAGTGATGGCGGTCAGGACGGCCGGAGGAATGAACTTGAGCGAGGCTTCGATCCAGGGGGCCATTCGAATCCGGTCCGCCAGCGCAAAGAGAACGTAACGGATACCGAAGGTAACGGCCATCATTCCCGCTATCAGGATGCATTCGCTCGCCGTCATGACGCAAGCGCTCGTTTCGCTTTTTTCAAGTTGCGTTCGGTCATGAGGCCGGCAGCGATCCCCACGAACGCGGATACAACGATCCCCAGTTTGTAGGGCAGGTTCAAGCTCAGCAGCGACGCCGCCCCGGCCGCCAAAATGCAGACCGCCACGGGAGTGGTTTTGACGAAAGGGATGATCATGCCGATGAAGGTGATGGGCATGGCCACATCCAGCCCCCAATCGGAGGCATCCGGGATCTTTTTTCCCAGCATCAATCCACTCAAGCACCAGAACTGCCAGTTCAGATACATGGCGACCGACGAGCCGAGCTGATACCAGTGCTTTTCGGCAGAGGCATCCCCCTGCCGAAACCGATGCACCGTCACGGCGAAGGTTTCATCCGTCAGCCAGAATGCCAGCGGAATGCGCCATTTTTGGGAGAGGTCTTTCAGGTAGGGCACTAGCGTGGCGCTGTAGAGCATGTGCCGTAGATTGACGATCAGGGTCGTCAAGACGATGATTGCCACCGGCGTCTGAGCCGCCACCAGCCCCACCGCGATAAACTGCGAGGAGCCCGCAAAGACAAAGGCCGACATCGCCATGGCTGCCGCCGGGGACAACCCCGACGTCGCGGCCACGGCACCGTAAATCAACCCGAACGGGAAGGCGCCCAGAAGCAGCGGCAGCGTATCCCGTACCCCCCGGATGAATTCCTGTTTTCGCAGTGACAGCGCCACCCCTCCCGGGTGGCTTTTTCCGGCGTCGGTCACAAGCATCTCCCCCGGCCTGCAGGCGGGAAATCCGGCTGCAGACGTCAGGCCTTGTTTCATTATAGCGGCAAATCCTAATTTTATAGCGCATTTCACCGCTGCCTCCAATTCAAATAATTATGGATAGTCAGCGTGCGCGATCCCCAAGGAACCCCTGCGAGCATCTGAGCGTACATTCGAATAGAGATCGGTATGTAACTTGCATGGACCCGGGAGGGATTGAACGCACCTCCTCTCGGCATGATGCCGGCGGCTGGGGTGCCATCTTCTTCTTTCGAATCAAGCGGATGAGGGGGTCTATGAAAAAACGCATAGGCGATATTCTGATGGAGATGGGTTTTCTCGGCCAGGACCAGCTCAATATGGCCTTGATGGAGACCCAGAAGACGGGCATCATGCTCGGTGACGTCTTGCGCCGGCTGGACTGGGTCACCGAGGAAGACCTGCAGATGGCCATTGCCGTTCAAAGCGGTGCCCAAATCCTGGATACCGAAAAAGTGGCTGTCGATCCCAGTCTGGCTTCGAAAATTCCGATCGAAGTCGTCAACGAACACGGCATGTTACCATTTGCGATAGAGGACGGTACTCTCAACGTCGCCTGCAGCAACCCCTTCGATGTGATTGCCCGCGACAAACTGGAGCGCCTGACCGGCTGCCGAGTCAAAACCTTTATCGCCCGCCGATCCTGGATCGCCGGTGCGACCGACCTCTATTACAAGACGGCCCAGAACATCGACCAGGAGATCGAAGCGATCACGTATTCCGGCAACGGTCAAAACGTCTTCAAGGACGACCAGATTGTGACGCTGTCCGATTTGCTGATCGAAAAGGGAAACGTGCTCGGCGCCAGCGATATTCATGTCGTGCCGGACAGCAATCTGGTGCGCATCTATTATCGGATCGACGGGGTTCTTCACCAGAAGCATCTGTTCGCCCGAGCCTTCCTGCAACCGCTGCTCACCCGTTACAAAATCATGGCGGACATGGATATCTCCAATCCGAACATCCCCCACGACGGTCGCATCCGGTACAAGGGCCGCGTGGGGGAATTCGACATCCGGGTGTCCACTTTTCCCACCCAGCTGGGGGAAACCGTCGTGATGCGGCTTCTGATCCACAATAAGCTGGCCAAGGATTTGAGGGATCTGGGGTTTGAAAACGAAGATCTGATGCGGTTTAAAGCCGCTATCCATCGGCCTCACGGCCTGATTCTGACGACCGGCCCGACCGGATCCGGCAAGACCACCACGTTGTATTGCGCCCTGATGACGGTGAACAGCCCCAGCATCAACTGCATGACCGTTGAAGATCCCATCGAATACGGCATTCCGACCGTTCGGCAGACCGCTGTCAACCCCAAGGCCGGGTTGACGTTCGGCAATGCTTTGCGCTCGGCCCTGCGGCAAGACCCGGATGTCATTCTCGTGGGGGAGATCCGCGACAGGGAAACCGCGGATTTGGCGTTGCAGGCCTCATTGACCGGCCATCTCGTATTCTCCACGCTGCACACCAATGATGCGGCCGCGGCGATTAACCGCCTGCTCGACATCGGGGTGAACGCCGGAATTCTCGCCTCGGCCCTGTCGCTGGTCGTCGCCCAACGCCTGGTGAGGCTGCTGTGTCCCCAATGCATGCTTCGCCGGCCGATCCAAACGGAGGTTCTAAAACTGTTTCAAGACAGAGAGCTATCGCCGCCCACGGAGAGCGCTCATCCGGCCGGCTGCGACAGCTGCTACCACTCAGGCTATCGCGGGCGCAACGGCGTCTATGAGGTCATTCAGATCGACCGTGCGATCGCCGGCCTTATTTTCTCCGGAGCGCTGAACCAGGATATCAAAGATGCCGCCGTTCGGGCCGGCACCCATTTGATGTTCAAACAGGCCTTAAAAAAAGTGGCCCAACAGGTGACTTCGATTGAAGAAGTTTCCCGGGTGATCGCCGACCATGAGTAGCTACCATTACAAAGCCATCGACGACTCCGGTCGTGTGGTGAAGGGCCACGTGGCCGCGTTCAACGAGGCGGATGTCGAGCAGGAATTGAAGCGGCGCGGGCTTTTCCTGATTGAGAGCACGGCGCGCAGTGAAAGCCTGGGATCCAAATGGCTCAGCCGCCGGCGCATCCGGTCCAAGATGCTGATCGAGTTCTACCACCGGTTCGCCCAGACGCTTGAAATCGGACTGCCCATTTTATCCAGCCTGGAGGAAATCGGGCGTTCGCTGCCCTGCCGGGTATTAAAAGGCGTGGTCGGTGAAGTGCAGTTTGCCGTTGAAGCCGGCAGCAGCCTGCAGGAAGCCATGCACCGCTATCCCTGGGCGTTTCAACCGCTCGATCTGGCGATGATCAGCATGGGCGAAAAGAGCGGGGTCCTGCCGAAGTGCCTCAGGGACTTGGCGACCTATCATGAGTGGAAGGCCGAAATTCGCGCGGTTTTCAAGAAAGCCTTGCTGTACCCGGCGTTCATCGGCTGCGCGATTGCCGCCGTGATCGGCGTGTGGATCGGCTACGTTTTGCCGCAGATGGTCAAGGTGTTGTCGGAATTGGGTGTGGCTCTGCCTTGGGTGACGACCCTCCTTCTGGACGCGAGCACTTTTTTAAAGGCTGAATGGATGTGGCTGGCCAGCGGCATGCTGCTTGGCGGCAGCGCTTTTTATCTCTATCAACGCACGGATTCCGGGCGACTGGCGGTTCACCGCCGCCTATTGGCGTTACCGGTCATCGGGGGCATCGTTCGCAATATGGCCCTCACACGCCTCTGTCATAATTTTGCCACCATGCTCGCCGCTGGCATGACGATCAACAGCATTTTTCAGACCTTGTCCCGTCGAGCCATGGGCAATCGCTATCTGGAAGAACGATTGGCTGCAGCACACCAAGAGATCGAACGGGGCGAGTCGATTGCAGGGGGCCTTGAGAAGGCGGGCGGCTTCCCGTCGCTTCTGCTGGGAGCCATCCGTAACGGCGAAACCACCGGAACGATCGATGCATCGTTCAAACGCATGGGCGAACATTATGATCGCGAGGTCAAGCGCACCATGCAGGTGCTGGTCAATGGCATTGAACCGGTCGCTATTTTTGCCCTTGGCGGAGTTTTCGGAATCATCGTGCTGTCGATCATGCTGCCGCTATATGACGTGATGGGTGATTTGGGCAAGGCCTACTGAAGAACCGCGGACCGGAGGCCATTAGGGAAGGGTGATCGTGACGCCCCGGCCGGCGAGCGCGATGGGCGTGGGTGGATTCGAAGCGACCGGCGTGGCGCAACCGCCGGAGCCGCTGCAGAGCACTAAACGACTGCCGGAAAGAACGCTGTAAACGCTGGAGCTGCCGGTCGCCTGGCTCCCCAGATCCGACCCCTGGTTGGCATCGTAGACATATACGGTCGAGCCGCTGTGGTTGTTGACCGCCAGGGATAGATACTCGCAAAGGCAGCTGTAAAGCTCGTTGCCGCCCACATAGACGACCAGGTCGTCAAACCCGGCCACCGGAGGATGGCGAAGGTAGTTCGGGGTTCCATCCGTGTTGTCGCCTTGGTGGGTCCCGGCCGCCAGATCGTCAAAAACATTGCCGTCGCCATCGGCGTCCATGGGGCCGGCGCTGGCCAGGATCGCTGCAATCGGGAACGTTGCCGCTGCCCCGTCGGCATCCACCACTTGAGGCGTTCCGGTCAACCCCGTGCGCAACGCGGAGCAAGCCGATGCGCGATTGGTCCCCAAGTTCGGGTTGAGCGCGTAACGCAGGGGTCTTTTATAGGCATCGGTCGGGGCGGTCACCAAGGTCCGGTAGGGCAGGGTGCCGCTGACCACCCCGCTGTTTTCAAGGCCGTCGCCGTCGCTGTCCGCATACGGCAGCCGTCCCGTCCGCTCGGCAAAGACGAGCAGGTTTGTGTGAGTGTCTTTCAGGTAGGACAGGGCTTCCGTACGGGCCTTGCGCTCGGTCAGCACGCGCATCAACGAGACGCCGCCGCCGGCCAGAATACCGATGATGACCATGACGACGGCGATTTCAATCAGCGTGAATCCGCGCAGATCCCCGCGAACCCTGGGACCGATCCTGATAGGCGCTTTCATTCCGTGTCACCGGCCACCCGATCCCCGCCTCGGCGCAGCCATCAGAAAAGCATGTAAAAAGTGGCCAGGTTGGTTCCATTCGTATAGGCCGCGCTGCCGGAAATCGACCCGGTCTGCCAGTTGCCGTCATCGTATTTGGTGTCAATTTCGAGGCAGACATCGGCCGGAAGGTTGTAGAACAGAAGATAGTGGGTCAGTGGGGTGGCGTTTCCCGGAGGGTTGACCCATTGGACCTCAACCGTATCTCCAAACGGATGCGTGGGCGCGTTGGTTCCGTTGAAGGTCCCGGAGATCAATCCGGCCAGGCTCAGATCGCGAAAAACTTCGAAGCGTTCGGCAGCTTCGATCTGGCCGTTCCCGTTACCCTCCGCATCAGCGCCGTTGGGCGGGATGGGCGCCAGGTTTTCATCGCCGGGATAAACGCCATATTTGTCATAAAACGTCATGACCCCTGCACGCAATTCGTCGGCCAGCTTGACGACGCGCTTGACCTTGGCGTTCTGCACCATGGCCTGACCCTTCAGAACGCCGCCGATCAGCAGCCCAATGATCACCAGAACGATAGCGATTTCAACCAGGGTAAACCCCGCCTGGTCCTTTCGAATTTTTCTGATCGTAGCCATCATCATGTTCCTTTCACGCTCTAAATGAATTGCCTTGGTACAAAATCCTTATCGGCCGACCCAGCGAAAAACTTTACCCAACAAAAATATTCGTATGGCGAGGGCCTGCGGCGCTCAACTGGTTTCTTTGATGTAGGGTGTGATCAGGATGACCAGTTCAACGTTTTCTTCGGATGTTTCGATATGTTTGAACAGCCTTCCAAGAAACGGCAGATCCGCCAGCAGCGGCAATCCCTCATGGTTGAGTTTGCGAAGCTTGCTGATTAAGCCGGCCAGCACCACGGATTGGCCGCCTCGCACCCGGACCGTGGTGGCCAGTTCCTGCAGATCGATGACCGGATTGGAAATCGTCTGAGGGGCGCCCGCGCCCGAGGTCGGGATCTCCAGGACGACTTCACGTTGGATACGGGTCAGAGTGGGCACGATGTTCATCGTCACCAGGCCGTCGCTTGAAATCAGGGGAGTGATCCCCAGTTGCAGGCCCAGGAGGGCTCTTTTGATCGAGGTACCGATGGTGACGACCCCGGTCTCGAGATCGCGATCCACCCCATCGATGTCGGTGTAAGGAAACTGGGAGCCGACCGTCAGCACGGCGGACTGCCGGTTGATCACCGAAATGTGGGGGTTGGCGAGGACGGCCACATCCCCTTGGGTGCGCAAGAAGTCCAGTACGGCTGAAAAACGGGACGTGTTGCTTTTCGCGATTTGCCCATCGCTGTTGAATTCCAGCGTGAAAATATCCGGCAGGAGGGACGAGCCGGAGGTGAAATCCACGTTGAGTTTGGTCCAGTCGATGCCGGTCTTTTGGTCGTCCTTTAAAATGACTTCCATGATTTTGGCCTCGATAAAGACCTGCCGATGCAGCGATTCGCTCAGCGAATCCAGAAAACGCACCATCGCGGCGATCCGGCTCGGGGTGTCCGCCATGTAGATCACGCCCGAGTTGCGATTGATGCGCAGGATGGCATCCGGCGATTTGAGACCCTCCAGCGCCTCGCCCAGCGCTCCCCACAGGTCCGAGCTTTGCTCGGGTTTTTTGGCCTTGACCTGATACTTCCCGGCGACACTCGTGCTGTTCACGCCGGACGCCAGCAAATCCCCGCCCACTTCGATATTGGTTTCACCGGTAAGATCCAGATGATCGAGGTGATAAATCTTTTCCGCAAAGCGCTGAATATGCAGGGCGCCTTCACTGATACGCCATGCATAGCCGGCGCCGTTGACGACCATCATGTCCAGCGCCTGGTTTAATGTCACCTTGTTGAGGCGCACGGTAATGCTGCGGGTCAGATCGATGTCGGCATCGACGATCAGGTTGTAATCGGAATCCTTCGTCAGCGCCGCCAAGGCCTCGCCGAGCGAGGCCTTTTGAAAGGTGATGGAGTAGAGCCGGGCGGACGGTTCAAGCTGCTGTTCGACCGGTAGCGGTTTCTCCTGAAGCGGCGCCGGCCTGGGAACCCGGAGGCGTTTCTCTTTTTCCAGGTCGCGCGCGGGCTGTTGCGCCTTGAGATCCTCTTGCACCACCGGACGGGGAGCCGGCAGGACGCATGCGCTGAGGACCAGTGTCAATCCGCAAAAGAGGAGCAGACGATGAATCCATAGTGATAGGGTCATTGCGTTTCGCATCATTACGGTCTCGAGGTTGGGTTAAGGCTTTTGGCTGATGGAATAGTAGACCTCCGGCGCCGGGATAAACCAGCGCTGGTCCCGCTGGCGCAGCACAACTCCTTGCGAGGATATCTCCTCGATGCGGCGTTCGGCGATGAATTCCTTTTCCGCATATACGGTTCCATCCAATACCGCGCGGTAATGCCCTGCACCCGTGCCGGTGGCCACCCGCAGGATACCCGTGAGCCGGGGAAGCAGCGCTGTGCCGGGCGGCGTATTTATTTCGTCGACACCGGCCGGAAGGGCGGGGGACGGAAGAGCGGTGGGTTGCTGCAGCCGGACCCAGGCGATCGGCGGTTCCAGAAATGGTTCGGAACCCATTCGCCGCGCGGACATGAGTTCATCGAAGTGGGAAAGGCGGAGTCGCAGCTGATTTACGATGGCCGGGCTTGCGGCCAGGGGTTGAAACTCGAGCCGGCTGAGCTTGAAAAGATTGGCTCCCAGCAAGATAAAGGCCGCCACCAGCCATGCGCCGATATACATTCGCCGGTTGTTCGCAACGATTCTCATGATGAATCCGCCGTTAAAGAGCGGAGCGAGCCATCGGCTCGTTCGGCTTTGATTCGTTCAGCGCGTCCGGGTGAATTCGGCAACGCAGCAACAGGGCCAGTTCGCAGGTGCCTGTCCCCTTTTTAGGATCGAATTTGAGGGTTATCTGCTTCTGGTGCAGGAAGCGCTGCGGGGTAAGGGCCGTTAAAAAATGGACGATTCTTTCGATGGGTCCGGAAAAAGACAAGTTCAGCGATAGCCTTTCAGATCCCTTTTGGGGCGGTGCCAGCGTCATCTGGCTCATGTTGAGCTCCAGCCGGGATGCCAGCTCGCCTATAATGCTTTTGGCGGTCAGCATGCCCAGCTGAACCGATTCGGCCGCAATAAACAATTTCGCATGCTCTTCCTGGATGCGAGCCAGCTTGCGGGCGTTTTGCTGCTGGAAGATCAACTCTCTGCGCAATGCCTGGTTTTGAGCTTGGATGGATAATATGGTGTCGATCGCTTGGTGATTCCAAAAGGCACTAAACAGCGCGCCAGCCCAGATGACACCCGTCCACAGCCATCGGTTCTTGAGCAAAGCAGTCATGGCAGGTTGATCTTCCAAGCAATCTTGTAGTGCGTTTGAACGGTTTGGCTTTTCGCCTCCTCCAGATTGAAAACCACGTCTTCAATCGTAAGCGGCGGATCCAATTTGAGGTGTCGATTCATATTTTCAATCAGCGCTCTCAACCGATTCCGGAACTGGTCGACCGAATCTGCGGCTACGGTTGCGGCCAGGTCCAGACGCAATGCATCCGAATCCATTTTAAACTCGTCGATCAAGACCTCTTCCGGAAGCGCGGAAACAATTTTTAAAATCGTATCAGCACCGGAAGGTCGTTTGGCGTCTTCGGTCAGCTCGATCAGGGCCGCATCGTAGTCCGCGAGCGCCAGGGGCTGTTGGTAGCGCATTTGGCTGCGGGCTCCCATTTCGTCCTGCAGCCGTCGCTCCAGCCACAGATACTCTCCGATAAAAAAAAGAAACAGCAAGGCGGCGACCAGCATGCCCGCCCACTGAACCGGACGCCATTTCACCTCCTGTTGGATTCTGCGGTGGGTGACGCTGTAAGCATCGCCTGGCGCCGGAACATCCCCTGGTTCCAACAGATCTTCGAGATGCGCCAGTTCGCGCGGCAGAGCACTTGTTGCGCCGGTCCCGGCGATCCTCTGCACCGGCCGGCCCAAAAACTCGGACAGCCGCTGCTGGAATCCCGCAGCATCTCCGATCAGATAAATCATGTTCAAATCGGATTTGGCTTTCTGAGAAAAAAGGTAGATCGACTGGTTGACCTCGAAGAGCAACGCGTCCCACCGCTCGGCAGACTCCGCTAGCGCCACCGCGCGCGAAAACAGAAAGTTTCCGTGAAAGTAAAAATAGAGAAACGCTTCATGCGGGTGAAGATGGATCAGCAAAGCTGCCTGGGTCGAGAATTCGGTGCCCCGGCGCTTGAAACGCTCCTCCCACAGCAGCGCCGCGGTAGTGATCCAGCGCGGCGGTAGACCGGTTTTGCACAGAGCCTCATAAAGGCCAAAGGAACTTGGTTCGAAGAGGTGAAAGACTCTGACACCGGCGCCTTCCAAGTCTCTTTGCTGAAAGAGATAGCTGGAAAGATAGGGGGCCAACGGGAGGTGGGGGTAGGTGGTCTTAAGTTTTCGCTCGATGAACGGCTTGATCAAAGAATCTCTTTTGGACTTAAACGAAAAAAATTCATGCTTAAACCAGTGATCCGGAACAATTAGAAGTATTTCAGAACGGGTTTGTTGGAAAGTTGATAACATCCGGGAATCGAACTCATGCGACACAAATTGCGGCAGGCTCAGTTCGACCCATCCGAAATCTCGATTCAGGCCGCAGGTCTCCGAGAAGAATATTTTCTTATCGGTGGCGGCAATCAGGCGATTTTTTTTATGGAACATCCCGGGTCGCTTTTCTGACGATCTGCTAAAAATGGATTATTTGAGCATGGTAAACTATCCAGGCAAAAATTATGCCATATGCTGGTTGCGAATAAGAAAGATCAGGGCCGATCGTAAAAGGCCCGCTTTCGGATCGTTCCGAAGATTTATAACATTTTGTAATTGCTATTATTTTTAGGAAATAGACGCCTGCGGGCCGGCTCATTCAGCCGTTCGTCGCTGATCCGGTGGCTGTTTTTTTTGGGGAAGCGTCAAAAAACCGTGCACGCGATGACCGACGGGTTAGGTTGCAATGGCGGCTCGAACGACGTTCGACAGTTCGGCCAGCTGGTAGGGCTTTTGGAGAAAACCGTCGGTATGTCGGAGCAAGTTCCCGCTTTCGACATGTGCCAGACTGTATCCGCTGGACAGGATGACCTTGGTCGCGGGATGGTTTTTCCGGATGATTCCGAGCAACTGGTCCGCCCCGATGTCGGGCATCACCATATCCATGATCACCATGTCGATCTTGCTCGTATGCGGATGGAACCTGTCGGAGGCCTCCTGACCGGAACGGGCTACGATGACGGCGTAACCCAAGCGTTCCAGCATTTTGGTAACCGTTACGAGAACCACTTCCTCATCGTCGATCACCATCACCGTTGCAATTGGCGGCGTCGCCGGCTGGGGAGCTTGCGCTCGATAACAACAGCATTTATTTCGGCCCGTATTCTTGGCTTCGTACAGCGCCTCATCGGCCTTTTTGATGAGGCCTTCCACATCCACTTCGCGAGCGCTCTCCATGGCCGCGACGCCGAAGCTCATGCTCACGGCGATGGGCTTGTCATTGTAGCGCAGCTTCAGCGACTCAACGCCCTTGCGCAACCGTTCCGCCGCTTTCATGGCGTCGCCGGGTTCGGTCATCGGCAGGATAATGGCGAATTCTTCACCGCCGTAGCGAGCGATTTGGTCCGATTCGCGCAGCATCAGTTTGAGCTGCGCCGAGACACACCGCAGGGCATGGTCACCGGCGAGATGTCCAAAAAAATCATTGATGGATTTGAAATGGTCGATATCGGCCATGATGATCGAGAGCGGCGTGTTGTAGCGGATCGCACGCCTCATTTCGTGTTGAAGATTCTCCAAAAAGCGGTTGTGGTTGTTTAGCTGGGTCATGCTGTCCAGGCCGAGCTGCAGCTTGATTCTTTCCAGATCCTGACTCTGGGTGTGGACCTGATCCACGAGTTCGGTGGTCAGCTCAGCCAGCTCGTTTCGGGACGTCTCGATGATGTCGATATACTCTTTTTCGTCGACCTGGATCTCAAAGATCGGGAAAATACCTTTTATGTCCGCCAAAATCTGCTCTGCAATCGCATACGGGTCGACTGCCGATGTCATTCCATAGGCGCTCATTGCTTTTTCGATCGGGGCGTACGCCGAGCTTGGGTGGTGATTCGCATGATTAAACAAGTCGATGTACAAAGAAGACAGGTGCAGGATCTTAGCCTGGAATTCAATATCGCCGGAGGGTTGGCTCAACCGCTCGGGGGCATGATGCGCGCCGATTGGCGCTGAAAAAGCGGGGGGCAGCCCCCAGCCATGGGTGATGTACTCGCCCACCTCCATGTGGTTGAATTTGAGCAGCGCGCTTTCGATTTCATGCAGGGCCGTCCCGTTCGACCGGGCCTTGGCCAGCACCTCGCCGTAGGCGGCGGGCATGGATTGGGACATGATCAACATGCCGATGTCTTGCAGCAACCCCAGAAAAAAGGCGTTTTCGCCATGCTGTTTGTTGGCTTTTTCGGTAATCAGCCGGGCTGCGACTGCTCCGATGAGAGAATCCTTCCAAAACTGGACATGATCAAAACACCCATTGGTTTTATTCGAAAAATTATTGATCAGAGAAAAACTGAGGGCGAGGTTTTTGACCGCATTCATGCCGAGGTACATCATCGCCTGATGAACGGAGGTGATCTGATTGGACAATCCGTAAAACGACGAATTCACCACTTGCAGCACTTTTGCACTCAGCGGTGCATCGGAGGAGATGATCTCCGAAATTTCCCGAATGTTGGGTATCTCGCGGCGCATCGCCTGCAAAATTCGAATGGCCACACCCGGCAGAGTGGGAAGCTTGCCAATTTTACGCGCAATGTCTTTGAGTGACGCATGTGCCTGCATCCAAGGTTCTCCCGTATGAAAGTCTGATTAGGATGAAACACTATGATCTAAGACAGTATCGGATGATTTGCTGAAAACCTTTACCTGCGAATGCAGGGGGAGGGGTGGGGGGCGGATAAACGTGGCGAGAGAATCCGGACGTTGCGTGGAAATGTGGAGGCGATGTGCCGGCAGACCTGTTTCGGATCGACCGTGGCTGTGGTCGGAGAGAACAGCGCCTTTTGCCGGGTTCGGGCGTTGGGCTCGAGCTGGCTCAATGGCAGTTCATCTCGCATCGGGTTCAAGATCCTATGAAACCGGCCGATAGTTTCACTTGAGCGTTCGTTCATATCGCACTTCAATATGACCGGTATGGAAACCGACTTCAAGACCGATTTTGAATCTCTGGAACCGAGCGACCTGAGATTCGGAGATGCCGAATCTCCGGAACCAGCCGGGCTGCCTCCCGCCGCTGCGGATTTTCCGGAACCCGCCGGAAAAACCCCCGCCAAACGCCGTCTTTTCCGCCCGGCGCTGGCCATGCTTGCCTTGGTTGGTGCGATTTCTGCCGGTGTCTGGCTGTATGCGCGCCCGCCGGGGCTGGCAGCAACCCGGGTTGCAAGCACATCTCCGTCCGAGTCGGCCATCGACGCTGCCAGCGCATCCGCCCCGGCGGCCGTTGCACCGAGCTCCGAAACAACCGAAGATTCAAGCGGTTGGGCGATCAAACTGAGAGAAGTCGATGAGGTGCGGCGCCTGCTTCACGTCAAGAAAGATGCCATCCTGCGAGTGCAGCAGGATTACCGCTACGGCATCCTCGAACTCGAGGAAGAAACCAAGCATCTTCTGAAGCAGGCCCGCATCGATTCGCTGGTCCTCGCCCGCAAGAACAGCGAGGTCGATTTGCTGCTGCAAAACATCCAACGGCGTCAGATGTACAGTGAAGCGCTCGCTCAGCCGCTGCAGTGGATCGATGCGGCCAGCGAAGAGCTTCTATATCTGAAGCGCCGAGCGTCGATCGACCTTCTGGTGGCGGCAGTCGCGGAGGGCATCGATATGCAGCGGCATCTATACGACATGGATCTGGCCCTGCAAAAGTTCCAGCCGACCGCGAGCCGGCTTGCAATCCATCCAGGGCCGATGACCGCAGCATCCCTGGACGTCATTGCCAAGCGGCTGATTGAACAATCCAAGCTCATGCAAGTGGTACCCGGCGACGACCGTAATCGGGAGATCGTGGCGGAGGTTTGCAGCGGAAACCTGACGGCGGCGGGAGAGTTGTCGAGGCTCAGCCTCAAGGGCGCCCGCTGCTTGGCGGAATCCGATGCGAAGCAACTGTTTCTGAATCGTGTGACGGAGCTGACTCCGCTCGCCGCACAGAAGCTCTCGGAATGGCCGGGCGAATGGCTCTGCTTGAACGGCCTTGCCAAGCTCCAGGCGGATGTCGCCGCACACCTTTTTGCATGGCAGGGCGCCTGGATTTCTTTGAACGGGCTCGGCGAGCTATCGGTCGAAGCGGGCCAACACGTGGCCGGATGGAACGGCCGGCAATTGGAACTCATGGGGCTGCACAGCCCATTCAGTGCGGAGCACCTAATGCGGTGGGAGGCTGCCGGAGGCCGCTTGTTCGTTCCGGACACCCTCCGCCGCGCCATCGACCTTGCGGTCGGAAAAGCCCCTGGGAATTCGGACTCATGATGGTCCTGCTCATCCGCAAGACGACGGAGATCGTCGGATGGATTCTGTTAGCGGTTTGCGCCTGCCTGGCATCCGACGGGGAACCCGGGGGGGAGCTCAACCGGGCCTTGGAGGAGATCAAGAGCACCGCCCGGCTCATCGACGACAGGTCCGCCACGGCGGCGGCGGTGCAGGGGCAGCTGCAAGTCCAGGCCGAAGCGCTATCGGCCGAAATCCGTCAGGAACGCCGCCGCTGCAGCGCCGGCAGCTTCCAACAGGCTCTTCAGATCAACCGCATCCGCTACGATTTGCTGGCGCTGCAACAGGTGACGGGCTATCTGGGTCAACTGGAAGAACGGCTCTCCCACCTGCGCACCGCCGCAAACACCTTGAACGTCTACCGCGATCAGGTTCGGGATGATCGCCTCATCCTTCGGGCGTTAAATGACCTCGATAGCTCCGAGCTTCTGCGGCAGGTGCAGGAGGCCGTCGGCGAATACCGTCGGCAGAGCGGCGCTCCGCTCCTGAAGGTTCCGGCCGCCCACCGTCCCCCCGAGCTTGAAATGCTGTGGAACGACCTCGTAAAGGCCCGTTGACCGCCCTATCCCCCTTTACAGCAGCTTCTGGTCGATCAGGTGCTGCATGGCGCGTTGGCCGATGGTGGTCACGGCGCTGATGGCCTGGACCACGTGGTAGGTCGCCTCGGAGAGCACACCGGAGTTCATCATCACCAGCGCCGCGTTGAGGCTCTTGTCGATACTGCCCCACATCTCCGGCGACGTCATTTTCTTGGACAGATGGATCTCGTTGGCGATCATCCCGATCAGCGGCCGAAGAAAGCGTTCCGCGGCATGGCGGTCATGTTCGGGCACCCCGTTGTAAATTTCAAGCAACTGGGAGACCATGAGCAGGCCGGCCTTGGCTTTCTCGCTTTGAGAGTAAGCTAAAATGGCATCTTTGGTTTCCATGCGGTGGTTCCTCGAAAGGGGCCTTCCGTTGCGCGGTCGACGCCGCGGGTCAGGCCCGGTTGATCATGGCTGCCACGTAACCGGCTCCAAAACCATTGTCGATGTTGACGACGGCCACGTTGGAACTGCAGCTGTTCAACATGGCGAAAAGGGCGGTCAAACCACCCAGGCTGACACCGTAACCGATACTCGTCGGCACCGCAATGACCGGACGGCTGACCATGCCGGCCACCACGCTGGGAAGTGCTCCCTCCATGCCGGCCACCACGATTAGGACGCTGGCTCTCTCCAGCATCTCCCGATGCCGAAAGAGCCGGTGGATGCCGGCGACTCCCACATCGATGACCTTTTCCACCCGGTTGCCCATGGCCTGAGCGGTGATGACCGCTTCCATCGCCACCGGCAGATCGGAGGTTCCGGCGGCGATCACCAGGATGGTTCCTCGGCCCCGGGATGCCGGGCTCGCCGAGGACCATACGAGCATGCGTGCGTCGGGATGATACTGCGTGTCGGGCAGCCGCGCCTGGACCTCCCGGGCCTTGCCGGAGTCGACGCGCGTAGCGAGAATCAGGTTTTCTTGCGAACTCATGCACTGCATGATGCCGGCGATCTGTTCGGCGGATTTGCCTTCACCGTAAATGACTTCGGGAAAGCCCTTGCGCAGACTGCGGTGATGGTCGACGTGGGCGTAGCCGAGGTCCTGGCAAGCCAGATGTTCGAGCTGCTGCGCAGCGCGCTGCGGCGTCTGAGCGCCGGCCGCAACCGCCTGGAGCAGTTTCAGCAGAGAGTCCTGGTTCATTTTCGCTGCGAGCTACCCTGGTTGGTCTGATACCGCGGCCGGCACAGTTTATTCGACCGGTTGTTCCCGGATGCCACCGGTGAGCGGCGGAAGGGAAGGGGCCGCGGATGAAGACTTGGAGCCGAAGGCTCTTTCGACTTGTTCCAGACGCCGTTGGAATGTGTTGAGGCTCTTGTCGATTCGAGCGATTTCCTGATCGAGCGCAATCTGATAGAGGCGCTTGGCCTTGAGAACCTCCAGCTCCAGGGCGTCCCGGTCCAGCTTGCGAGCCTGCAGACTGCCTAAATCGGATTTGATTTTATCCAGCTCGGCCCGGGAGCGATCCATAAAACCGGCCAAGCCGGTGAGATCCTTGCCGAGGCTGCCTTCGAGCTTCTGCAGGCGCGCTGACAGCGCCTGCATGTCAGTCCGCAGGGTCGTGCTGACCCCGAGTTCTTCGCGAAACGGCGCCAAGGCCTGCAACTCCTTGGTGAGCCCCTGGACATTCTTGCTGATGGCGGCCAGGGCCTCCTCTTGACGTTTGGCGGCCTCTTCGATCTCCGTCTTGTCGGCTTTGGTGGCGTTCAGCTTTTGCATCGCCGCAGCACCCTGGCGCACTTCTTCCAGCAGCGCCTGCAGCTTGGTTTGCGCCTGACCCGTCTGCGCCAGCGCCGTCTCCATGTCGCTCAGCCGGGCGTTCATCGCCGCTGTCCTTTGATCGATATCGGCTGCAATACTTTCCACCGACCGAAGATCGCTGCTCTGGGTGCGGAGCAAGCGGTCGGCCAAGTCTTGGTAGGCCACATAAATAACGATCGCGATCAGGCTCGGCAGCAGCAGCGTCACAAAGCTGATTCGCTGACTCAGCCGATTCACTCGCTTTTTGAGTTCTTCGTCCGCTACGGCGAGTTCAGGTTCCTCGTCTTTCGGTTCGAAGCGAAATCGGTCTTGGCTGGCCATCTAGCGTGCGGTTCCTCCGCAAGTCACTCCCATTCGATCGTGCTCGGCGGTTTGGAGCTGATATCGTAAACCACCCGATTCACTCCATCCACTTCGTTGATGATTCGATTGGAGACCCGAGCGAGCAATTCGTGCGGAAGACGGGCCCAATCGGCTGTCATCGCATCACGGCTGGTTACAGCTCGGATGGCGGCGATATTCTCGTACGTGCGGGCGTCGCCCATGACTCCCACGCTTTTGATCGGCAGCAGGACGGCAAAGGACTGCCACAGCTTTTGGTAAAGGCCATCGTTGCGGATTTCAGCGAGAAGGATTTCGTCGACATTGCGCAAAATGTTCAGACGGCGCGCCGTGATTTCTCCGAGGACGCGAATGGCCAAGCCGGGGCCGGGGAAGGGCTGTCGCCAGACCAGGTCTTCCGGCAATCCGACCTGCTTGCCCAGCTTGCGGACTTCGTCCTTGAAAAGATATTTGAGCGGTTCGATCAGCTTCAGTTTCATGCGTTTCGGCAGGCCGCCGACGTTATGGTGCGACTTGATCACCGCGGAGGGGCCTCCGAAAGCTGAAACCGATTCGATGACATCGGGGTACAGCGTTCCCTGAGCCAAAAATTCAGCCCCCTTGATCTTGCGGGCTTCGCTTTCGAACACCTCCATGAAGATTCGGCCGATGATTTTGCGCTTGCGTTCGGGGTCGGTCACGCCGCGCAGCGCCTGCAAAAAAAGGGGGGCGGCGTTTACGAAGCGAATGTTGATCTGCAAATGCTGCCGGAGAGTTTGCTTGAGCTGAGCGGCTTCATTTTTCCGCAACAGGCCGTTGTCGACGAAGATGCAGGTGAGTTGCCTCCCGATGCTCTGGTGAAGGAGCATCGCCGTCACCGAGGAATCCACTCCTCCGCTCAGCCCCAGCAGAACCTTCTTGTCGCCGACCGTCCGCTGGATGTCCGCGATGGCCTCTTTGGCGAACGACTTCATGGTCCAGGACCGCTTGCAGCCGCAGATGTCGAAAAGAAAATTCTTCAGCATGACCCGGCCCATCGGTGTGTGATCCACCTCGGGGTGGAATTGGACGCCCATGAGCTTGCGACGGTCGTCGCAGGCCGCGGCGAAGGCCGTATTGGCGGTAGACGCCGTGGCCGCGAAGCCCTCCGGCAATCGCTGGATGGAATCGCCATGGCTCATCCAGCAGGTCGTGGTGCGGTCGACTCCTTTGAACAACCCATCGACATCCTTGACGGAAAGCTCGGCGAACCCGTACTCCCGCTTCTGGGCGCGCTCGACGCGGCCGCCCAGGGCGGCCACCATGAACTGCATCCCGTAGCAGATTCCCAAAACGGGAATGCCCAGATCAAATAAAACCGGGTCGATCTTGGGGCTGCCGGCTCCATAAATGCTGGAAGGCCCGCCGGAGAGAATAATCCCCTGCGGCGAGTGGCGCCGGATGGCTTCCAAGGCAGCGCCCGGTGCCTCGATCTGGCAGAAGACGCGATTCTCCCTCACGCGGCGGGCAATCAATTGGTTGTATTGCGCTCCGAAATCGATGATGATGATCATGATCGTGCTGCATCTCCCGAGGCATGCTGGATCTGGATCAATTACCATTTGCGCTGAATTATCGAATATGGTAAACACGCCCGGAAAAGTCAACCGCAAAATACATGGGGTGGTTCGCCCGCCGCGCTGAAATCCACTTACGCTTCATCAACCGAGGGGAACAGGACTCATGTTCGAGAGCAGTGATTTGCGAAAAGGCCTGAAAATCGAATACGAGGGCGATCCGTACATCGTCGTTCAGTTTGATTTCGTGAAACCGGGAAAGGGGCAGGCGCTCTACAAATGCCGCTTGAAGAATATGCTCAGCGGCATTCAGTTCGATCGAACCTTCCGGTCGGGTGAAAAATTCGGAGAGCCGAACCTGGAAGAAAAGCAGATGGAGTTTCTTTATAAAGACGGCGACAAATTTTGCTTTATGAACACCTCCACTTTTGAACAAGAGTTTGTGGGAGAGGATCAAGTGGGGGAGGCGCGAAATTTTCTCAAGGAAAATACCGTTTGCGCCGTCCTTTTTTACCGGGAGCGTCCGATTGGGATTACGCTGCCCACCTTCATGAACTTGCGCATCCTCAAGGCGGATCCGTGGGTCAAGGGAGATACCGCCTCCGGCGACTCCAAACCGGCGACGCTGGAAACCGGTTATGTGGTGCAGGTACCGACTTTTCTGGAGGAAGGCCAGCTTATCAAAATTGACACGCGCACCGGGTCCTACGTGGAACGCGTTAAAGTTTAGGGGGCGGGAGGCAGACGCATCGACGGCGCGCCGCTGCCACGGTTTCGTGGCCCTTGCGGCTAGGCGGATGCGTCGTCGGCTCGTCCAACCGCGGCACCGGCGCTGCCGGATGATGCGGCCGACCGGTTGAAAAACTGAAGCTTCACCGATCCGATCGCGATGATATCCAGATCCCTCAGCATAACCGACTTCTTGATGGGCTGATCGTTAACCCGGGGCTTGCAAATCCCGCCGGCATAACTCAAGTAGTACCCGTCCGGCCGCTGACTGATGGTGGCGGCCGTCCAACCGACCAGCAACCCCTTGACCACGATCTCGGAGGTCGGGGCCTTTCCGATTTTGATGAGCTTGCTGAAAAGATCCAGTTGGCCCTGGCCGCCGGACAAATACTCAAGATAGCCCGAGGCATCGTCATGTCGCAGCAGCGGTTTCGGAACCACCGGAGCGCTTTTCTGCACCATCAAGCGGTAGTTGCTGGTATCCATCACCATGGTTTTGTCGATTTCAGCCGGAGTGCCGGCGGCGGCGTCCTCCTCGGTTGAAAAAACCAGAAAATGTTTTCCGATACTGACGATATCGCCATTTTTCAACCAATGGGAATTAACCAGGCGCTCGTTGACGAACGAACCGTTTTTGCTCTGAAGGTCCACCAGTACAAAGGCATCACCGACCGAATCGATCTTGGCATGATGCCCTGAGACCGCCAGGTTTTCGATGACGATGTCATTATCCTTGCGCCTGCCAATCGTCAGTGATTTGCCCTTGTCGACGAGATACCGGCCGAGAACGTTGTCTTTGAATTTGAGTGTAATGTTTGGCATTCGTAGCAATTTCCTGCAGACTTTCAAGCGATTTCAGTTAGCTGCTAGTCGCTGCCGCACCTGATAAACCCATTTTATGAAAACCGAGCGATGTTGGCGCCGCACGCCGGCCACTCGCAGAACGACGGCCGAAATATTGTCGTCACCGCCGCGTTCGTTGGCCAATTGCACCATCGCGCGACACGCGGAACCCGGAGGATGGGCGGTGGTGAGCGACATGATTTCCCGCGGCGCAACCTTGGTGCTCAATCCGTCCGAACAGATGACCAGTTGATCGTCCTTGAAGCAGTTCAATTCACAGATATCGGCCTCGACCAGGCTCTTCGGACCCACCGCGCGCGTCAGAATGTTGCCCATGGAGGGAACCTGCGCATCTGCCGGCAGCGCGGCCTGGAGGGTGTGGGGGACCGAGAGCAAATTAATCGTTCCGTTTCGCACCAGAAAGATCGGGCTGTCCCCTACGTTGGCCGCGATCACCGTGTCTTCGGAAAAATACACCGCGGCCACCGTTGATCCCATCCCGCGATAGTCGTCATGTTCGGTGGCGGTTTGGTGCACGACTCGGTTGGACCATTCGATTCCTGCCAGCAGTCGATGCGCCTGGGAAGAGAGGTTGCCAGGCAGGCCCGTATGGTTGTCTGGGTCCTGACCTTTGGCCAGAAAATCGCATATGGATTGCACGACCAAGGTGCTGGCGACTTCTCCGGCCCGGTGGCCACCCATTCCGTCGGCCACCAAATACAATCCCCGGGCATCATCGACAAGGATGCGGTCTTCGTTGGACTGCCTTTTCTTGCCAACGTCGGAAATGCCAGCTGATTCAACAATCACCATACCATCGTTATTCTATTCGCAAACGGCTGTGAGGTCAAGAAGCAGAGGCCTGAATATGGTTTTATCCTATTGTAATTTATAACAAACCTGCCAAGTTATCTGCTCTTGACAAAACCAAACGGTTTAAGTAGGTTTCGATCCACTCGACGTTACGACCGAAACGTTTTTCACGCCTGGAACCGGCGCACATGACCCTGACCAAGGCCCAAATTGCGGATGTCATCCACCAGGATCTTGGTTTTCCCAAAAACCGGTCCGCCGAGGTTCTGGAGCTTCTGCTGGAGCTGATCAAGAACAAACTGGAGAATGGTGAAGACGTTCTCGTCAGCGGATTCGGAAAGTTTTGTGTCCGGTTGAAAAAAGAACGCCGGGGGCGGAATCCAGCGACCGGCCAAGACCTGCTCCTATCCGGCCGCAAGGTGATTACGTTCCGCTGCTCTCACTTGCTCCGAAAGAGAATCAACGACGATTTTCCCTCCTGAAGCGGATCGCGTCAATCCTGGCTCTTAAATGCCGGTCATTGGGTTGAGCGCGGCCGGGTATGCCTTCGTCAGCAACACCGTTCGGCAGAAGAGGGCTTCCGCCATCATTCGTGGACAGAAACTCATGTCGGGGTTTTTTATATTTACGAGCAACCGCATGGAGGCGTTGGTGGAACGCCTGGCGGAGGTGGTGCGAGCGCCCCTGTCCTCAGCCATGGCTCCCGAGGTCGTCATTGTCCAGAGCCGAGGCATGGAGCGCTGGTTGTCGATGGAGCTGGCCCGCCTGAACGGCATCAGCGGAAATGTCCGGTTCCCATTCCCCAACGCTTTTCTGGAGACGGTGTTCCAAACCGTATCGGCCGTTGATCCGACGGGGCCCTCAGCCTTCGACCCCGACGTCCTGGCTTTCCGCATCATGGGCTTCATCGGAGAGCATTCCGATCACCCCGATTTTGCGCCCTTGCGGCATTTTCTGGCGGGAGATTCGAAAGGGGGGAAGCGCTACCAGCTCGCGCGCAGGACCGCCGATCTCTTTGACCAGTACCTCGTTTTCCGCCCCGAGCTGATTGATCGCTGGGAATCAGGGCAAATTCTAAATTCGACCCATCACCGCTGGCAGGCATTGATCTGGCGCGAGCTGGTGCGGCTCACACCGGGGGTGCACCGGATCTGTCGGCGTCGCCTGCTGGCCGAGGCCATTCGTAGAGGCGTCCACGGGTTGGCTGCGCTACCCCTACGGGTGTCGTTGTTCGGCGTCTCGTACCTTCCCCGATTTCACCTGGACATCTTCGCAGAGCTCTCCGGGGTCATCGATGTGCACGTGTTCTGCATGAACCCCTGCCGCGAATACTGGGCCGATATCGTCTCCGAACGCGCCGTCCAAAAAGCTCAGCGGCGGATAGGAGAGAGCGAAAGCGTTGAGAGCCGCCTGCACCTGGAGCTCGGCAACCGGCTGCTGGCCTCGCTGGGGACCCTCGGGCGGAATTTCTTAGACATCCTCACCGATTTTTCCGGCCAGCAGACCGACGTGTTTGTCGAGCCTGGCGGACAATCCCTTCTGGGCCGGATCCAGTCCGATATCCTGAACCTAAGAGACCCTCACCCGGACCCGGCGCCCTGCGCCGACGAATCCATACGGATTCACGCCTGCCACAGCCCCATGCGCGAGGTCGAAGTTCTGCAGGATCAACTGCTGGCGATGTTCGAGGCGGATCCGCAGCTGCAGCCCGACGACATCGTCGTCATGACCCCGGATATCGACGCCTACGCCCCCTTCATTTCAGCGGTGTTCGGCGCCCCGGCCAACCTCCGGCAGCACATCCCATTCGCCATCGCCGACCGCCGCCCCGACCGGGAAAGCGGCTGCCTTCGGGCCTTTTTCTTGCTGTTCGATCTCCTGGACAGTCGGTTCGGCGCCAGCGACGTGCTGCGCCTGCTGGAGGCCCCGGCGGTATTGAAGCGCTTCGGCCTGGAAAACGCCCATCGGCACCGTGTGGAGCAGTGGATCCGGGCGGCGCGCATCTGCTGGGGCGAGGACGAAGCCACCCAAATCGCACTGGGTCTTCCGGCGCATCCGCACAATACCTGGAGGGCCGGAATCGAACGTCTGCTTCTAGGCTATGCGCTGCCGTCCCGCGAAACCGAGGTGTTCCACGGAATTCGTGGCCATGACGCCATCGAGGGCAGCGACGCACGCGTGATCGGCCCGTTCCTGGATTTCCTGGAGCAGGTGTTTGCCTTTTCCGGCCGGTTGCGCCGGGCCCGAGGGCTGGAGGAATGGCGCAGCGACATCCGTGATATGCTATCCGCCTTTTTTCCGGATGACGACGAAACTCAACCCGACCTGCAGCGCATCCGCCGGATGCTGGATGAGATGGCCGACACCGCCGCAGCGGCCGGATTTACTACGGAAGTCTCTGCGGAAGTCGTGCGCGGGTTCCTGTCCGAGCGGCTCGAAGGGGAAGGCGCCGGCCGGGGGTTCATGGCGGGCGGGGTGACCTTTTGCGCCATGCTGCCAATGCGCTCCATCCCGTTCAAGGCGGTCTGCCTCATTGGAATGAACCATGATGCTTACCCCCGCGAAAGCCGGCTGCTGACCTTTGACCTGATCGGCCAGGCGCCGCGCCCGGGTGATCGTTCGCGGCGGGACGACGACAAATACCTCTTTCTCGAGTCGCTGCTGTCCGCTCGCCGCTGGTTCTACATCAGCTACGTGGGGCAGAGCATCCAGGACAACAGCCCCGTGCCGCCCTCCGTCGTCGTCAGCGAGCTTATCGATGTGCTCCAGTCGGGCTACGGTCTGGCCGCGGATGCTGCCGGCCGGGGCCTGGTCACCCGTCACCGGCTGCAGGCGTTTTCCAGCGACTATTTTCGGGAGGGGGCGGGCCTCTTCAGCTACTCCGCTGAGGACATGCAGGCGTGTGCCGCGGCGGCGGATGCCGCCGCACCCCAGCCGTTTGTGACCGGGCCGATCCCATTGACGAACGAGGATGCGTCGTCCTGGAGCCGGTTGGACCTCGGACAGCTGGCAGTTTTCTTCGGGAACCCGGCCAGATTCCTCGTCCGGAACCGGTTGGCTGTGCGCCTCGATCCGCCGGAGGCGTCGGCGAAGGACAGCGAACCTTTTTCCCTGGAGGGGATCGAGCGGTTCGACATGGGCTGCCGCATGCTCGATCAGCGGCTGAGGGGCCTCCAACGCCGGGACGTTTTCCCGGCGCTGCGCGCCGACGGCCGACTGCCCCACGGGGCGATGGGCGAGGTGGAATTCAACCGCCTATGGGCCGAGGTAGAAGGATTCGCCCGTCGTCTCGAGCCGCTGCGTCAGGCAGGCTCTCCGAAAATGATCGATACGCGGTGGGACATCGCCGGGTTCAGCCTGGCGGCGCGGGTTAACGGGGTGACGGACACCGGCTGCCTGCGCTACCGCTTCGGCAAGCTCCGCGCCAAGGACTATCTGGAACTTTGGCTGCAGCATCTGGCCCTCTGCCTGGCCGCCCCCGGGCAGGGCGAATGCGAAAGCGTTTACGTTTGCACCGACCGCACCCTGAGGCTGAGGCGGGTCCCGGACAGCCGGTCCATTTTGGAAGAGCTTCTGGGCATCTATCGGCAGGGCCTTGAGCGACCGCTGTGCTTTTTCCCGAAGTCATCGCTGGAGTATGCCCGCGTGCTGCGCACAACATCCTCCTCCCGCCGGGCGCTAGGATCTGCCCGCAGCATCTGGGACGGCAACGGGATCCAGGAGGGAGAAGGTGCGGACCCTTACTACCGGCGCTGTTTTGAAACCGACGATCCCCTGGGCGCGGAATTCGAGGAACTGAGCCGACGAGTATTTGATCCCCTTTTAGCGTTTGCCAAGAGCGAGAGACTGGCGTGATGGAAAGCGGTTCGATCATAGGCATTCTGCGAAGCGTGCCGGAAACGGCCGCCCTGAAACCCGGAGACCGGCTGAACGTTAAGGTTTTGGAGGTCTTTGAAAACCAGCGCGCACTGGTGGACCTGGGTCGCTTCCGGGCGCTGGCCGATATCGCCTTCCCCGTGGCAGCAGGCGATGAGTTGCGGGTGCGGGTCCAGCAGACGGAGGGCCAGCTGCGGCTCCAGCTGCTGCCGGCTTCCGGTCCAGCTGCGCCCGAAGCCGCTGGCGCCGGCGGACCGGCGCGGGCGGCTTCGGCGGCAGCGCTCCAAACGGTTCATGTGCACATCGAGCAGCTGTCCGGTGCGATGCAGCGGCTGCCGAATGCGCCGCAGCTGCCGGCCGAATTCCGGCAAATGGTGGAAGCCTTGGGGATTTTTTTGAAGCCGCTCGATGCGGGTTCGCGCCCCGAGGCGCTGGCCCGCAAGCTCGGGGAATTCTGCGAGGATTCCGGGCTGTTCCTGGAACATCGGCTGGCAGGTGCCGTCAAGCGGACAGACGGCGAAGCCGGAGGGAAGTCGGCGCCGGAGTGTGGATCGGCGGGGGGATCGGAACGAATTCTGGCAACCGACCTCAAGTCCCGACTGCTTTTTCTTAAAGCCTTTTTTCAAAGCGAAGTCGGCCGGCAACTGATCCGTGACAGCCGGGAAGCGGCCGGCCTGGCTGGAGCGGCCGGTGAGCTGCTGGCCGATATCCGCGCCGGCCAGGAGCAGTTGACTCAGCCGGCCGGCGCGTCACACCCTTTCCAGATGGTGCATTTTGACCTGCCCATGGCGGGCGAACGTTGCCAGGCGGAATTGAAAATCGCCTATGCCCGGCGGGCGGGCGGCCGCAGGGATGAGGGGTATCGTGCAGCGATCCTGCTTGAACTCGATCAAATGGGAGCGGTCCGCGCCGATCTCATCCTGCAGGGCCATCGTCTTAACGTGTCCGTCTTTGTTTCCAACGCCCGGATGCGGGATCTGGTCAACCGGCACGCGCCCGAGGTGCAACACGCACTGGCACCGTTTTTTGAACACGTAACCTTTCAAGTGTCGGTTTCGTCCCGGAAAATTGCCGGATTTTTGAGCGAGGATTGGCGGTCCGCGGGTGAAACCCAAGTGGATGTGCGCGTATGAAACCGGAAAAGCCGATCCGAGCCGTAGCCCTGCGGTACGATCGCACCCAAAACGGAGCTCCCCGAGTGGTCGCCAAGGGCCGGGGGCAAGCGGCGGAAAACATCATCGCCCTCGCCCGGGAGCACGGGGTGCCGCTGCATGAAGATTCAAATCTGGCGGCCACGTTGAGCGCCCTTGATATCGAAACGGAGATCCCACCGGAGCTTTACCGGGCGGTGGCGGAAGTCCTGGCATTCATCTACCGATTGAACGGGAAGCACCCCCGGCCTTGACGCCCTTCGACCTCATTCGCACCCCCTTGAAGGGGGCCAGCCTCATCGAGGCGGCGGCCGGCACCGGCAAGACGTTCACCATCGAGGGACTTTACGTCCGGCTGGTGCTCGAAAAGCAGCTGCCTGTCGAGCAGATCCTCGTGGTGACGTTCACCCGCGCGGCCACCGCCGAGCTGCGGGATAGGATCTACAAGCGCCTGGCCAAAGCGCGTGACGCTTTTGCCGGAGCCCCCGTCGACGACGACGAGCTCCTGCGACAGCTGGCTGCCGGCCACGTCAACCCCGTCCAGGCGGGGCGCCTGCTGCGCCAGGCGCTGATGGATTTCGACCGCGCTGCCATTTACACGATCCACGGGTTTTGCCAGCGGGTGCTATACGAAAACGCGTTCGAGACCGCCAGCGCTTTCAATGCGGAACTGCTCCGGGACCAGACCCCGATCCTGGTCGAAGTGGTGGAGGATTTCTGGCGCCGGTGGGTTTGCGGCCAAGCGCCGGAGTTCCTGCAATGGGCCCAAGGCACCCTGGGTGACCCGGGCTGCCTGCTGGAACTGGCCTGGAAATCGACCGCGGCTGAATTCGCGGTGACCCCCCGGCGTGATGAGCCTTGCCTGCGGGCCGCAACGCTTGATGCCTTTCGACAGCGGCGGCAAGAACTCGCGGCATGTTGGCGCGCCGGCCGCGACGATATCCGCCGCATTCTCATGAATGCGCCGCTGAACGGCGTTCGGTTCGGCAGCCTGACGCCCGGGGAAGGCGGCGGGCCGTCGGGGCGGGAGCGGGTCGTCCGGGGATTGGTCGATGCCATGGATGCTACCTGCGCGCACGAATCCTCCGATTTCCCGCCGGTGGCCGCGGTCTTGAAGCTAAGCTCGTCCCATCTTGCCCGCGCGACGCTCCGCCGCCGGCAGGCTCCGTCCCACTCGGTCTTCGACGCCTGCGAGGCGCTTCATCGGGCCGCACAGGCGCTGGCTCCGGAAATGACCGGGCAGCTGCACTATCTCAAATCGCGCTTGCTCGACGTTGTGCCAGCCGACTTGGAACGGCGCAAGTCCGAAAAGGGGTGGGTGTCCTTCGACGATCTGCTGCGGCGGCTGGCCCGGACGCTGGACACCGGCAGGGGCGAAGCGCTGGCCGATGCCGTGCGCCGGCGTTATCAGGCCGCACTGGTGGACGAGTTCCAGGACACCGACGATCTCCAGTACGCTGTGTTCTCGCGGCTGTTTTCATCGCCGCACCACCTGCTCTTCATGATCGGCGACCCCAAGCAGGCCATCTATGGATTTCGCGGGGCGGATATTTTTTCCTACCTACGCGCCGCCCAGGGAGCCGACGCGCGTTTCACCCTCATCCGCAACTGGCGGTCTTCACCCGGTCTGGTGCAGGCGGTCAACACGCTTTTTTCGCAATCGGCCGCGCCCTTTCTTTTTCCCGGGATCGACTTCGTCCCGGGCCAGGCCGCCCGGGACGAAGCGACAGCGATGGCGGCGGAGCCTGCGATGATCATCTGGCACTTAGATTCCCGACCGCACCGCGACGACGGCAAAGCCCTGACCAAGCCGCATGCGCAAGCGCTGATCGCCCGTGCCGTGACCCTGGAAATCCAGCGGCTGACCGCGTCCGGCCCCGCCGCCGTCCGGACCGGCGACATTGCCGTACTGGTGCGGACCAACAGCCAGGCCGCGTTGATGAAAGCGCATCTCTCTGCGGCCAGGGTCCCTTCGGTCATCTACAGCACGGCCAACGTGTTCGACTCGACCGATGCCCACGAACTGCTGGCCGTGCTATCCAGCATCGCCGAACCCCAGAGCGCGTCTAAACTGAAAACGGCGCTGGCCACTCATCTGCTGGGCCTTTCCGCCGGCGAAATCGCCGCCGGAGACCGGGCCGAGGATTCATGGGAGCCGCGCATCCGGAGGCATTGGGAGTATTTCCGCCTGTGGCACGAACGCGGGTTTCCATCCATGTTCCGGCAATTCCTGTCCGGTGAGGCGGTGAAGCGGCGCCTTCTCTGCCTGCCGGACGGCGAGCGCCGTCTGACCAACCTTCTGCACCTGGCCGAGATTGTCCACCGTGCCGCCGGTGAGGAAAACCTCGGTCTGGCCGGTCTGGTGACGTGGCTTGCCCGTCACGTCGATCCCCACGCGCAACGCTCCGAGGAAACCCAGCTGCGACTGGAAAGCGATGAGCTCGCCGTCAAGATCGTCACCGTCCACCGCAGCAAGGGGCTGGAATATCCGGTGGTGTTTTGCCCGTTCGCCTGGTCCGGTTCCGCTTTGCGGGGCGGCGATGTCTTTTATCACGATCCCGCGAACGGTAATCGCCTGACGGCCGACATCAGCGGCGATATGGATTCGCCCCACCGGCTCCGCGCCCAAAACGAGATCCTGGCCGAAAATCTAAGAATGCTCTATGTTGCCGTGACCCGCGGGCGGGAGCGCTGCTATCTCGCCTGGGGCCGGATCAACTCCGCCGAAACATCGGCGCTGGCCTACCTGTTGCGCTCTGACGCCTCGGCGACGGACGCCGCCCTCGAAAGCGACTGGATCGGGCGGCTGAGGAAAGAATTCAATTCCATCGGAGACGATGAGGTTCGGAGCCGGCTGGACGATCTCGCCGCCGCCTCGGACGGCGCCATCGTGATCCGCCGGCTGCCGGAGCAGCCGCCATCGAAAAGCGCGGATGAAGCCCGGGTGTCCCTTCAGCTAGCCTGCCGCGAATTCCGCGGAACGATCGACCGCACTCGGTCCCTGACCAGCTATTCCGCTCTCGCGGCGGCAGGCCCCGCCGAAACACCGGACCGCGATGGCGGTTACCCGGCGGTGGCCGGCGGAGCCCCGGCGCAGGATTCCCGCCCCGCCGCCGCCGACGCCAACGGTATGGCAGATTTCCCGACGGGCGCGCGGGCCGGTACGTTTTTTCACTCTATCTTCGAAACGATCGATTTCACCCGACCGGTTTGCCGGACGGTCGTTTCCCGAAAGCTCAGGGAGTTCGGATTCGAGCCGTCCTGGACGGAACCCGTCTGCCGCATGATCGCCGAAGTTCTTGAGGTGCCGCTGTTCGCCGGTGCATCTGCGGTGCGCCTGGCCGAGGTGGGCCTCAGCCGGCGGGTCAGCGAGATGGAATTCTACTTCCCGCTGAACCTGGTGACTCCGGCGCTCCTGGAAGAGGTTTTCGCGCGCTACGGGACACCGCCGGCATTTGAGGAAACGCCGATGGCCGCCGGCATCGAGCCCCTGCACTTCGCGCCGACGCGCGGCTTTATGAAAGGCTTCATCGACCTGGTATTCGAACACGGCGGGCGGTACTACCTGGTTGACTGGAAATCGAATCGTTTGGGCGCAGCGCCGGAAGCATATCACCGCAACCAACTGCGCGCCGTGATGTGCGAGCATCGCTACGACCTGCAGTATCACATCTACACCTTGGCGTTGCACCAGTACCTGCGATGGCGAGTTCGCGGCTACGAGTATGCTCGAGACTTCGGCGGGGTATGCTATGTTTTTCTGCGCGGAGTCAGCTGCGATTACGGGCCGGATTACGGGCTTTTCTGCAACCGGCCCGAACCCCGGCTGGTCCACGCGTTGGGAGAGGCGCTGATACCGGACTATGTCTGATCGAATCGAGAACAAACTGTTTTCAGCCCTCGACCTGCACTTCGCCAGGTTCATCAGCCGCTTCGGCGGAGCAGACACCGAGAGCCTGTACCCGGCAGCGGCGCTGGTCAGCCGCGCTACCGGCAACGGCGACGTCTGCCTGGATCTCCAAGCCTGGGCGGGAAAACCAGTCGATGGCCTACCGGGGGCGGCGGCGTGCCCGCCCGCGGACCGCTGGGCCTCCGCCCTGGGCACCTGCCCGGCGGTCGGGCGCCCGGGGGAGCGCCGGCCGCTGGTGCTGGACGAGGGCAACCGCCTCTACCTTTACCGCTACTGGGAATACGAAAACCGCCTGGCCGCCCGCATTCTAGAGCGCGCCGGCTGCCCGCCGGAGCACCTCGACCCCGCGTGCCTGCAGGCTGCCATCCGGTGTAATTTCGCCGACGGCGGACCGGAGACCGACTGGCAGGTGGTGGCCGTTGCCGTGGCTCTGCTCAAGCGCTTTGCCGTGATCACCGGCGGGCCGGGAACCGGCAAGACCACGACGGTCGCCAAGATCATCTCCGTGTGGGAGGATATACACCAGGGGCGGTCGACCCGCGTGCTGCTGGCCGCGCCCACCGGCAAAGCCGCGGCCAGACTCAAGGAATCCCTGCGGCAGCGTCCGGCGCGGCCGGTGCGGACAGACGGCTGCGGTCCACTGCCGCCGCACGAGGTTTACACTCTGCATCGCCTTCTCAGGCCCGTGCCCGGCACCCCCCTGTTCCGCCACAACGCCGAGAACCCTCTGCCGGTCGACCTGATGATCGTCGACGAAGTCTCCATGGTCGATCTGGCCCTTATGGCCAAGCTGGTGGACGCGCTGCCCGGATCGGCCCGACTGGTGCTGATCGGTGACAGAGACCAGCTCGCATCGGTGGAGGCCG
The DNA here is from genome assembly GCA_964570965.1 of uncultured Desulfatibacillum sp. Taxonomy (GTDB): domain Bacteria; phylum Desulfobacterota; class Desulfobacteria; order Desulfobacterales; family SpSt-501; genus SpSt-501. The sequence continues at coordinate 35,352 of CAZNAX010000004.1, forward strand.
GTTCGGTGTTGGGAGACATCTGCGGCCGGACGCACCGCCCGGGGTTCTCACCTGAGTTCGGGGATTTGATTCGGCGCGTGACCGGTCAGGTCGTCCCCATCCAATCGGACCGCCGTCCGCTGCAGGATAGCATCGTAGAGCTGCAGACCAGCCATCGGTTTTCCGCCGACAGCGCCATCGGGGCCCTCAGCCGGGCTGTGAACCAGGGCGATGCGCCTGGCACGCTGGCCATTCTGGCGCGGACCGCAGACGGAGCCCTCACCTGGCAGGAGCCGCAGCCCGGGCGCAACGGCATGGCCGAGTTGGAACAGCACCTGACGGCAGGCTACGCGGCGTACCGGGCACAGGGGGACCCCCACCGAATCCTGCAGGAACTCGGCCGGTTCAAGGTGCTCTGCGCCCACCGGGCCGGTTTCAACGGCGTGGAGGCGGTCAACCGGCTGGTGGAGCGGGTTCTGATGCGTCAGGGGAAAATCCGGATCAACCCGCGCCGCAGCAGCCCCTGGTATTCCGGCCGTCCGATCCTGGTCACCCAGAACGACTACAGTCTGGGGCTTTTCAACGGAGACATCGGAGTCACCCTGAGCGATTCGGCCGAGATCCCTGAACGTCTGGCCGTCTTTTTCGCGGATGCGGCCGGAGGCCTGCGCCGCTTCCTGCCGTACCGCCTGCCCGAACACGAAACGGTTTACGCCATGACGGTGCACAAAAGCCAGGGGTCTGAATTCGAAGACGTGCTGCTGATCCTGCCGGCCGAGGACTCTCCGGTGCTTTCCCGTGAACTATTATACACCGCCCTGACCCGGGCGCGGAAGCGTTTTACACTCTTCGGTCGGCGTGAGGTTCTCACGACCGCCATTCACCGCCGCATCGAGCGCACCTCAGGTCTGCGCGAAGCGCTCTGGGGGTAGCTGCGGCCGGCGACCCTCGATCGGCGCTTCCAAGACGAAAAACTTCGCTGCTCCAAGAGCGGCTTGCGGCGGCCATATTTACCCGCTGCGCCGGGTGTGCTATTTTTGAACCAGCGATGGGCCATCGATGCATACAAGGAAACCAGAATGATGAACGCTGGCATTAGAACAGGCATCGGGTTTGATTTCCACCGGCTGGTTGCGGGCCGCTCGCTCGTTCTGGGCGGAGTCCCGATTCCCTATGAAAAGGGACTCTTGGGTCATTCCGATGCGGATGTGTTGGTCCATGCCATTTGCGACGCCCTGCTCGGGGCCGGTGGTCTGGACGACATCGGCATTCACTTCCCGGACAGCGATCCTGCCTACCAGGGGATTTCCAGCCTGGAGCTTCTAAGAAGGACCTGCACGCTCATCGCCGCCGACGGATTCCGGATCGTCAACGTAGATGCCGTCGTGCTGGCCGAAGCGCCCCAGATCATGCCGTTTCGCCGCGAGATATCGAGCCGGATTCTTCAGGCCATGCAGATCGCTGCCCCGCAGGCTTTCAATCTCAAGGCCACAACCACCGAAGGCTGCGGAATGATCGGGCGCGGAGAGGGAATCGGCGCCATGGCCACCGCGTTGATCGAACGCCGGCGGGCGGATCGGCACGGGGGGGCATGAGCGCTTTTCAGCTGAAGTCCGCGTTCGAGCCGGCCGGCGACCAACCGTCCGCCATCGAAGCGCTCTACCGGCACCTGGCCGCCGGCCGAAAGCACAGCGTTCTTTTAGGGGTCACCGGCTCCGGCAAGACCTTCACGATGGCGCAGGTCATCGCACGGATCAACCGCCCGACGCTCGTGATTGCACCGAACAAGACCCTGGCGGCCCAGCTCTACAGCGAATTCCGCCTGCTGTTCCCCGATAATGCGGTCGAATATTTCGTCAGCTACTACGACTACTACCAACCGGAGGCCTACATCCCGACTTCGGACACTTACATCGCCAAGGATTCCTCCATCAACGACATGATCGACAAGCTGCGGCACTCCGCCACGCGCTCCGTCCTATCGCGCCGCGATGTGCTGGTGGTGGCGAGCGTTTCCTGTATTTACGGTCTCGGCGCTCCGGAAGACTACCTGTCCATGCGGGTGGAGATCGAGGCCGGTGCCGAGTTCAGCCGAGAACAGCTGCTGGCTGATCTCGTCGCCATGCATTATGAACGCAAAGATCATGATTTCTTTCGGGGAACCTTCCGGGTGCGGGGAGACCGCGTCGAAATTTTTCCAGCCTACGAAGAAGACCGGGCCGTCCGGGTGGATTTTTTCGGCGACACGGTGGAGGGCGTCGCCGAGATCGATGCCCTGCGCAACACGGTCCTGCGTCGACTCCAGCGCGGCGTCATTTTTCCGGCCAGCCACTACGTCACCCAGAAGACCACCCAGCAAAAGGCCATGCAGACCATCCGCACCGAGCTGAGCCGCCGCATTGATTTTTTTCGCGACCAAGGCAAGCTGCTGGAGGCGCAGCGGATCGAGGAGCGCACGCATTTCGACCTGGAGATGATTCAAGAGTTGGGCTATTGCAACGGCATCGAAAACTACTCCAGACACTTGACCGGCCGCCGGGCGGGGGAGCCGCCGCCGACCCTGCTCGATTACTTTCCGAGGGATTTTCTGCTGTTCATCGACGAGAGCCACATCGCCGTGCCCCAGCTCCGGGGGATGTACCGCGGGGATCGCTCGCGCAAGGAAACTCTGGTGGCGTACGGCTTCCGTCTGCCGTCGGCCCTGGACAACCGGCCGCTGATGTTCGAAGAGTCGCAGTCCCGCTTCAACCAGGTGGTCTACGTTTCCGCCACCCCGGCGGAGCATGAGATGCGCCGATCGGGGGATGCCGTCGTCGAGCTCATCGTGCGGCCGACGGGACTGGTCGACCCCGTGATGGAGGTCCGCAGCGCACGCCACCAGGTCGACGACCTGCACGATGAAATCCGCATCCGGCAACAGCGCCGCGAGCGCGTGCTGGTGACCACCCTCACCAAGCGCATGGCGGAAGACCTTACCGAATACTATGCGGACCTCGGGCTCAAGGTCCGCTACCTGCATTCGGACATCACCACCCTGGAGCGCATGGACATCATCCGGGATCTGCGGCTGGGACACTTTGACGTCCTGGTGGGCATCAACCTGCTGCGCGAAGGCCTCGACATCCCCGAAGTGTCCCTGGTGGCCATTCTGGACGCAGACAAAGAGGGATTCCTGCGATCGACCCGGTCGCTCATTCAGACCTGCGGCCGCGCGGCGCGCAATGCCAACGGGCTGGTCATTCTCTACGCCGACAGGGTCACCCCCTCGATGCAGCAGACCATCGACGAAACCAACCGCCGCCGCCAGATTCAACATGCTTACAATCAGGCCCACGGCATCACGCCCACATCGGTGCACAAGGCGATCGCCGGGGCCTTCGATTTCGCCGCCGGACCGCTGGCGCCGACGGCCGGCCGGGTCGGCGAAGAACCTGCTGTCTATGATTCCCTGGACGAGGTCGACGCCGAGATCCGCCGGCTCGAAAACCAGATGCATCAGGCGGCCAAGGAGCTGGATTTCGAACGGGCGGCCGAGCTGCGGGACCGCATCCTGGGCTTGCAGCGGCTGATCGTTCTGGAGACATGAACGCGCCTTCGCAACCGCCGCCGCCCGCCGCCCCTGCCCAGAAGGCGGCCGCCGCCCCCTTGGAACCCGGTGTCTACCTGATGAAGGCGGCCGACGGCCGAATCTTGTATGTCGGCAAGGCGCGCAGTCTTCGCAAGCGCTTGTCGGCCTATTTCAAAACAAGCACTCATTCCGGCTCCAAGATCCATGCGCTGGTGGCGCGGATCGCCGACATCGAGATCATCCTGACCCGCACCGAAAAAGAAGCTCTCATCCTCGAGTCCAACCTCATCAAGCGCCACCGGCCCCGCTTCAACGTGGTCCTCAAGGACGACAAGCGCTACCCCTCCCTGCGGCTGGATCCGAAAGAAGCCTATGCCCGCTTCAGCGTCGTGCGGAAGATCGGCGGGGATGAGGCGCTTTATTTCGGACCATTCGCCTCCGCGCAGGCCGTGCGCGCAACCCTCAAGGTGCTCAACCGAACCTTCAAACTGCGCAAGTGCAAGGCGAACGAATTCCGCACCCGCACCCGGCCCTGCCTGCACTGTCAGATGAACGGCTGTCTGGCGCCCTGCTGTCGGGATGTCGCCCCCGAGGTCTATCGTGAACACGTTCAGGAGGCGGTTCTCTTCCTGAAGGGACGCACCCAGGAGCTGCTGGGAAAGATTCGCGGGGATATGGAGGCGGCTGCCGCTGCTCAGGAATATGAAAAGGCGGCGCGGCTGAGGGACAAGCTGTTTGCGTTGCAGCGGACTACCGAGAAACAGGTTGCGGTGACCACCGACTTTATGGACCGGGACGTCTTCGCGGCGGCTTCCGCCGATGGCGCCGCCGTGATCACCTATCTGGAGGTTCGCGGCGGCTTTTTGACAGGCTCCCGCCACTTCGGCTTTCCCGAGAGCATGGCTGCCGAAGATGAGATGCTGGGCGTTTTCATCCGCCAGTTTTACGAGGACCGTGCGCTGGTGCCGGGGGAGCTTTTCGTGTCGCATGCGCTCGATGACCAGGAGTGGATCGAGCAATGGTTGACCGCACAGAAAGGCAAGCGGGTGCAGATTCACCGGCCGGAGCGCGGCGAAAAGGCACGCTTGCTGGAGATGGCCTTGAACAACGCCCGCACGGAACTCGACGCTCTGCTGTCCCGACGCTCCAGCGGGGCCGCGCTGTTGTTGCGGCTGCAACGTCGTCTGGAGCTCTTGCGCTGTCCGCAGCGCATCGAATGTGTCGACAACTCGACCCTCATGGGATCAGACCCCGTGGCCGGCCTCGTGGTGTTTGTGGACGGCCGGCCGGAACCGGCCGCCTACCGCCGATACCGGATCACCGGCGTGGCCGTGCCGGATGATTATGCGTCCATGTCGGAGATTCTAAGGCGCCGACTGGGAAAGGGGCCGGCATCCGAGCCGTTTCCCGACCTGTTGATGGTGGACGGCGGCAAGGGGCAACTCGGCACGGCCATGGCGGTCATGAAGGATTTGCAAATCGAAGGGCGCATGGATGTCATCGGGATCGCCAAAAAGGACTCGGAGCGGGGGGAGGTGCAAGACAAAATTTTCCTCCCCGGACGGTCGAATCCGGTAAATTTCGGCCGCGAGGGCGATCTGCTGCTTTTTCTCCAGCGCATACGGGACGAAGCGCACCGCCACGCCGTTGCCTTCCATCGACGACGGCATCGGGCGACCGTCCTGACATCGGCGCTGGACGCGATCCCCGGCGTCGGCAAGGTGCGCAAAGCCCAGCTGATCGATCATTTCGGCAGCTTTGAAGCGATCCGGGCAGCACCGCTCGCTGAACTGAGCGCGCTGCCCGGTTTCAATCGGAAACTGGCCGAAGCGGTGAAGGCTGTACTTGGCTCGGACCTTGACGGCCGGAACGCAACGTGAGGAATCAGTATTTCAGCTTGGCCAGTGCGTTTTTAAGCTCCTGAACCGCGGCCGCCGATTTTTGCAGGGCGGCGTTTTCCTCGGCGGTCAGTTTGATCTCGATCACCTGCTCAGCGCCCTTGGCCCCGAGTTTGACCGGAACCCCGATAAAGAGGTCCTTGATTCCGTATTCTCCACTCAGGTAGGCCGCGCAGGGCAGGATTTTTTTCTTGTCCTTCAGGATGGACTCGGCCATTTCCACCGCGGCCGACGCCGGGGCGTAGTAAGCGCTGCCGGTCTTGAGCAGGCTCACGATCTCCGCCCCGCCGTTGCGTGTGCGCTGCACCAGGGCCTCGATGCGCTCGGGGGCCATGAGCTCCGTGATGGGGATGCCGGCTACGCTGGAGTACCGCGGCAGCGGCACCATGGTGTCGCCGTGGCCGCCCAATACGAAGGCGTGGGTGTTTTCCACCGAAACATCCAATTCCATGGCGATGAAGGCCCGGAACCGAGCCGAATCCAGCACGCCGGCCATTCCGAGGACGCGCTCCTTGGGAAAGCGGCTGGCGTCTAACGCTACATGGCACATGGCGTCCAGCGGGTTGCTCACGATGATCAACGTGGCGTTGGGCGAACGGGATGCGACTTCCTGGGTCACTTTCTTGACGATGCCGGCATTGGTGGTCAGCAGGTCATCGCGACTCATGCCCGGCTTGCGCGGAATCCCGGCGGTGATGATGATGATGTCGGAGCCGGCGCTGGCGTCATAGGCGTTGGTGCCGACCAGATGGGAATCATGCTTTTCGATGGGGGCCGCTTCGGCCAGGTCCAGCGCCTTTCCCTGGGGGACCCCCTCGATGATATCCACCAAAACCACATCGCAAAGCTCTTTTTCTGCCAGACGCTGAGCCGCAGTGGCACCGACGTTTCCCGCCCCGATGACGGTGACTTTCTTATCCATGGCGATCTCCTCCGTTTACGGCCGTTGATGGAAGCTGGTGCAGCCGCCGCCGGGCGCCGCGGACCCGATGGCCGGCCTTACATTTTAAACACGCAGCGGAACATCCAGGTGTCTACGCGCATATACGATCGGATCAGAGAGGAATTTTTGGTTACCACAATTCATGCGATTGTCAACAGAATTCATGGGTTGAAAGGTCTGAAGCGTCCATGACGGCAAACGACTCCGATCAAAAAAAACGAAGCGTCGCGCGCTGCGGCGCCGGTTGCCGCGCGGTGCTAAGCCGCAGGGGTTTTTGCTTTGCGCCCATCAAACCTTGTGATATGATGATAAAATGGCTGTCGTAAATCTCAAGAAGCACCAGATCGAGTGCAAGATCGTCTACTATGGTCCGGCGCGGTGCGGCAAGACCACCAACCTGGAATATATCCATCGGACCTTCTCCCAGCATGTCCGGGGGCAAATGATCTCCATTGATACCGAGGGGGATCGGACCTTGTTTTTCGATTTCTTGCCGCTGGAACTTGGAAAGGTCAAAGGGTGCGATGTGCGCGTGCAGCTTTACACCGTGCCGGGACAGGTCCGGTACGCCTCCACCCGCAAGCTGGTCCTCCGCGGGGCGGACGGAGTGGTTTTCGTTGCCGACTCGCTTGAGGTGCGGCGTGAACAGAATATGTTGGCGTTGAAGGACCTTCAACAGAATCTGCGGGACTACCATCTGAGCATTTTTAAACTCCCATTGGTGATGCAGTTCAACAAACGCGATTTGGCCGAAGCCGATATCCCGCTGATGCCGATCGAGCAGATGGCCCACGAGTTGAACCGCCAGCTGAAAGCGCCTGCTCTGCCGGCGGCGGCCCTGAACGGGAAGGGGGTCGGCAAGACACTGCAGGAATGCCTTCGGCTCGTGCTGCGCAAGCTTCAGCAGGAGTTGAATTTTTGAACGCCTCGGATCCCCCCGCCAACAAGGGCGTGAGCCCGCCTGCGTGCGAACTTTATGGCGTCTGATTTCGATTTTTCCGGAAAGCTGAGCTTCCTGAACCTCGGCGAGCTGCTGCAACTGCTCGGCAGCAGCTCCGCCACCGGCACCCTGCGGGTCTACAGTCCCTTCCGGGCGGAAGCCGGCCGGGTCGTTTTCGAAAACGGAAACCCCGTCGATGCAACGGACGGGGCCCAGTCCGGTGCGGCGGCTCTTTTCACCCTTTTCGGCTGGATGGAGGGACGATTCGAATTTACTCGGGAGAGGGTGGCGTGTAAGCGAACCATCCAAAAGGGCCGGATGGAGCTCATTTTAGACGGCCTGCGCCTGCTCGATGAAGGCAAGATCGCCAAGCTCGGACCGGCGCCTTCGACGGCAGCCTCCAGCCAAGTGGAAGCCCCGGTATCCGCCGGCCGCTCATCGGACATGCCCCCGATCATCAAGGGGCCCTTGGTCGACTACGCCTACGTCATCGACGAGGAGAGCTTTTACGACGGGGATGAAATCGTGCACGAGGGCGCCCACGGGAACTGGATCTGGGTGATCCTGGAAGGGGCCGCCGAAATCATCAAAACCACACCGAAGGGCCCGCTTAAGCTGCTGCGGGTGGGCGATGGCGCTTTTCTCGGCAGCGTGGCGTCTCTGCTCATCGGCGACAATGTCCGCAGCACCACCGTCGTCGCCTGCGGAAACGTTCAGCTGGGCATGCTGGACTCCCAGCTGCTGGCCGGTGAGCTGGCCAATCTTTCGGCGGATTTCAAAAGTCTGATCAAGAGCCTGGACAACCGTCTGAGGTGCGTGACCGGGATCGGCGCCGACGCCCATGCGCGCACCACGACCTTCATGGATCTAATCAAGGGAAAAAAAATGGCCCTCAAGGAAGGCCAGCATGAGGAGCGGCTGTTCCGGATTCGCAACGGCGAAGTGATCGTCGCCCGCAGCCTGGGTGCTGGTCATGTCCCGCTGGCCCAGCTCCAGAAAGGCGATTTTTTCGGGCATATCCCGTTTCTGACGATCGGCCATGAGCCTTTCGCAGCGGCCGTGTTTTCCTCCCCCGACCTTAAATTGGCGGCGGTGGACTCACAGAAGATAACCGCCGAATACAAACAGCTGTCGGCTACCCTGCGCAACATCATCGAGTACCTGGCCGCTTGCATCTCGGCGACAACCTTGGTAACTATCAATCGGGTCAGCCGGTCCGGCATCCGGTAATCGGTCTGCGACCTTTGAGGAGCGCCCTAAACCAATGAAGAACGAAGAAAAGCGCAAACATCAACGCTTCAGTTCGCTTAACCTCTCCTATGTTTGCCTGGACGAGGACCAAAAAGCGGTGAAACAGGGCATGGGACGTACGTTGAACCTCTCTGAATCCGGGATTTTGCTGGAAACGCATTTCCCGATCGCAGAGGCCCATCACGTCATTCTCAGCATCGGCCTCGGCGATGACCTGGTAGATCTCCGGGGGCGGCCGGTGCATGTGCACGATGCGGGGCAGGGGACCTATGAAATCGGGATCGAGTTCGTCGAACCCGACGAAAAAGCGCTGCGCGCCGTGAGGCAATTCGTTCAATCCCTCTCGCGGGAGGAATAGCCGGCCTCTGCGGCGGAGCGGTGTCGTTCCAACTTCAGGAAGGGTGCGCGTGATGAATCCAGTGATCAGCCGAACGGATTTCCCTGATCTGAAACTTTTGAAGCGCGGCAAAGTGCGGGACATGTATGATCTGGGCGAACACCTGCTGATGGTGGCGACCGATCGGATTTCCGCCTTCGATGTCGTCATGCACGAGCCGATCCCGGACAAAGGCATCATCCTGACTCAAATTTCGCTTTTCTGGTTCGAGATGATGCGGTCGACCGTTGCTAATCACGTCGTCGCCAGCGATGTGGACGAATACCCCAAGATCTGCCGGCCTTACGCCGCTTCGCTAAAGGGCCGAAGCCTGCTGGTCAAGAAAGCCGTTCCGCTGCCCATTGAGTGCGTGGCCCGCGGGTATATTTCCGGCTCCGGCTGGAGCTCCTACCTGCAGTCCGGCGAGGTCTGCGGCATCCGCCTGCCGAGGGGATTAAAGGAATCCGACCGGCTGGCGGAGCCCATCTTCACCCCGGCCACCAAGGAGGAAGCCGGGATGCACGACATCAACGTCGATTTTGAGGAGGCACGCAAGCGCATCGGTTCGGAGTTGTCCGCGCGCGTGCGCGATTTGACCCTGACGCTTTACCGGAGAGGCGCTGCTTTTGCCGAAACGAAGGGGATCATTATCGCCGACACCAAATTCGAATTCGGCCTCGTCGGTGATGAGCTCATCCTCATCGACGAGCTGCTGACCCCGGACTCATCCCGCTTCTGGCCGGAGGCTTCCTATCAACCGGGCGGCCCGCAACAAAGCTACGACAAACAGTACATGCGCGATTACCTGATATCCACCCGCTGGAATAAAACTCCGCCGCCTCCGACCCTGCCGGAGGAGGTCATCCGCAACACCCGCCTCAAATACCTCGAAGCGCTCAGACAGCTGAGCGGCAGCAGCCATGGCCTCTGAGTGTCTCGGATCGGATGGAGAAGGCTCCCGCATCGTCCCATTGACGGATATCGACTCTGAAGATGAGCGTTTCCGAATCACCACCCTCCGCGAAAGCGCTGGTTTGCAGAAATCCATCCACCGGTTTGGACTGTGCCCGCCGCCGCTGGTTGCACCGGATGACGGCGGCTTTATCATCGTAAGCGGCTTTCGGCGGGTGAACGCCTGTCAGGCGCTGGGATGGAATTCGATCCCTGTGCGGCTTCTCCGATCGGCATCCGGCTATGAGCTTGCCCTAAAAGCCGTTGCCGAAAATTCACTGGAACGACCGCTGAATCTCATCGAAACCTCCCGAGCCTTGAACCTGCTCGAGCAGGCCGCTGGCGACGGTCGACTCGCCGATGCGGACGCCTTGGCCCTCGGGCTCCCGACCCACCGGGGCGTGACGTCGCAGTTGAAGCGCCTCTGCCGGATGCCGGTCGAGGTTCAGGGCGGCGTCCTGGAGGGGGCGCTTTCCTTTGCCATGGCCTGTGAGCTCGGTTGCATGGAAGAGGGGCTCGCGACCGCCTTTGCCCGTCTGTTTCGCCGGCTCAAGCCTAGTCTGAACAAACAGCGGGAAATCGTAAGCCGGGTCGCGGAGATCGCCGTTCGGGAGAGAATCGATCCGCGGCAGGTCCTGGACGAATGCGGGTTGATGCATACAACCGGACCCGCGGACCCGGAGCGCAACCAGCAGATTCATGCCATCCGCCGACGGCTGCGACAACGCCGCTATCCGGCGGTTGCGGCCGCGGAGGACAACTTCCTTGCCTTGCGGCAGCGGTTGAAGCTGGGTGAAATGATTCAACTGGCACCGCCCAGGGATTTCGAGGGAGCGGGCTTCACCCTGACGCTGAACTTTCAGACTATCGCAGACGTTGCGCACCTGCGCGCCAAGCTGGATGAACTGATCGACCACCCGGACTTCAATCGTCTGCTGACCGGAAAGGGCAGGGGGTTCGAGGAGTCGTCGGGTTCATGAAAATCGCCGAGCTCTACGTCGATGCCGCGCTATCCGAACGGCCTGAAGTCGAGGCGGCCCGCCGCCGGTTCAAGGTGCCGGCCCGCATCGTGCGGAGCGCGGAGGAGGTTTATGCGGCCGTCGCCGCGGCGCAAGACCCCATCGGACACGGCAAACGCGTGCTCTATCTCACCCGCAACCGGGGCGCCTTCGTCAAGTCCTGCCCCGGCACGCGCCACTACACGTGCTGCGGGTATAAGATCCTGCATATCGGAACCTTCTGCAGCATGGACTGTTCCTATTGCATCCTGCAGGCGTATTTTCACCCGCCGGTTCTGCAATATTTTCTGAACCATGACGAGATGGACCAGGAGTTGGAACGTCTCTTCGCCACCCGAACGATCCACCGGCTGGGAACCGGCGAATTCACCGACAGCCTGATCTGGGAGCCCTGGACCGATCTCTCGGCGAGACTGATCCGCAAATTTGCCGGTCAGGACAGCTGCGTCCTGGAGCTGAAGACCAAGACCACGGAGATCGACTCGCTGCTGGATCTGCCGCATCGACGTCGAACGATCCTGGCATGGTCCCTGAACACCGCTGAGGTCATTCGGACCGAAGAACGGGGGACGACTTCGCTCGATGCACGCCTGAAAGCAGCTGCCCGCGGCGCCGCGCACGGCTATCCCCTGGCGTTCCATTTCGATCCGATCGTCATCGCCGACGGCTGCGAGGCGGATTATCGCCGAACCGTCGAGCGTCTGTTCGCCGCCGTCGATCCGCGCCACATCGTTTGGATCAGCCTGGGAGCCCTGCGCTTCATGCCGGAACTCAAGGCCGTCCTTCGAAAGCGGTTTCAGCACTCACGGATCGTCTACGGCGAGTTTATCGGCGGCCTGGACGGAAAAATGCGCTACTTCAAGCCGCTGCGCATGAAGGTCTACCGAGACATCGCGGCCGCCATCCGTGCACGGGCGCCTTCGGTCTGCATCTATCTGTGCATGGAAGACGACGAGGTGTGGCAGCATGCGCTGGGGTTCCAGCCTGACTCCGGCGGCGGGCTGGCCCGCATGCTGGACGAGGCGGCGGCTCGGCAGTGCCATATGAATCCGGCCGGCTGAGGACGTCCGATGACACGGTTCTGCCGAGAGCGCTTGCTGCATTCGGTTGGCTGGGTTCTGCTGGTGCTTCTGGGGCTCGCATTCGGGCCTGCTCCGCCGGCGGCGGCCGAAACTGTCCGCGTCAAACGTATCAACGACGGCGACACGGTGCAGTTGGCGGATGGACGGTTGCTGCGCTACATCGGTATCAACGCACCGGAAATCGACCATGCGCGGCACACGGCCCAACCGTGGGGCTTTGAAGCGCGCACGCAAAATGCCGAGCTGGTCGCAGGGCAATCGGTGCGGCTGGAATTTGATCTCGAGCGGCTGGACGACTACGGCCGGACCCTGGCTTACGTCTTTCTGTCGGACGGCACGATGGTCAACGAAAAGCTGCTGCGGTCGGGCGTGGCATTCTGCCTGTTCATGCTGCCGAACATCAAATACGAAAGCCGGCTGCTGGCGGCGCAGCGTGCTGCCATGCGGGAGCGGCGGGGCCTGTGGCAGAACTGGCGCGAAGGAGAAGGCCGGTATGTCGGCAACCGCAATTCCCGGCGGTTCCATCTGGCAAGCTGCCCGGAAGCCAAGCGTATGGCTGCTCGAAACCGCGTGATGTTTTCGAGCCGCTGGGACGCCTTCTGGGCCGGCTACTCCCCCTCCCGTGAATGCCAAGCGGACTTTTTCATTCCTTCCGATTAATCTTTTTCCTTGGCCTTGGCCGCCGCCTCAATAATTTTCTGACCGATGTGCGCGGGCACTTCGTCATAGTGCGAGAATTCCATCCGGTAGATGCCGCGTCCGCCGGTCATCGAGCGCAGGTCGGGCGCGTAGGTCTGAAATTCAGCCATCGGCACATAGGCGTTGATGATCTGGTTCTTACCGGCATTTTCCATGCCGAGCACTCGGCCGCGGCGGCTGTTCAGGTCGCCCATGATATCGCCCATGAATTCATCCGGGGCGACTACGGTCACCTTCATGACGGGTTCGAGCAAAACCGGATCGGCCTGTTCGGCAGCCTTGCGGAACGCCAGCGAGCCGGCGATCTTGAAGGCCATTTCCGAAGAATCCACCGCGTGATAGGAGCCGTCGTCTACCGTGGCCTTGAAGTCAACGCAGGGGAAGCCGGCCAGAACGCCGCGCTGGGCGGATTCGACGATCCCCTTTTCGACCGCCGGAATGTACTGTCGCGGAATCGCCCCGCCCACGATGGCGTCCACATACTCGAATCCCTTGCCGCGGGGCTGAGGTTCGAATTGCACCCAGCAATCGCCGAACTGTCCGTGGCCGCCGGTTTGCTTCTTGTGGCGACCCTGGACACGGACTTTTTTCTTGATGGTTTCGCGGTACGGCACTTTGGGGATGTTGAGTTGGACTTCTACGTTGAACTTGCGTTTGAGCCGTTCGACCGTGGTTTCGATATGGATCTGGCCCTGACCGTGCAGAATGATCTCCTTGGTTTCGGCCAGCCGGTCGATCCGCAGCGAGGGGTCTTCCTCCAGAAGTTTTGACAGCGATATAAAAACCTTGTCTTCATCCCCTTTGGACTTGGGGGCCAACGCGTAGGAAATCAAGGTGGGCAGAGGAGGGGTGGCGGAGTAAAGAATTTTGTTGGCCTCGTCGCACAGCGTATCCCCCGTGCCGGTCTCTTTCAGCTTGGCGACCGCTACGATCGAACCCGGACCTCCGCCGCCGGCCGGCTTCTGCTCCTTGCCGAGGATCACCAGCAGTTGGTTGTAACGTTCGCGCACTTCCTTCTTTGAATTGTAGAAAGTCCCATCCGTGCCGATGCTTCCGGAAAAGATTCTGAAAACGGTGAGTCGACCGGCGTATGGATCGGTGATGGTTTTGACAACCAGCGCCGAGAACGGAGCATTCGGGTCCGGCAGGCGCTCGGTTGGGCTAGCGCTAGTCGGATCGGTGCCAGTCCGCGCTCCGCCGTCGATAGGGGAGGGCATGGCGCCGGCGATGAAGTCTAAAAGCAGGTCGATGCCGATGTTGCCGGTGGCCGACCCGCAGAGGACGGGGGTGAAGGTCCGGGCCAGAATGCCCTTGCGCAGGGCTTGCCTGAGATCTTCCTCGGAAAGAGTTTCGCCCTCAAGATAGCGTTCGACCAGCGCATCGTCGGCTTCGGCAATGTTTTCAATCAGAGCCTCCCGTTCCGCCTCGACCGTATCTTTCATCTCCGGCGGGACATCCGTCGTTTTGGCCTTGCCGCCCTCGTCGTAGAGATAGGCCTTCAGGTTGATCAGGTCGACAATTCCCTTGAATTCAGCCTCCGAGCCGATCGGAAGCTGCAGAATGATCGGCTTGGGCTGGAACATTCCCTTGGCCTCTTCAAAGACCCGGCTAAAATCAGCGCGTTCACGATCCAGTTTGTTGATGAAAATCGCCCGCGGCAGTTTGAAGTCCTCAATGAACTCCCATCCCATCTCGGTTTGAACTTTGACGCCGTCCACCGCGTCAATCACGACCACTGCAGCGTCAGCGGCCTGCAGACAGGTTTTGGTGTCTGAGAAGAAGTTCTGGTCTCCCGGTGTATCAATCAAGGTGACCGAGTGTTTTTTCCAATTCACCTGATGAAAGCCGGTGCTGATGCTGGAGGTGCGTTTGATCTCTTCGGGTTCGAAATCCAGCGCCGTGTTGCCCTCTTCGATGCGCCCCATGCGGTTGATCACGCCTGCGTCGAAAAGCATGGCCTCAGCCAGGGAGGTCTTGCCGGCCCCGCCATGGGCCACCAGTGCGATGTTGCGAATGCCTTCGACTTTCTCGCTCATTTAACATCCTCTCCTCATTGGGTTTTTTACCGAAATCGGATCATAAAGCTTGACTTCTATCCATTTGATCTAAAAAAATCAAGCCCCAAAATAATAGGCCGCCCAACCGCGGGCGGCCTATTATTTTTTGTAATTTTACAGAAATAGACGCAAGCTTGGCACGCGTCTATGTGCGCAATAACATGAAAAATTCCTTGTTGCCTTTGGGACCTGCGAGAGGGGAGGGTGCCGCCTTTGAACATTCAAGGCCGAGGCTGCGGAAAAAATGAGCCAGCTCTTCGATCACCCGGGCGTGCTGTTCCGCGTCCCTGACAATGCCGCCTTTGCCCACTTGGCCCTTGCCGACCTCAAACTGCGGCTTGATCAAAGGCAAAAGGTGCCCGCCCGGTTTCAAAAACCGGATCACGGCAGGCACGACGATCTTGAGCGAAATGAACGATGCGTCGATGACGACGAGATCGACGGGATCAGGGATTCTTTCGGTCGGCATATGACGGATGTTGGTCCGTTCGATGACCACCACGCGCGGGTCCTGCCGGAGGCTCCAAGCCAACTGTCCGTAGCCCACATCGACGGCATAAACCCGGCTCGCCCCGCTTTGCAGGAGGCAGTCGGTGAAACCGCCGGTGGAGGCGCCGACATCCAGACAAATCCACCCCGACACATCCAGGCCGAAGGCGTTCAGTGCCCCTGCCAGTTTCAATCCACCGCGGCTGACATACGTCAGGGGTTCGCCCTTGACTTCGATCCGGCTTTCGGAGCGGGTGGCGGCACCCGGCTTGTCGACGATCCGTCCGTCCACGACCACGCTGCCGGACATGATCAGCGCCCGAGCGTGCTCGCGGCTCGGTGTGAGTCCTCTTGCAAGCATGACCAGATCGAGTCTTTGGCGTGAATGCTTCACAGGGTCGGTTACGGGCGGACGGCGGCGAGTTGGGTTCGAAAGGAGCGATCGGCGTCGGGCGGAGAATCGTATTGCTGGAGCAAGCGGAGGGCGGCCTTGGAAATGGCGGCAGCGTTCAGGCCATACTTGTTGCGCAGCAGCGGTTGAGGGCCGTGTTCCACGAATGCGTCCGGCAGCCCGATGCGCTCCACCGCGACCGAAATCAGGCCCGCATCGTTAAACGCTTCGAGCACGGCACTGCCGAAGCCCCCTTGACGCACGTTCTCCTCGATCGTCAAGACCCGGGGAATCCGTCGGGCCAGATCGACGGCGAGCGCCGCATCCAACGGTTTCACAAAACGGCAGTCTACCACCGTCGCCTGAACCCCCTGCTCCATCAGCAAGTCGTGAGCTTGGAGGGCCTCCACCACCGACGCGCCGACCGCCATGAGAACCACATCGCTCCCTTCCATCAGCACCTTGGCCTTGCCGATCGGAATCGGGGTGATGGCGGTGTCAAGAGGGTTTCCAACCGCCGCCCCTCTGGGGTACCGGAATGCGATCGGGCCGTCGTGCTGAAGCGCCGTGAGCATCATTCGGCGTAACTCGTTTTCGTCGCGGGGGGCCATGACGACCATGCCGGGCAGGCTGCGCAGATAGGAATAGTCGAAGATTCCGTGGTGGGTGGCGCCGTCCTCGCCGACGAGGCCGCCGCGGTCCAGCGCGAAGATCACCGGCAAGCGTTCCAGGCAGACATCGTGGAGGATTTGGTCATAGGCGCGCTGCAGGAAGGTGGAATAGATGGCCACGACCGGCCGAAAGCCTTCCGCCGCCATTCCGGCCGCAAAGGTGACCGCATGCTGCTCGGCGATGCCGACATCGAAAAACCGGTCAGGGTAAAGCCGGGCGAATTCTGAAAGCCCGGTGCCTTCCGGCATGGCCGCCGTGACCGCGACCAAACGCTCGTCCCGCTGCGCCAGTTCCACCAGCGTCCGGCCGAATACTTCGGTGTAGCTGGGGATGGGGGGCTTGCGGTCGAGGCAGGTGCCGGTGCCCACATCAAAGCAGCCGCAGCCGTGGAAATAGACGGGGTTTTTCTCTGCGGGTGCGTAGCCCTTGCCCTTGGTGGTGGTGACGTGCAGCAGGACCGGCTCTCTTATGTATTTGATATTGTTTAAAATATCTATCAAATGGTCGATTTTGTGTCCGTTGATGGGGCCGAAATATTCGAAATTGAAAGCCTCGAAAAGCATTCCGGGCGTGACAAACGATTTGAACGATTCCTCGGTTCGCTTGGCGAGCTGGTAGATGTCCTCGCCGATGCGCGGCAGTTTTTTGAAGAAGAAGCCGAGTTCCCGCCGCAGCTCCTGGAGCTTCTTGGCGGAAAAGGTGCGGCTTAAGAAAGAGGACAACGCACCGACATTGCGCGAGATGGACATCTCGTTGTCGTTCAGGATCACAATTAGATCGCGCTTGAGGATTCCACCGGCCTGGTTCAACCCCTCGTAGGCCAGCCCGGCCGTGAGCGAGCCGTCGCCGATCACGGCCACCACCTTGGCGTCTTCTTTTTTTAGAAAGTTGGCGCAGGCCATCCCCAGGCCGGCCGAAATGGAGGTGCCGCTGTGGCCGGTGGAGAAGCTGTCATAGGGGCTTTCACTGCGGCGGGTGAAGCCCGAAAGCCCGCCGTGCTGCCGCAGGCTGGCAAAGGCGGCGCGGCGGCCGGTGAGGATCTTGTGGGCATACGCCTGGTGCCCGACATCCCAGATCACCTTGTCCTTGGGTGTTTGGAAGACGTAGTGGACGGCAATGGCGAGTTCGACGGCGCCCAGGCTCGACGCAAGGTGGCCGCCGGTGTGCGCTACGACTTCGACGATCAGGTTGCGGATTTCGGCGGCGAGCTGCGGCAGCTTCGCCCGCGGGAGGCTCCTCAGGTCGGCCGGCGAATGAATTTCATCCAGCAGGTTCACGGCTGACGGCATCTCCTGGTTCTTACTTTTTTCTCGCGATGACATAGCTGGCGATGGCTCGCAGCGCTTCGGCTTCGCGGCCGAAGCCGCCAAGGGCTTCGATCGCCGCGCAGACCAGATTCTGAGCGAATTCCTTGGATTTTTCAAGACCCAATAGGGCGGGATAGGAATTTTTTCGGCGAGTCCGATCGGTGCCGGCCGCCTTGCCCATGACGGCCGGATCGCCTTCCACATTCAGGATGTCGTCCACCACCTGAAACGCGAGGCCGATCGCCCGTCCGTATTCCCGAATGGCGTCGACCTGGGCCGCGAGCCCGCCGGCGACGATGGCCCCGCAGGCCAGCGCCGCTTCGATCATGGCGCCTGTTTTCAGCGTATGCAGCTTCTGAAGTTCTGCGCTGCTCAGCGTTCGGCCTTCAGACTGCATGTCCAGCATTTGGCCCTGAACCATGCCGGATGGGCCGGCGGCGGCGGCAAGGATACGGACGGCTTCCAGAGCGCGTTCCGGCCGCCTGGCTTCCGTGGATGCGAGGACTTGAAAGGCCAGCGTGAGCAGCGCATCACCCGCCAGAATGGCCGTGGCCTCGTCGAAGGCCACATGGCAGGTCGGCTTGCCTCGCCGCAGCCGGTCGTCATCCATGGCTGGCAGATCGTCGTGGATCAGGGAGTAGGTGTGGATCATCTCCACGGCGCAGGCGACCGGGAGCACGCTTTGCGGATCTCCACCCACCGCTTCGCTGGCGGCCAGACAGAGATTGGGCCTCAAGCGTTTGCCGCCGGCCATAAGGGAATGCTGCATGGCTCCCAAAAGCCGGGAGCCGGCGGATGCTTCCAGATGCGCCAGCAGGCAGCGATCGAGCAGCGCGTTGTTTCGGGAAAGATAGGCGGCAAGATCGAACATTTCAGTCCGCATCCGTTGCATGGTTTTCGGTCGGAAAAGGCTTCTCGACAGATCGCCCGGCGCTGTCCTGCATCAATAGGGTGATCCTGCGTTCGGTCTCTTCCAGCTTCCGCGAACAGAACCGTGAAAGCTCCATTCCTTCCTCAAACTTCTTGATGGCCTGTTCCAGAGGCAGCTCGCCGGACTCGAGCTCAGTCACGATCTGCTCCAGTTGCTTGATGGATTGTTCAAACGTTTTTTTCGCCATGAGTGGATTTCCCCTTTATGTCGCATAACAAGACCCCGCCGGCCAGCAAGACTTCAACATTCTCGTGAATAGATACCTGCTCGGGGTGCGTGATGACGTGCTTTTCCAGAAGGGTGCGCGTAATGCTGTATCCCCGATCGAGAATCGCCAGGGGATTCAAAGCCTCCAGTTTGATCGTGCGCTCGCGTAGCATTGATTTTTTATTTGAAATTACTATAGACAATAATTTTGATAAGTTATTAATATTTAGTTGAAGTTTAGAATGATACTTTTGAACCTGTAATCGGGGTGAAGCAGCGTCGAAGCGATGGGAAAGCCAATTCAACCGATCGCCCGAGTGCTGAATCCGCAGCGCCAGCGATCGTTCGAGGCGCGCCCCCAGATCGTCGAGTCTGAGCCATGCCTCCTGAATTTTTTTTCTTGGATCTTGGAGTCTTAGGTTTAATTGTTTTAAGCTTTGGTTTAGTTTTTCAAGATGCTTCAAAAAGCTGCGATGCAAGGCCTTGTCGAGCTCGCTAACCTGGCGAAGCAAGGCATTTTTTTCAGGCGCAACCAACTCCGCGGCTGCGGACGGCGTCGGTGCCCGCAGATCCGCAATGAAATCCGCTATGGTCACATCGGTTTCATGACCGACGGCCGAAACGACCGGGATTTCGGAATGAAAGATGGCCATGGCCACGGTTTCCGAATTGAACGCCTGCAGATCCTCGATCGAACCGCCGCCACGGGCCAGGATGATCACATCCGAGTCTGCGCGCTGGTTGACGAGGGTCAAGGCTGCTATGATTTCAGCTTCGGCCCGCGGACCTTGGACACTGACCGGAACAATTTCGATGCGGAGGTTGGCAAATCGCCGGTTCAGAACGGTGATGATGTCGTGCACCACAGCCCCGGACGGAGATGTGATGACGCTGATCTTCGAGGGCATAAAAGGCAGCGGCTTTTTGTGCCGCGGGTCGAAATAACCTTCGGCAGCCAGTCGTCGCTTGAGTGTTTCAAAAGCAAGCTGCAGGGCACCCAGGCCGGCCGGCTCCAGGTATTCGAGGATCACCTGGTAATTGCCCCTCGGCTCATACACGCTGAGCCGGCCCAGTCCGATGATGCTCATGCCGTCGGCAACGGTGAAGCGGGCCTGGCGGTATTGCGCGCGAAAGACGACGGCCGCAATTTGCGCGTTTTCGTCCTTAAGAGTGAAATAGCAATGCCCGGAAGCAGGCATCCGAAAATTGGAAACTTCACCACAAATCCAGACGAAAGGAAAACTGGCCTCCAGAACCGATTTGATCTTGGCTGTTAGCTCCGAAACGGAATAAATGGTCTTGGCGGCCTGATTCTGCGCAGGGGCCGCTGGACCCTCGAGCGCTCCAAAATCAAATGGTTTTTCCGGGGGGGTCATGCAGGCAGATGAATGGCTATTTTAGTTATGTCTGATAAGTTATATTATGTAAACTTTTAAAAACCCTTCGGCCTGATTTGAATCGATTCCCTATTCCTCCGCATACCGTGCAATCATCTCGCGAACTGCAGGAACCAGGTAAACGTCATCATGGGGAAATTTTGAAAGCGCCGACGCCAGCGCGCCGATCTTCTTGCCTAACGGCTTGTGCTTGTCGATGATAACCAGATGCTTTCCGTGGACGATGCACGCGCCGCTTTTTACCCGAATACCGCTGTTGCGGAAATTATGCTCTTCAACCACAACACCCAGCCTTTCGGCGAGATCCTTAAGCTCCTGATAGATCTTTTCAGGCTTCATGATAATCCTTTCTATAGGAGTTGCAGCGCAAAATCAAGAAAGGCTTGCCATTCGCCCGGCGCCGAATCTTCTTCGAAACAGCTTGAAATATCCGCTGGATGTGTTATTTTTTTGCTCGAACTATAATCTCAAACCCAAACGCAGGAGGTATGGATGGATTCTTTAACCCTTCAAAAGACCCAAGTTCAGGTAAGGGTTAATTCGTTTGTCCGGAGTGTCTACAACTGGATGGCTGTCGGCTTGGGGATAACCGGCCTGGTGGCGTATTCGGTTGCCAACATGCCGGAAATCCGCAACGTCATATTCGGCTCGGGGATCGTGTTCTTCGGTCTGATCATTGCGCAGTTGGCTCTGGTTTTTACACTCAGCGCGCGGATCCACCGCATGCAGGCGGGCACGGCGACCTTCCTGTTCGTCCTGTATTCGGCGTTAAACGGCGCCACGCTCTCCTCGATTTTTCTGGTTTATGCCCAGTCCAGCATCGCCAGCACGTTTTTTGTTTGTTCCGCGACCTTTGTCGCTTGCAGCGTTTACGGCTGGACCACGCGCCGGGATCTGACTTCCATGGGCGGGTTTATGACCATGGGATTGATCGGGATCGTTATCGCCTCCCTGGTCAACCTGTTCATACAGAGCAGCGCCGTGAGTACGATTGTGAGCTATATCGGTGTGCTGGTTTTCGTCGGCCTTACCGCTTACGACACGCAAGCCATAAAGAACATGGCGCTAGCGCAGCCTGCTGATATCGATTCCGGCGCCGTGCGCAAAGGCGCCATCCTGGGCGCGCTGAAGCTCTACCTCGACTTCATCAATCTGTTTCTCATGCTGCTGAGGATATTCGGAGCCGGCCGCGACAAGTAATGACAAGCAATTTGAATTAGCCTCTGGAAGCTAAAAAGGCCTCGGTTTCCCGAGGCCTTTTTTTACCCTGCCCGCCGTGCGAATGGATCGCCACACGTCGGCGCCATCAGCCGACTGCCTCTCTGATAGCCTTAGAGATGGCGCGTGCGAAGGCCTCGACATCTGCGCGGTCCGGACCCTCTACCATGACCCGGCACAAGGCTTCGGTGCCCGAGTAGCGCACGAGCACCCGGCCGCTCTCTCCCAAGCGCGATTCCACATCCCGGATGGCCTTTCGAACTCGAGGAAGGCCTTCCAAATCGGGCTTTGATTTGACGGCAACATTGACGAGGGTCTGAGGAAAGGGGATCATGACCTTTTTCAAGCGTGACAACGGCATGGCTTGCTGTTGGATCGCTTGCACCAGCATGAGACCCGAGAGGATTCCGTCGCCGGTGGTATGGTGGTCTGCAAAGATCAGGTGCCCCGAGTCTTCGCCGCCGAGCGAGGCCCCGGAAGCCCGCATGCCTTCCATCACATAACGATCGCCGACGCGGGTGCTCAAATGCTGGATGCCCAGATTCTTCAAACAACGGCTCAAGCCCACGTTGCTCATCACGGTGCTGACCACGGTGTTGTTTTTCAGACGCGCTTGCACATGAAGATGCTGCGCGCAGACGGCCAGGACCCGGTCGCCGCTGAGCACCTCGCCTTGATCGTCGACGGCGATCAGGCGGTCGCCGTCGCCGTCAAATGCCAGCCCGAGGTCGGCGTGGTCCGCCGCGACCTGCCGGGCGAGCCCATCGGGATGCTGCGAGCCGCATTGGTGGTTGATGTTGATCCCGTCCGGCTGCACATTGATTGCGTGCACTCGGCACCCTACTTCAGCAAAAATACGCGGGGCGATCTCGTGGGTGGCGCCGTGAGCGCAGTCCAAAACGATCTTAAGGCCGTGGCCGGCGCCGCCGGCGGACGTTTCTGCGGCGCAACCCTTGAGGAAATCGGCGTACAGGCCGGCAGCTTCGGGATTATGGCAAACCCGGCCGGTTATCGCTTCGCGCGGTTTCAGGCCGGCTGCCGTTCCGGCCAGAACCAGGCCTTCGATTTCTGCTTCTTTCTCGTCCGACAGCTTGAAGCCGTCGGAACCGAATACCTTTATCCCATTGTCCTGGTAAGGGTTATGCGAGGCGGATACGACGATTCCCGCGCTCGCTCCGAGCTTTCTGGTTGCGAGCGCGATGCCGGGCGTCGGCAAAACTCCCACGAGTTGCGCGTCTACCCCGGCCGCGCAGATACCGGAAGCCAGGGCGTGCGCGAGCATGTCGCCCGACATGCGAGTGTCTTGGCCGATTATGACCCGCGGCCGCTCCCCCATCGTTTTGAACAACCAGCCAACCGCCTGGCCTATCTTAACTGAAACTTCAGGAATTACAGGGTAACTATTTGCAATTCCACGGATACCATCTGTACCAAATAGCTTGCCCATAGCCCCGTCTATAAGTTGGATGTGCTGGTTGGTCCCGGAGTCAAAACCGGCCCTGTTTCGAAGCCGCAGGCAAAAAAGCTTCCGGCACCCTACTCCACGGCCTTGAACGCTGCGGCGACCGCTTCATCGACGATTCCCTGCAGCCAGGCCGTCCCTCGTTCGGCGGCTTCAACGTTCAACGCCTGGATTGTACGGATGTAGTCTTTGCCTTCGCGCGCAATAGTTGCTGACACGTTTTCCTTAAAGGAATCCAACAAGCGGAGCTCGCCCGCGCGTTCGCCCTGCCGAATAAGCCTTTCTTCAAGGACAGGCCAGGCGGCTGCAAGGGTCGAATCGCCCCCGCCCTTCATCTTCTCGCCCATTTCCCCGAGCCGCTGCAGGCGTTCACCGATCGCCGCCTGGACCGTGCGCAAAAGCCCATCGAGAAGTTCCTGCGGGAACTCGACGCCCACGAACAGAACGCGAACTTCCCGATACCAATACTTTAGAGCCAGCAGATTGCCGATATATATCAGATTGTTTTTGATGATCCGGGAGGCACCTGAATATCTGCCCGACCGGAATTCGATGTTCCCCCCCCTGAGGGCTCCGCCGAAAATAAGGCGGTCCGGCCGCAGCTCGTCCTTGCGCAGGATGGTGCCGGCCGCAGCAGTGATCCCGTAATTGAGGCGGACCGGGCCGACCACGCCCCCCTGCCCTCCCAGGAATATCGGCCGCTGATTCAGCATGACCCCGCGCGGAACATCGCCGATCAGGGAGGGAGTGGCCTTGTCCTGGTTGGGAGTGAAGTTGAAATGGATGTATGAACTTCCGACTTCGCTGTGGTCCTTGCGGCCCGTGCCGCCGGCCATGAGGCAGTCGCAGAAATTGATCAGGCTGCCGAGGGTGACGAACGGAAACAGAATGGTCTGCTTCAGGCCGACCGTGTGGGCGATGCTGGCGTATTCTTCCAGGATGGTGCCTTCGCGCACGTGGGCACCCGATCCGCAGCCAGCGCCGGTCAGGAAAACCGCGTCCTTGAAATATCCGCCCTTGAGCTCGACGTTCGCGCCGACGTAACAGTTCTCCATCGTCACGGGCGCTTCGGCTCCGATTCGGGCGCCTGGCAGAATCAGGGTCCGCTCCCCGAAAATCCGGCAGCCGGAATGAACGACCGTGCCCTCACCCGCTATCCGCTCAACGTCCACCTCCGGGCCGATTTCGATCCCGGCCGTTGCGGGCATTTGGACGCCGCGGCGCAAGAGTTGATTGAGGATCTCCATTAGCTATCCAAAAACCTCGCTCGCCAAAAAATCCGCAGGGTTCATAACCCATGTTCCATCGGAGAGCTTGTAGGCAACTTTCGTGCGGCATACCACAAACTTTTCTTTAATACGCCTCCGCTCCGCACCGGCCAAAGCGCGCAGACCGGATGCATCCGCAATATCGGGGTGCTCTTTGAATTTGCACTCGACGGCAACAATCTTCCCCCCGGCCTGCTCGATGACCAGGTCGACTTCCGGACCATTGGCCGTACGCCAGAAGTTGACCGGCGCCAAATTTCCGCGAGATGCCGCCTGTTTCACGATTTGGCCAAAAACATGGGTCTCCCAGAAAGCGCCTGCATGCGACGAGGCGAACAGTTCTTC
>CAZNAX010000005.1:0-55404 GCA_964570965.1 uncultured Desulfatibacillum sp.
CCCTGCCGGCCCGGTGCTTGACAGTTCTATCTCTTTCGGCGATACTGCCCGCATTCATGGCTTCATTCCGCCCCGGTTCCGATCTGGAAAAGCCATTCCCCCTCGGGGCGTTCATGTGGAGGGAGATCACGAAAATGCGGGAATTCGGTCTTCGGCCGGTATTATCTCTGGGTCTACTGACGGCGATTTTTGCGGTCGCCTGCGTGTCTTCCAACGTTCTCGGCGTGAACTACCTGCTTCCGGCACGCCCCGCGGCCCCCATCGGGCGCAGCGTCGTGATCACCTTCGAAGACGCACGAAAAGACAGCGCATTACTCAGCCCGAGCGCACAGGCGGAACTGGAGGGGTTCACCAACGTCTATGCCCTTACGGTCTCCAGACCCGGCCGCAGCGGCGAACTCAAGGGTGCCTATACGCTCGGCCCGCTGTTCATGGAGATCCTGCGCTACCGCCTGGAAGAGGCCGGGCTGAGGGTGTTGCCGTCCGGCGCCGCTGCCGACGCGCAATTCAAGTTCGTGCTCAAGGAATTCAGAATGGATTTCGGCGACCGCAAATGGAGCGCAGCGGTCGCATACGAGAGCCGTCTGCTGAAGAACGAAGCGCTGCTCAGCCAGCAGACGGTCAACGGCAGCGCCGAGAGGGTCATGTGGATGAAGAAGGCCGACGCGGAGAAGGTGATCGGGGAACTGGTGAGCGATGCCGTCAATCAGATGGACCTGGCCTCCCTTTTCAAACAAGCCGGCCTGTAGGAGAATCTCCCATGGATGAGTTCAGTTCGCCCCTGGGCCGTTTCGGCACCATGGCCCGGCTGTTCAGCCTGGTCGAGCAGCTGCCAAGAGACCAGCAGTTGATTCTGCTCAGGCAGCTGCTGGGCGAACGGATCACCCAGCACCTCTACAAGCTGGTTCTGGAAATGTCCGAGGACCGGCGCCAGCAGCTGTTTGAACAGCTGGTGGAATCCCCGCCCGAGCCGGCCGAGGTCACCACGGTCAACCTGGACGAAGACGATGCACCCATGCGCCAGATCTTGCGCAAGGCATGTCGCCTGCGCGCGGTCTGCGTTCTCGATGCCAACACCTTCGACGGCACCATCACCGATATCAGCACGGTGGGCATGTTCATCAAGACCGACCGGTCCTTCCCGATGGGGAAACCCATCCGCGTCAGCTGCCGCCTGCCCGGCCAGGACAGGCCGCTGATCCTGAACGGCGAGATCATTCGCAGCGAACCCACCGGCATCGGCATCCGTCTGAAAGCCCTGCGAGCCGAGCAGGAGCGGGCGATCCAGGGCTTCATCAATAACCGCAACCCCCGCGGATCGAGCCGCCGGCCTTAACCGCCGACCGCACGCCCCCCCGATTTCAAGCCCTCCGCCCTTTGTGCCCGGCCCTTACCGGAACGCCCCCTTGCGGTAGAGCCTCCAGGACAGCACGCAGATCGCCAGGATCGGATGCCGGCGCAGACGCGGCGGGACTTCCACGGTGACTCCGGTGTGGCGTTCGATCTTCCAGAGGATGTAGTCCAAGCCGCCGGAAAACGTAAAGGCCCCTTTGAGCAGCCGGACCATCGAAAGGATCTTGCCTTGCAGCGAGCGGATCCGCCAGCCGAACCGGCAGCCGAACCGCCGCCAGTGCGAAATACGGGCTTCGAATAAGAGCTCGTCGGCTGCGATGCGCTCGATGCGGTAGGGCAGCAGCGGCAGGGCCGCGGTAGTGATTTGGTCGTAATAGTCGGCCGAGGCTTGAAACAGACCGGCCACTTTCTCGGGCCGTTCGGCCCGGAGCTCGGCGCGATAGCTCAAGGACAAACCCTGCAGCCAGAGCTGCCGGGTTGAAAACCGCTCGGGGGCACAGGCGATCACCCGGACCAGAAATGTGATCGCGGCCTGTCCCAGCGCCTGATGCAGCTGCTCGGCAATGCCGGCGTCTTTCGCATAGAGGACGGCGGCGGGCTGGGCGAAACGACCCCACAGATACGAATGGAACCAGGCGCGCGATGTGCCGGCCTTGAGATCCGCCAGCGAGAGAACGGCGTATTTGGCCCGCACCACCCGTCCCCCCGCACGGGTCTCCAGATAGAAGACGTTCGGCGGCAGGATCTTGTTGAGAACGGCCCAGAACCACGAACGGTAAGCGTCGCGGTAGCGCTCCACGATGACATAGAGATCGACCATCCCGCCCCGGTCGTCACCCGACCGCAGGCAGGATCCGTAAAACAAAATGCCATGAACCGCATCGCCGAAGGTGGCTTGAATCCGCTCCGCCAGAGCCTGAACCGCCTCAGCGGCGGGCTGGGCCGCCTTCTGTCGGATCAGATCAAGCATTATTTCAGGAATCACCCCATTCACAATCTTAGGAACTCCGCCTGCCCGCCGTCTTCGATCCGAACCGGCCCGGTGCGGGGATCGGCCCTGAAAAGCTCGCCGTCGACGGCGAATCCGCCTTCCATATCGAGCTGGATGGCGGAGGTGTTGCACGTGATGTAGCCGTTTTCAGGCCGTGCGTAGGAATGATGCCGGCCCTGAAGCATGAACAGCAGGGTGCGCAGCAGATGCCGCGGCCGCACGTTGACGGCCGCGAGCTTCAAGGGACCCTCGCCTTGCTGCCGGAACGGGCGCAGCCCCAGGATGAGCCGGTCCAGCGTGGTGACCAACAGCAGCAGGTAATTGCTCGGCTCGACGGTTAACCGGCCCGCCCGGATTCCGGCGCGAAGCGCTGCCACCAGTGCGTCATCCCGACGAGCCAGTGCCCATAAAAAGCGGGCCATGATCAGCAGGTGCGCGACGTCGCCGCGCAGCCCCGTGCGCTGGACCCGGGAATGAAAAAACCGGATTCCGTTGAATATGCAGGCCGAGCCGAAAAAAAGCCCGTAAAGCGGCCGGCCGCTCGAGCCGGTCTGAACTTTCAGCACCGTTTGACGTCGGATCCGTGCTGGTCCGTCGCCGTGATACGCCCAGGCGATCACCCGACTCACGGCCTCGCCCGGAGGGCCGGATACTCCCAGATCTTGGTGGGTCATGTTGGTGGTGCCGCCGCTCAAGAGCGCCAACAAGGGCAGTGAATCGAACAGCCGTTGCCCCAGCAACACCGTCAGCACCGCCTGAACCGTCCCGTCCCCGGAATTGATCACAATCAGGTTCAAGTTGCGGCGGCGGAAATCCTCCAGCGCCGTCTGCACGTCTTCGACGCCTCGCACCAGGTGGTGCGGAACTTCAGGATACTGCTGCAGACACCGCCGAACGGCGCCAAGCCCCCGTCGCCGGTTGGCACCGCTTAACGGGTTGCTGATCATGCCCACGCGCCAGGGCCCTCGACCGGCGCAGGCATCTGGCGGCCGGCCGGAAGGATGCGGTTCTGAGTAATCTGAATGCCAGGCTGTGCTCATTTCGTACGGTCGGTGCGATGCCCTCGGGAATGGATGCGCCCGGACGTTTCCGGCGTTGAAATGCAGAGCATCGTGGTTTATATATGTCGCCATGAGTTTTGTAAAGACTGGCCGGGACTACGTTCCTTTCACCCTGATCCACATCTCCGATTTTCATTTATGCTGCCCGCAGAAGGCTGCCTTCACCGCATTCGGCAACAAGCGAATTCTCAGCTACGTCAGCTGGCGGATCCGCCGGCGGCGCCAGCACGATCCGCGGGTCCTCGATGATCTCGTTCGAGGCGTTCGGGCTCAAGCCGCCGATCACGTCGTTGTGACCGGAGACCTGACCCAGCTGGCATTGCCCGCCGAGTTCGACGCTGCGCGCCGATATCTGGAGACCCTCGGCGCCCCCCGCGACGTGTTCATGGTACCCGGCAACCACGACGCCCTGGTGTCGACGGACTGGGAGGCGCGTTTGTCCCGCTGGGCGGACTACATGAGGTCGGACGAGCCGGCGTCGCAGGCCCGATCGCTGTTGCCGGCCCTGCGAGTCCGGGGCCCGATCGCTTTGATCGGGCTGTCCAGTGCGCAGCCGACTCGTCCGTTCTCGGCTGCCGGCAGAATCGGCGCCGGCGCCCTGGCCCGCTGTTCCGAATGGCTGGTCGAAGCCGCTCGGCGCTCGCTTTTCCGAATCGTGCTGATCCATCACCCGCCCGTTCCCGGCATGGTGTCCGCTCACAAGCGGTTGTCCGACGCCGAGGCGTTCGCCCGCATGGTTCAGCGGCACGGCGCCGAGCTCATTTTGCACGGCCACACGCACCAGCGCTCCCGAA
The DNA here is from genome assembly GCA_964570965.1 of uncultured Desulfatibacillum sp. GTDB lineage: Bacteria > Desulfobacterota > Desulfobacteria > Desulfobacterales > SpSt-501 > SpSt-501. Next base: position 4,200 of record CAZNAX010000005.1, read on the forward strand.
CGTACCTGCCCGGCCCGGAATCACCCATTCCGGTACTGGGTGCACCCTCCGCGTCGGCGACCGGCCGGGATCCGATCCGCCGGGCCGGTTTCGGTGTGGTTCGGATCCGCCGGGCTTCGACCGGTTGGGAGGCCACGTCGCAAGACCATTGGTATGCGCCGGAACAAGAGCGGTTTGTCCCGGGCATGGAAGAGCCGATCTGGAGCCTCCCCAACATCTAGTGCCCGGAATGGAGAAAACATACCGGTCGTTGTGTTTTTTCTTTACATCGAGTGCCCCCCCTGCTATTATTGACCCACTGATCGCTCGCCGAACCATTGGACGCGGTTTAAAACCAGGGTTCTTTTCTTGGTTAAATTTAGTTTATGCTGTTAATTTGGCGTGTTGCCCTGCGCACGCACGCCTTTTTCGATCCTGCTGATTCGGATTTCACCACCTTGGGAGGTTAAGCGGTCCCATGAAGCTTAAAAAATTGGAAATCACCGGTTTCAAATCCTTTTATGACCGAGCGGCCATTGATTTTCCCGAAGGCATCACGGCGGTCGTCGGCCCCAACGGCTGCGGCAAAAGCAACGTGATCGACGCCATTCGCTGGGTCATGGGCGAACAGAGCGTCAAACAGCTGCGTGGGAAATCCATGGAGGACGTGATTTTTTCCGGCACCAACGGCAAGCCGCCGCTCGGCATGGCGGAGGTCTCCCTGACCCTGTCCAACGACAACGGCAGCGCCCCGGAGGAGCTAAAGGACTTCACCGAGATCAACGTGACGCGCCGATTGTACCGATCCGGTGAAAGCACCTACCTTTTAAACAAGCAAGCTTGCCGCTTGAAGGACATCCACAATATCTTCCTCGGCAGCGGCATGGGCTCCAAGTCCTATGCCGTCATCCAGCAGGGCAACATCGGTGTCATAACCGAAGCCGGCCCCGAGGAACGCCGCTATTTCGTCGAGGAAGCCGCCGGGGTCACGCGCTACAAACACCACAAGGCCGAGGCCTTGCGCAAGATCGAGATGACCCACCAGAACCTGCTGCGCGTGGCCGACATCATCGTCGAAATCAAGCGCCAAATGGACAGCCTCAAGCGCCAGGCCCGCAAGGCCGAGCTGTTCAACAAATACCAGGCCCGCGCCAAGGACCTTGACGTCCGGCTGGGATTGCATCATTTCCAGGCGTTCAGCCGCCAGATCGACGAAACCGAAGCCCTGCTGCGGCAGATGCGCGATGCGGACCTTGAGCACACCGCCGAATTGAAGAAACTCGACGCAGCCGTCGAAGAGATCAAGCTCGATCGCTGGCAGAAAAACCAGGCGATCGCCGAGCACAAGACCCAAAAATTCGACCTCCAGCGCACCGTTGACCGCCTGGAGAACGACCTGAAGCATCTGCGCGGGGAAATCGAACGCCTGATCCGGGAACGCGCCGAGCTGCAGAATGCGCGGCAGGGCATGGATGAAAAAAACCAGAGCATGCTGGCCGAAATCGCACAGGGCGAAACCGAAAGCGAGCAGCTGCGGGAGAGCATCGGAGGGCTTCGGACAACGTTGGACCGGGAACGCTCCGTTCAGGAGCAGCTGAACGCCGAGCTGGCCGGAATGAATCAGACCCTGGAAGCCGCCAAGTCCCACCTGCTGGACCTCATGGCCCGGGAGGCCCAGTACCGCAACGTGCACCAGAACGCCTCCAGCAATCGTGAAAATCTCAAGCGGCGGCTGAAGCGCATCGACGAGGAAGAGCTTCAATCGCACCAGAAAATCGGGCAGGCCCAGGAACGCGAACGCCGCGCCCAGAACCAGATCGAAGCCGTCAAGGCGGAGATCGAATCCCTGACCGGCCGGATCGCCGACACGCGCCGATGCCTCGATGAAAAGTCAAAGGCCTTGGGAGCCATGGTGAAGCAGCTCCAGAGCCTGGAGCTGGAACGCAGCAGCGTGCGCTCGAAATATGCCACCTTGAAGAGAATGGAGGACAACTTCGAGTGGTATAAGGACGGCGTCCGCGCCGTCATGAAGCACGCCCAGGCTCCCGCCAGCGCCGAGGCGTCCGAACCGCCCTCCGCGGACCGCGGCCTGCAGGGCATCATCCGCCTGGTGGCCGATGTGATCGAACCGGAGCCCTCCGCCGCGATGGCGGTCGAGGCGGCCCTCGGCGAAACCCTGCAGTACATCATCGTTGAGGGCCAGCAGGCCGGACTGAGCGCGATCGACTACCTCCAGCGCCACAGCGCCGGCCGCAGTGGCTTTATCCCGGTGACCGCCCTGCACGACACCGCGGCCGGTGTCGCCGATCGACCCGACCCCTCCCGCCTGCTCTTGCACCAAGTATCGGTCCAGCCGGGTTTTGAGCCCATTGCGCAGGCCCTGCTCGGCAACGTGGTTCTGGCCGAAACGCTGGAGGAAGCGCTTTCCATTTTCAATCAAAACGGAAAGATCCAAACCCTGGTCACCCGCAGCGGCGACGTGATTTCACCCAAAGGCTTCATGATCGGCGGCAGCAAGGACGCGGCCAGCGGCATCCTGTTGAAAAAGCAGGAACTGAAGGCGCTGCAAGATCAGAGCCGAGCCTTGGACCAGCGGATGGAAAGCACCCGCACCGATCTGAAGGTCCTGGAATCCGAAGTCCGCAACCTGGACATCGAACTGCAACGGCTGCTCGAGCAAAAAAACCGCGCGCGCGAAAACGAAATCGAGGCGGAAAAATCCCTTTACAAGGTGACCGAGGAGCTCAAGAGCCTGCGCCGCCAGCTGGAAATCATTCAGCTCGAGCAGGAACAGCTGCTCGGCGAAGCAAGCGACCTCGACGACGAGATCGGCAAGACCGATCGCGCGCTGACCGCCATCACGACCGACATCGCGGCCGCCCAGACCGCGGTGGCGACGCACTCGCAACGCATCGCGGCGCTCACGGCGCAACAGCAGGATGTCACCCAGAAGGTCGTCAATTTGAAGCTCGAGATGACGGCGCTCAACGCGCGCCTGGAAAACAACACCGGCAGCCTGCGACGGCTCAGGGAATTCCAGGCCGACGGGCGGCGCCGCCTGGAGCAGCTGGCGCTCGAAATCGATCAGAAGGCTGAAAAGGCCGCGACTTCCCAATCGAAGGTCGTGCAGTTCGAGCAGGCGCTGGCCGAAAATTATCGCCAGATCGCAGGTCTCGACCAGGAGATCGAGCGCAGCGAGACGGATTACGCCGCCATCGACGCCAAACTGAAGGAAAGCGACGGCAAAATCTCGGAAATCAAGGACCGGCGCGAAAAGGCACTGGAACAGTTGCGGATGCTGGAGCTCGAGCAGGCCCAGCGCACCCTCAAGCGGGAGCACATCGCCGGCCAGCTGGAGGACCGTTATCAAACCCCGTTCGCCGAGCTCAGCACCCAAGTCGCTGCCGCCGGCGATCCCGCCTCCGAAGCCGCACCCGATCTAGAAGCGCTGGAGGCCGAGCTGAACCGCCTGCGCACCAAGATCGGCCGCATCGGCGACGTCAACCTCGGCGCCATCCGGGAATATCAGGAACTCCACGAACGCCACGACTTCCTCCAGACCCAGAAGGAGGATCTGGAGAAGGCGATCGACGGCCTGCATCAGGTGATCCGCAAAATCAACACGGTCTCCCAGGAGCGCTTCATGCAGACCTTCCAGGCCATCAACGCCAAACTGGCCGAGGTCTTCCCGCGGCTGTTCAACGGCGGAACAGCCGAACTGGTCCTGACCGAACCGGACCGGCCCCTGGAGACCGGCGTCGAGTACATGATCCATCCGCCCGGAAAAAAGCTGACCCGCATGAGCCTGTTGTCCGGCGGGGAAAAGGCCATGGCCGCCATCGCCTTCATTTTCGCGATCTTCCTGATCCGGCCGACCTCCTTCTGCCTACTGGACGAAATCGACGCGCCGCTCGACGAGTCGAATGTCTTCCGCTTCAACGACCTGCTCCAGCACATCGGGGACAAGTCCCAGATCATCATGATCACCCACAACAAGCGCAGCATGGAGTTCGCGGACACCCTCTTTGGTATCACTATGGAGCAAAAAGGTGTGTCCAAGGTGGTCTCCGTCAACCTTAAACGGCCGGAAGCCCAGGCGGCCTGATACCACGGGCCGCCGCCTCCGCTCGCATTCGCAATAGATTAAGGAGCCGCACTCACGTGGGCTGGTTCAGACGCAAAAAGGATTCCGCCCCGCCGGAGACGACCGGCGCTGCTCCTCCGCCGGAGGCCTCCGGAGCTCCGCCTCCGCCGGAGACGACCGGCATCCTTCCCCCGCCGGAGGAGACCGCCGCCGCCCCGGAGCTCGAGCGCCGCAGCCGTTATTTCAGCCGGCTGAGACAGCGCCTGGCCAAGACGCGCCAGAGCTTCGCCGAGGGCTTCGGCCGAATCCTGACCGGCAGGAAGCAGATCGATGCCGCCACGCTGGAGCAGATCGAGGAACTGCTGATCACCGCCGACGTCGGCGTCCAGACAGCCAGCGACCTGATCGAGCGCATCTCTGCGGCCAAGGCCGCAGACGTCGAAGCGCTGCAGCAGGTGCTGCGCTCCGAAATCCTGGCGATTCTCTCGCAGCACGCCCGACCCCTTGAGCCGACAGCGGCGGAAAAACCCCACGTGATCATGGTCGTCGGCGTCAACGGCGTGGGCAAGACCACCACGATCGGCAAGCTGGCGGCTCGGCTGACGGCAACGGGACGCCGTGTGATTATCGCCGCGGCGGACACGTTCCGCGCGGCGGCGGTCGACCAGTTGGCGATCTGGGCGGAGCGCGCCGGCGCCGAGCTCATTCGTCACAAGGACGGCACCGATCCGGCCGCCGTCGCCTACGATGCGGTGGAGGCCGCACTGGCCCGCGAGACGGATGTGGTCATCGTGGACACCGCCGGCCGTTTGCATACCAAGGTCAACCTGATGGAGGAAATCAAGAAGGTCAAGCGCACCATCGCCAAGCGTCTGCCAGAAGCGCCCCACGAGGTGCTGCTGGTCCTCGACGCCACCACGGGACAGAACGCCGTCTCCCAGGCCCAGATGTTCCATCAAGCGCTGGGGGTGACCGGCATCGCTCTCACCAAGCTCGACGGTACGGCCAAGGGCGGCATCGTCATCGCCATCTGCCAGGCCCTCGACATTCCGCTGCAGTACATCGGCATCGGCGAGTCGATCGAAGACCTGCAGGACTTCGACCCCGAGCGTTTCGTCGAAGCCCTGTTCAGCGCCGTGTGAAGACGGGATATCCTTGCAAATATAGGATTGACGCGATCTTACCAACAGTCGACCGGCGGTAGATTTGTATTGACAGCCTGGGTGTCTTTCTGTAATGAGCTTCAAACATCGGTGGTTCCGCATTCGCAGTTGGACCTCAAACAACACCCCCAGATAGGAGAAGGCCATGACCAAAGCTGAATTGATCGACAAAGTGGCGAAGGATGCCGGTATTTCGAAAGTGGCCGCGGCCGCGGCCCTGCAATCCTTCATGGACAACGTGACCAAGGCCCTCAAGAAACCGGAGGGCAAGGTGACCCTGGTCGGATTCGGCACCTTCAGCAAATCCAGACGCAAGGCCCGCAAAGGACGCAATCCGCAGACCGGCGACCCGATCAAGATCAAAGCCTCTACGGTCGTCAAGTTCAAGGCCGGCAAGGCCCTTAAAGACGCGGTCTGATTTTAGGCTGACAAAAAAGCGGACGCGCTCGGACGTGTCCGCTTTTTTTTTTGCGTGAAGCCGGCCGCGGCCGGGCTCATCCATGCAGGATTCTGAATTCCGCAAGATCTCCGCGGTGGTCTTCCCACTGCACATCCACCGTCGTCACGCGCGCCAGCGCCGGTCCGCGACGGCACCAGGCCAGCATCTCCTCCACCCGTGCGCGCTCGCCCTCGAACAAGGCTTCCACGGTTCCGTCCGGGCGGTTGCGCACCCAGCCCCGCACGCCGATGCGTTCGGCCGCCCGTTGGGTTTCAAACCGAAAGGCCACCCCCTGCACGCGGCCGCTGATCACGGCGCGAGCCCTGACGTTTTCAACCATCGAGAACCTCCATCTTCCTATAGCTTGAAGAAATTCGAATTTCGAATTTAATCAGTCGTTTTACTCCTTAACCGTTCTCGATCAACTCCCGCCACTGCTGCTCGGTCAGGATGGCCAACCCCAACTCCCTGGCACGCTTCTCCTTGGAACCCGCACCCAGTCCGGCAACCACATAATCCGTTCTTCGGGAGACCGACCCGGCCACGTTGGCGCCCAGTGCCTCGGCCTGCGCCTTGGCTTCGCTGCGACTCATGGATTCCAGGGTGCCGGTGAACACCACCGTTTTTCCGAAAATCAGCGATGCAGGTGCCTGGTGTTCAAAGTCGGTCACGGTGACAAGCGGCGGCCGCCCGCCAGCCGCCGAGATCAGTCCGTCCAGAATCTCCTGGTTATGGGGCTCGGCGACGAATTCAAGAATGTCGTCCGCCACTCGGGCACCGATTCCATTGATCGAGAAAAAGTCGCTATAGGCCTCCGAGCTTCTATCCTGCGCCGCTTCCATGCAAGTGCGCCAGTGCGCCAGCGACCGGTAATGCCTTGCCAACAGACGCGCGGTCGCGGCGCCGACCTGGCGGATGCCCAAGGCATAAATAAATCGATCTAGCGGGATCCGGCGTGCACGCTGGATGGCGTCGAACAGTTTGCGTGCCGACTTCTCCCCCCACCCCTCCCATTCACATAGCGGCGCAACCGGTTGTCCGTCACGCGCCTCCAGAGTGAAGATATCGACCGGGGTCCTGACCAGCCCCCGGCGGAAAAATGCCTCGATGTTTTTATCACCCAACCCCTCGATGTCAAACGCATCCCGGGATGCGAAATGTTTCAGTCGCTCGACGACCTGAGCAGCACAGATCAAGCCGGCGGTGCAATAGCTGTCGGCCTCGCCGGCCTCCCGGGCCACCCGGCTGCCGCACACGGGGCAGCGATCTGGGAATCGGTACGCGCCGCTGTTTTTCGGACGCAGTGCCGGAAGGGACTCCACCACCTGGGGAATCACATCGCCGGCGCGCTGAATCACCACGGTGTCTCCGATCCGGATATCCTTGCGCTCGATCTCGTCGGAGTTGTGCAACGTCGCCCGCCGCACCAGAACCCCGCCGACCGTGATCGGCTTCAAATGGGCGACAGGCGTGATCTTGCCGGTGCGGCCCACCTGGCATTGGATGTCCTCCACAACGGTTACGGCCCGCTCCGGCGGAAATTTCCACGCAACGGCCCAGCGGGGGGAGCGGCTGACGAAGCCGAGCCGGCCCTGCCAGTCCAGCCGCTCGACTTTGAGCACGATCCCGTCGATGCTGAAACCCAAACCGGATCGCCGGCGCTCGATATCCTCGTAGTAATCGTATAGTCCGCCCACATCCGCATCCACGACGTTGACCACGCGGGAGGGTTCGCTCGAATGGAAGCCCCAACGGTGGATCCGGTGCATGGCTTCCGATTGGGTGGCTGCAAAAGACGCCGAGGCCTCGCCCCAGCCATGCGCGGTGAACTTCAAGGGCCGGGATGCGGTGACGGCCGGATCGAGCTGGCGCAAGCTTCCGGCGGCGGCATTGCGGGGGTTGGCGAACACTTTGCCGCCGATCGCTTCCTGCTGCTCATTGAGCGCCAGAAAATCCTCGTCGGTCATGTAGACCTCCCCGCGCACCTCCAGAATATCTGGCCACCCGGCGCTCTTGAGCGCCCGCGGAACATTTCGGATCGTCCGGACATTCGCGGTGACATCCTCGCCCACCTCGCCGTTGCCCCGCGTGGCGGCACTCACTAAGTTCCCGTTCTCGTAACGCAGGGCACATGAGAGTCCGTCGATCTTAGGCTCGCAGCGCACCTCGACGGCCGCACCCGAAGCCTTCAACTCAAGCAGAAAGTTGCGGATTCCGTCCAGCCAGTCGCCGATGTCTCCGCGCAAAAAGGCATTTTCGAGCGAGAGCATCGGCACCCGGTGACGCACTTTTTTGAATCCATCGGCCGGCGCCGCACCGACCTTTCGGGACGGGCTTTCCGGCAGGATCAGTTGAGGAAAACGCGCCTCGATGGCCTCGCTGCGCTGCCGCAGAGCGTCATACTCGGCATCGCTGATTTCGGGCTGGTCCTGTTGGTGGTAGAGCCGATCGTGGTGGGCGATCAACTCCGCCAGTTCCCTGAGTTCTGAGCGGGCGTCACGTTCGGTCAGTTGGTGTGGGGGAGTGTCGAAAAACGCCGTGCGATTCCGAGGCATGGATTCACCTGATGTCCGTCTGACAAATGCCGGCACGGATCCCCGGCGCGACAGGCGGCTTGGGCCGCCGCAGCCAAGCGAGCGAGGTTTACCGGCGCGACCCATCGGTCTCAAGCTGGTTCGGTTCAGGTATAGTTTAGATGGAGGGCGGAGTGCAAGACTTCAACGGCCCAGGGTGCAATTTTCAGTGACGGGCTGGCCGTTTTGGTGTATCGGTCTATAGACGGGCGGGAGCTTAACCCAATTCCCGGACCGCCGTCGGCAATGACCGAATTTTTTTTCACGGGAAAGGCGATAGCCATGAAAGTTCGATGGGCGCAGAAGATCGATTCGCTGAGCGAGTCGATGACCGTGGCGATTTCCGACCGGGCGCGCGAGCTGCAGCAGAAAGGCGTCCCAGTGGTCAACCTGGGCAGCGGCGATCCCGACTTCGACACGCCGACCCACATTGTCGAAGCCGCCGGCGAGGCCATCAAGAGGGGCCTCACCCACTACGTCGCCAGCAGGGGGGTACCCGAGCTGCGCAGGGCGATCGCCGCCAAATTCCAGCGCGACAACCGCATCGCCTACGACCCCGACACCGAGATCATCGCCACGGCCGGGGGAAAGCTAGCGCTCTACATCGCCCTGGCCGCCATGGTAGAGCCCGGAGACGAGATCCTGATCTTCGATCCGGCCTGGGTGAGCTACGAGCCCATGATCCGCATGCTGGACGGGGTGCCGGTCGACGTTCCCTTGCGGCCGGATGACAACTTCATGCTGGATCCCGATGCGCTGAGAAGCCGCATCACGCCGCGAACCAAGGCGATGATCGTGAATTCACCGAACAACCCGACCGGGCGCGTGCTCACGCAGGAGGAGCTCGCCCTCGTCGCCGAAGCCGCTCAAGACCACGGCATCTGGGTGCTGAGCGACGAGATCTACGAACACATCATCTATGACCAGCGGCAACATATCAGCCTCGCCGCGTTGCCGGGAATGCGCGATCTGACGGTGACCATCAACGGCATGTCCAAGGCCTATGCCATGACCGGCTGGCGCCTGGGATACCTCGCAGCCCCCGCGCCGCTCTGCGGGCAGATCCTCAAGGTCCAGCAGCACGTGGTCACCTGCGCCCCTTCGTTCGTTCAAGCGGCCGGCGTGGCTGCGCTGAATGGCCCGCAGGACTGCGTGGCCGCAATGGTAGCCGAATACGATCGCCGGCGGCGGTTCATTACGGAGGCCCTGAACACGCTCCCCGGCGTGCATTGCCCCGCCCCCGAAGGCGCCTTCTACCTGTTTCCGCGGGTCACCTATCGCGGCATGGACTCGAATGCCCTGGCCCGGTTCATGATCGAGGAGGCCCACGTGGCCGTGACGCCGGGAGCGGCGTTCGGCCGAGCAGGCGCACAAAACATCCGGCTCACCTTCGCCACTTCCATGGAGAACCTACGCCAGGCCGCCGAGCTGCTGAGGGCTGCAATGAGCTGAACCCGATGGTAAACCCCAGCGCAACAAAAACTCACCTTTTCCACACCAACGCCTCGCCTTGACAAATGTCGGCCGTTGGCTTAAAACTAATGTTAACAAAAGTTAACCTAAATGACCTAACCGTGTAAGCTTCGTTGATCCCGCCCAGCCGCGGGAGCACACGTGGTCCCGATATTTTCTGCCTTCATGGTCCCAGGATGGGAGAAATCAGTTAAAATTCAGGCTGATCAGGCCATTCTAAAAATAGGCTGAAGCTGGAGTAGAAGGCATGACGGGGAACACGACGATTCAACGGGTGATCATCGACCGCGTGCGGCCGGAAATCGACAACGGGCGCTTTCCCGTCAAACGCACGCTGGGTGAAAAGGTCAAGGTGCGCGCGGACATCATCACGGACGGCCATGATGCGATCTCAGGGCTTTTGCTGTTCCGCCACGAACGCTCGGCCCGCTGGCGCGCAGCGCTTCTGAAAGGTTTTCCCAACGACAAGTGGAAGGCCTCCTTCAAGGTCACCGAGCTCGGGCGCTATGTCTACACGCTGTGTGCCTGGCTGAATCGCTTCAAGAGCTGGCGGCGGGATTTGGCCAAGCGCCTCGAAGCCGGCCAGGATGTCGCCGTGGATCTGCTCATCGGCGCCGCGCTGGTCGAAGAAGCCCTTGCGCGGGTCCCGGCGCCGCAGCAGGCCTGGCTTGCTGCCTGCGCGAAAGAGCTGCGTTCGGATCGCAGTCCGGACATCAGAACCCGGCTGGCGCTCGACCCCAAGCTGCTGGCGCGCATGCAAGGATGCCTGCCGGATCGCACCCAGATGACCTTCTACCCGAGGACCCTGGCGGTGGTGGTAGATCCGGTCAAGGCCCGCTTCAGCGCCTGGTATGAAATGTTCCCGCGTTCCTGCAGCACGGCGCCGGGCGTCCACGGCACCTTTGCCGACTGCGAAGCCAGGCTGCCCTACATCTCCGACATGGGTTTCGATGTACTCTATTTGCCGCCGATCCATCCCATCGGAACCACTCACCGCAAGGGCCGCAACAACTCGCCGATCTGCGAGCCGGGCGACCCCGGCAGCCCCTGGGCCATCGGGGCCGCAGCGGGGGGGCACGCGTCGGTCCATCCCGAACTGGGCACCCTGGACGATTTTCGCAGGTTCGTCCGGCGGGCCAAGTCCCACGGGCTGGACGTCGCGATGGACTTGGCGTTTCAGTGCAGCCCGGACCATCCCTACGTCCGCGAGCACCCGGAGTGGTTCCGGCGGCGCCCGGACGGGGCCATCCAGTACGCGGAAAACCCGCCGAAAAAATACGAGGACATCTATCCGCTGCACTTCGAATGCGCCGAGCGCCGGGCGCTCATGGACGAACTCATGCGCGTCGTCCTGTTCTGGGTCGAACAGGGCATCCGGATCTTCCGGGTGGACAACCCCCACACCAAGCCCTTCGGCTTCTGGGAGTGGCTCATCGGCGAAGTCAAGCGATCCCACCCCGAGGTGATTTTTCTCGCGGAGGCGTTCACCCGGCCGAAGCTCATGCAGCGCCTGGCCAAACTCGGGTTCAGCCAGTCCTACACCTACTTCGCATGGCGACATACGGCCTGGGACATCAAAAACTATTTTAGCGAACTCACCCAAACGGACGTGGCGGAGTTCTTTCGTCCCAACCTGTGGCCGAACACTCCGGACATTCTGACGGAGTATCTCCAGAACGGAGGCCGGCCGGCCTTCATCGCCCGGTTGATTCTAGCGGCGACACTGGGGGCGAACTACGGTATCTACGGGCCGGCGTTCGAACTGTGCGAGGCCCGACCGCGCGAAGCCGGCAGCGAAGAATACCTGAATTCCGAAAAATACGAGATCCGAACCTGGGAGGTTGGCGCCTCCGACAGCCTCAAAGATCTCATCGCCCGCGTCAACCGCATCCGCCGCGACAATCCTGCCCTTCACGGCGACCGCAGCCTGCGCTTCCATCCGGTCGACAACGAGCAGCTGATCTGCTACAGCAAACACACGGCGGACTTCTCCAACGTCGTACTCACGGTCGTGAACTTGGACCCGCACCACACCCACGCCGGCTGGCTTCAGCTGCCGCTCTCCGAACTGGGGCTCGACCGCGACCAGCCCTTCCAGGTCCACGACCTGCTGAGCGAGGCGCGCTACCTGTGGCATTCCGCTCGAAACTTCATCGAGCTGAATCCCCAGGTGATGCCGGCTCACATTTTTCGATTTCGGAAAAAGATCCGCACCGAACACGATTTCGACTACTTCTTGTAAAGGAATCGGGTATGACCAGGACCCCTCGGGACATTGCAGGGATCGGCAACGACCCGCTCTGGTTCAAGGACGCCGTCATCTACCAACTTCACGTCAAAAGCTTCTACGACAGCGACAATGACGGCGTCGGCGATTTCCAGGGTCTCACCGAAAAGCTGCATTACCTGCAAGACCTCGGGGTTTCCGCCATCTGGCTGATGCCCTTTTGTCCAAGCCCGCTGCGCGACGACGGCTACGACATCGCCGATTACCGCAACATCCATCCGGCTTACGGCAGCCTGCGGGATTTCAAAAAATTCCTGGCGGCGGCCCACCGCCGCGGCCTGCGGGTGATTTCGGAGCTGGTGGTCAACCACACCTCCGACCAGCATGCCTGGTTCCAGCGCGCCCGCCGCGCCCGCCCCGGCAGCCCCTGGCGCGACTGGTATGTCTGGAGCGATACCCCGCAGCGCTACGGGGACGCCCGGATCATTTTCCAGGACTTCGAGACGTCCAACTGGACCTGGGACCCGGTGGCCGCCGCCTACTACTGGCACCGGTTCTATTCCCATCAGCCCGACCTCAACTATGACCATCCCCAGGTGCGCCGGGCGGTCCTCGCCACGCTGGATTTCTGGTACGGAATGGGCGTGGACGGGCTGCGGCTGGACGCCATTCCCTATCTTTTCGAGCGCGAGGGCACCAACTGCGAAAACCTGCCCGAAACGCATCGATACCTGAAGGAAATGCGGGAGCACGTGGACGCCAAGTTCAGGAACCGCATGCTGTTGGGCGAAGCCAACCAATGGCCCGAAGATGCCGTGGCGTATTTCGGCCGGGGAGATGAATGCCACATGGCCTTTCATTTCCCGATCATGCCACGGCTCTTCATGGCCCTGCACATGGAGGACCGCTTCCCGGTTCTGGACATTCTCGACCAGACTCCCACCATCCCGGAAAACTGCCAGTGGGCCATTTTCCTGCGCAACCATGACGAACTGACCCTGGAGATGGTCACCGACGAAGAACGCGACTACATGTACCGGGTCTATGCCCAGGATCCCCGCATGCGCATCAATCTCGGGATCCGACGGCGCCTATTTCCCCTGCTTGGAAACCACCGCCGCCGCACGGAGCTCGCCAATGCGCTGTTGTTCTCCCTGCCGGGCTCGCCGGTGATCTATTACGGCGACGAGATCGGCATGGGCGACAATGTCTATCTCGGCGACCGGGACGGCGTGCGCACGCCGATGCAGTGGAGCGCCGACCGCAACGCCGGCTTTTCGCGCGCCAATCCCCAGAAGCTATTCCTGCCGTTGATCATTTCGCCCGAATACCACTTCGAGGTGATCAACGTGGAGGTGCAGCAGGCCAACCCGCACTCCACGCTGTGGTGGATGAAGCGCCTGATCGCCCTGCGCAAACGCTTCAAAGCCTTCAGCCGCGGCTCGATCGAATTTCTCACACCCGACAACCACCGCATCCTGGCGTTCATCCGCCGCTATGAAAACGAACGCCTGCTGGTCGTCAGCAACCTCTCGCGGTTCGTCCAATACGTGCAGCTCGACCTGTCCGCCTACCAAGGGATGGTGCCGGTGGAGCTTTTCGGCCGAACCTCATTCCCGCCGATTCAGGCCGCGCCCTATTTCCTGTCCCTCGGCCCGCACAGTTTCTACTGGTTTTACCTGACGCCGTCGCAGGCGGCGTCGGAAGGCGCCCCCAGCGAATCCGGTGAAGCCGTCCTGCCGGTGATGGAAGCCGATTTCGGGAAGGAAAGCTTTTTCAACGGCAAGGCCGCCAGCCGGCTGGAGGAGCTCCTACCCGGTTTTCTCACCCGCAGCCGATGGTTCGGCGGCAAGTCCCGGCCGCTCAAGCAGGCCAGGGTCATGGACATGTTCCTCCTGGAGAAAGAACCGCACCCGTGGGCGATCGTACTGGTGCGGGTGGACTATCTCTCCGGCGACGGAGATGAGTATGCCCTCCCCATGGCGCTGGTCCCCGAGGACCAATCCGAACGCCTGCTGCGGAAGCATCCCCAAGCCGTTATTGCCAAGATCAGGGTCAAGGGGAAGCCCTCTGTCTTTCTGCTGCACGACGCCCTGGCCGACCCCGCCTTCGGCGCAGCGCTGCTGGAGGTTCTGACCCGCAAGCGAACCCTGCACGGACTCCGCGGACAGATGCGGGGAATCACCACGCGCGCCCTGCGCCCGCTGCTCGCGAAAGACCATCCTCTGCCACCGCCGGCGATGATGGAGGCCGAGCAGAGCAACTCCTCCATCCGGTTCGGCGACCGCCTGATCCTCAAGCTCATCCGCAAGCTCTCCCCGGGCGTCAATCCGGACCTTGAAATCGGCCGGCTGCTCACCGAAAAACGATTTCCGCACTGCGCCCCGACCGCCGGGGCGATCGAACTGCGGCTGAACCCGGATGAACCGATGACGCTCGCCATCCTGCAGGGGTTTGTGCCCAACCAGGGCGACGCCTGGAGTTACGCGCTCAACCGGTTGGAGCGCTACTTCGCAGCGGCCATCGGCCAGAACCTCCCGGTGCTGCCGGATTCGTTTCCGGTCAGCCTGCTGGATGAGGCCCCGCCCGAGCCGGCCGCCGGGCTCATCGGGGATTTCTTGGACGCCGCCCGCCTGCTCGGCCGCCGGACGGCTGAAATGCACCTCTGCCTGGCCTCGGAACAGAGGCAGCCGGAATTCAAGCCCGAATCCTTTTCCAAGCTTTACCAGCGCGCCTTGTACCAATCCATGCGCTCCCTGACCGGAAAAGCCCTGCCGCTGCTGCGGTGGCAGTTCAATCGTATTCCTGAGAGCCTGCGTCCCTTAGCGGTTTACGTCATGGAGCACGAGAACGACCTGATGAACCGCTTCAAGGAGCTCCTCGAGAGCCGAATCGTCGCCCTGCGCATCCGCTGCCACGGCGATTACCACCTCGGCCAGGTGCTCTTTACCGGCAGCGATTTTGTCATCATCGATTTCGAGGGCGAACCGGCCCGCCCGATCACCGAGCGGCGCATCAAGCGCTCCGCCTTGCGGGATGTGGCCGGGATGCTGCGCTCGTTTCACTACGCCGCTTATTTCGCTCTGGCCCGCCGCCAGAAAAGCGGGGCGCCGGCGGGCACGCTTGAAGTGCTGGAGCACTGGGCGGAATTCTGGCAGCGCTGGGTGGGCGCAGAGTTTTTAAAGAGCTATCTTCAGGAGGCCGCCGGAGGGAGATTTATTCCCGGCAGTCGTCAAGAGTTGCGCGTCCTGCTGCAAGCGCTGCTATTGGAAAAAGCGGTTTACGAGCTTTCCTACGAGCTGAACAGCCGCCCCGACTGGGTGGGAATACCGTTGCGCGGCATCCACCAGCTTCTCTCGGGCAGCGGACGCTGATACGCTGGAGCGGATAGCTCCACCGGGATGAATTGCCAGAAGACTTCGATCCTGAAGTTGAATACGGCTTGTCTCAGGAGGGAGGTTCACGCATGCATCGTGATCAACGCCCGACGCCTGACACCCACGCGCCCGTTCGCAACGGCTTGTCCGGACTGTCCGCGGACGACCTGTTTCTCTTCAACGAGGGCAGCCACTTTCAGCTGTACAACAAACTGGGGGCCCGGATCCTATCCGACGGCTCAACGCCGGGAGTCCATTTTGCGGTGTGGGCGCCCAATGCCCGCCAAGTGACCGTCATCGGGGATTTCAACGGCTGGGACCGGTGCACCCATGGTCTTTGTCCGATAGCATCCTCGGGCATATGGGAGGGGTTCATCCCGGGCCTCCAGCGAGGCGTACTATACAAGTACTTTATCGAATCGATCCATAACGGCTACCAGGTCGAAAAGACCGATCCCTTTTCACACTATTATGAGCTGGCCCCGAAGACCGCCTCCATCGTCTGGGATCTGGACTACGTGTGGCAGGACGACGAGTGGATGACCGCCCGCCGAGAACGGCCGGCCGGCCGCTCCCCCCTATCGATCTACGAGGTTCACCTGGGCTCCTGGCGGCGGGTACCCGAGGACGGCGATCGCTTTCTCACCTATGCGGAGATGGCGGAGCCGCTGGCCGCGTATATCCGACGGATGGGGTTCACCCACGTGGAGTTCCTGCCGGTGATGGAGCACCCCTTCTACGGCTCCTGGGGATATCAGACGCTGGGACTTTTCGCGCCCACCAGCCGCTACGGCACGCCGCAGGAGTTCATGTACCTGATTGACCACCTGCACCGCAGCGGGATCGGCGTTATCCTGGATTGGGTGCCGTCCCATTTTCCCAGCGACGAGCACGGCCTGGGGTTTTTCGACGGCACCCATCTCTTTGAGCACCAGGACCCCCGGCAGGGGGTGCACCCGGACTGGAAGAGCCTCATCTACAACTACGGGCGGAATGAGGTGCGCAGCTTTCTGATCAGCGCCGCACGCTTCTGGCTGGACAAGTTCCACGTGGACGGCCTGCGCGTGGACGCCGTGGCCTCCATGCTCTACCTGGATTATTCGCGCCAACCCGGGCAATGGGTGCCCAACGAATTCGGCGGCCGTGAGAACCTGCCGGCCATTTCCTTTTTGCGCCGGCTGAACGAAGCCGTCAAAGAACGCTATCCGGACGTCCTGATGATCGCCGAAGAATCCACCGCCTGGCCGATGGTGTCCCGCCCGCCTTATGTGGGGGGTCTGGGGTTCGACATGAAGTGGGACATGGGCTGGATGCACGACACCCTGGCGTACATGGGCAAGGACCCGGTTCATCGCAGCTACCACCACGGCAAACTCAACTTCCGCATGCTCTACGCCTTCACCGAAAACTTCGTGCTGCCGCTGTCGCACGACGAGGTCGTGCACGGCAAGGGGTCGCTGATCGGCAACATGCCGGGCGACGACTGGCAGCGCTTCGCCAACCTGAGATTGCTGTTTGCTTACATGCTGGCGCAGCCCGGCAAGAAGCTGCTCTTCATGGGCGCCGAATTCGGCCAATGGCGCGAGTGGAACCACGACGCGAGCCTGGATTGGCACCTGCTCGATTTCCCGTCGCATGCCGGCCTTCAGCAATGGGTGGCGGACCTCAACCGGATGTACCGCGAGGAGCCCGCCCTGCACCGGTGGGAATTCACTTCCGAGGGGTTCCGGTGGATCGACTGCAACGACCATGTCCACAGCACGCTGAGCCTGATCCGTTTCGGGGCTGCACGCGGCGAGGAGATCATCGGGGTGTTCAACTTCACGCCCGTTGCGCGCCACAACTACCGCGTCGGAGCGCCGGCCGCCGGCTTCTGGAAGGAGCTTCTCAACAGCGACGCCCGCCTCTACGGCGGAAGCGGGCAGGGCAGCCTGGGCGGCGTTGAGGCGAATCCCATCCCTTCCCACGGCTTTCGCTATTCGCTGAACTTGGTCTTGCCCCCGCTGGGGGCGGTTTTTTTCAAGCGCGGGGAATCTTCATGAAACGCTTGGAGCTCAAGCTGGGGCCGACCTTGCTCGGCGGCGGACGCTGCCGTTTCTGCGTCTGGTCCCCTTTTGTGGATTCCATCGAGGTGCACGTGCTGTCGCCGCAGGAGCGCCTTGAGCCCCTGCGGCGCGATCGGCAGGGATACCACTGCGGGGTGCTGGACGGCATCGAGGCGGGGGCCCTCTATCTGTTTCGCCTCGACGGCTCGCTGGAGCGACCGGACCCGGCCTCGCGCTTCCAACCCCAAGGCGTTCACGGCCCATCGCAGGTCGCGGACCCGGCGTTCGGCTGGACGGACGGCAACTGGCGCGGGCTTCCGCTGGAGCGCTACATCATCTACGAGTTGCACGTCGGCGTATTCACCGCGCCAGGCACCTTCGACGCCGCTGTCGAACGTCTGGAGGATCTGGCAGCTCTCGGCATCACCGCCGTCGAGCTCATGCCCGTCGCTCAGTTCCCCGGCAACCGCAACTGGGGCTACGACGGCGTCTACCCGTTTGCCGCCCAAAACTCCTACGGCGGGCCGCAGGGGCTGAAGCGCTTCGTGAACGCCTGCCACGACCGCGGTCTGGCCGTCGTTTTGGACGTTGTCTACAATCACCTGGGCCCCGAGGGCAACTACCTGCGCGATTTCGGGCCGTATTTTTCCGACGTGTACCGGACGCCTTGGGGGGCCTCCATCAATTTCGACGGACCCTACAGCGACGCCGTTCGTCGCTATTTCATCGAAAACGCGCTCTACTGGGCAGCCGAATGCCACATCGACGCCCTGCGGCTCGACGCGGTCCACGCCATTTTGGATTTCTCCGCCCAACCGTTTCTCCAAGAGCTGGCCTGGACGGCGAGGCTCTTCGCCGAGGCCTTGGGACGGCGCATCCACTTGATCGCCGAAAGCGCCCTGAACGACACCCGGCTGATCCGCTCTCCGGACGTGGGCGGCTTCGGCCTGGACGCCCAATGGAACGACGACCTGCATCATGCCCTGCACGCCGTCCTCACCGACGAGCGCCGCGGTTACTATTGCGATTTCGGCCGATTCGACCACCTGCTCAAGGCCCTGCGGGACGGGTTCGTTTATGACGGCCAGTATTCCGAGTACCGCAAACGACGCCATGGCACCTCCAGCCGCTCCATCCCCGCCCATCGGCTGGTCGTGTTCGCTCAGAACCACGACCAGGTGGGCAATCGCATGCAAGGGGATCGGCTGAGCCGCATCATCCCCTTCGAGGCCCTCAAAATGGCCGCGGGGATCATTCTGCTCTCTCCCCATCTGCCGTTGCTGTTCATGGGCGAGGAATACGGGGAACCGGCGCCCTTCCCCTACTTCGTGAGCCACTCCGGCGCCGACTTGATCGAGGCGGTGCGCCGCGGCCGACGCGAGGAGTTCGCGTCCTTCGGATGGGACGGGGATCCGCCGGACCCCCAGGCGGAAGAGACCTTTCAGAGTGCACGGTTGAACCCGGAGCTGCGGCTTTCACCCGGCCCGCATCGCCACTTGTGGAAATTCCACCAGCGCCTCATCTCTCTGCGCCGGGAGACCAGCGTGCTCCCCCCATCCGATGCGGCGCACCAGGAGGTTCTGCGCGTCGGCGGCCGTCGCATCGGCAGCATCCGCCGCTGGAGCGACATGGAGGACGTCGTCATCCTCTTTCATGCCGGAGCGGCTTCGCTGCAGACGCCGGTTCCCCTACCCAAGGGACGCTGGGCGAAGGTGTTGGACAGCGCCGAGGATCAATGGGGAGGCCCGGGCAGTGCCGTCCCTGGCGCCTTTGCTTCCGAAGGTGAAGTCATGCTGGAATTACCGCCATATGCATTTCTGGTGCTGTCCAGACAGATGTCTGAAAGGTGATGCGCATGGACAGGTTTATCTGCATCCACGGGCACTTCTACCAGCCTCCGCGCGAAAACGCCTGGCTGGAGGCGGTCGAACTGCAGGACTCCGCTTATCCCTACCATGACTGGAACGAGCGCATAACGGCCGAATGTTACGCCACCATGGCCACCTCCCGCCTGCTGGATGAACAGGGGCGCATCCGCGACATCACCAACAACTACGCGAGGATCAGTTTCAACTTCGGGCCGTCCCTGCTCGCCTGGCTGGAGCGGCATGCATCCCTGGTGTATGGGGCCATTCTAGAAGCCGACCAGGCAAGCCGGCGGCGTTTTTCCGGCCACGGCGCGGCCATCGCCCAGGCTTACAACCACATGATCATGCCGCTTGCCAATCGGCGCGACAAGGAAACCCAGGTCGTGTGGGGGATCCGCGATTTCGAGCGCCGGTTTCAGCGCCCGCCCGAGGGCATGTGGCTGCCGGAAACCGCCGTCGATCTTGAAACGCTGGAGGTCCTGGCGGATCACGGCATCGGTTTCACCATTCTGTCCCCGCGCCAAGCCAAACGGGTCCGGCGTCTGAAAGACGGCCAGTGGCAGGACGTCGGCGGCGGCAAAGTCGATCCGTCGCGGCCGTACCTGGCGCGGCTGCCGTCCGGAAAGTCCATCGCCTTGTTCTTTTACGACGACCCCATCTCGCGCGCCGTTGCCTTCGAGGGGTTGCTCTCCGACGGGGAGCGCTTCGCCCATCGGCTCATGGACGGATTTGACGATGCCCGCCGGGAGCCTCAGCTGGTGAATATCGCCACCGACGGTGAAAGCTATGGTCACCATCACTACAAGGGCAACATGGCCTTGGCCTTTGCGCTCTATGCGATTGAAAGCCGGCAACTCGCCCGGCTGACCATTTACGGCGAGTACTTGGAGCTCTATCCGCCCCAGCGGGAAATTGAACTCTTCGAAAAAACCTCCTGGAGCTGTGTCCACGGGGTGGACCGCTGGTGGAGAGACTGCGGGTGCAACTCCGGCAGGCGCCCCGGATATCACCAGGCCTGGCGCACGCCGTTGCGCGAAGCGTTCGACTGGCTCAGGGACTCGCTGGCGCCGGCCTACGAGGAGAAAATGAAGGCCCTCGGCTTCAATGCCTGGGAGGTTCGAAACGATTATGTCGCGGTGATTCTGGACCGGGAACCCGCTGCGGTGGACGCCTTTCTGGCAGAACGAACCCTTCGAACGCTGTCGGCCGATGACCAGATCGTTGCGATCCAGCTGCTGGAACTTCAACGCCACGCCATGCTGATGTTCACCAGCTGCGGTTGGTTCTTCGACGATATTTCCGGGCTGGAGACGATCCAGGTGATCCAGTTCGCCGGCCGCGCGCTGCAGCTGGCCAAAGCGGCGTTCGGAGACGGTATCGAGCCGCGCTTCATGCAGCTTCTTGAAAAGGCGCCGAGCAACCTTCGCGAGCATAAGGACGGCCGGCGAATCTACGAGAAATTCATCAAACCGGCCATGGTGGACTTGACGACCGTCGGCGCCCACTATGCCATGCGTTCACTCTTTAAAGAATACCCCCAGCGCAGCGCCGTTTACTGCTACACGGTCGACCAGGGCTTTTTCAGGTCTCTGGCGGTCGGCCGCGCCAAGCTGGCGATGGGACGCGTGGAAATTGCCTCCACCATCACGCGCCGATCGGCATTTCTTTGTTTTGGCGCCATTCACTGGGGCGACCACAACATCAGCTGCTGCATCAGCCCCTGTCCGGATCCGTCCCAACTCGCGGAGGAATTCGTCGACCGCGTGTTCGACGTCTTCAGGCGGGCCGAATTTCCGACCACCTTGCTCATGCTGGAGAAGAACATCGGGACCTCGACCTTTTCGCTGCGGCATTTGTTTCGGGACGAACAGCGGCGAATCCTGCAGATCGTGCTGGAGTCCAACCTTTCCAACGCCGAGGCCGCCTACCGCCAAGTCTACGATGAAAATGCGCCCCTGCTGCTTTTTTTAAAAGATCTCATGGTTCCGGCACCCCGCGCCCTGGCCGCCGCCGCCGAATATCTGCTGAATGCCGCCATCCGCCACGCCTTCGAGGGCCCGGTCTTCGACCTGACCGCCATCCGGCAGCTGCTGGACGCCGCGACCATGCACGGCGTGACCCTGGATGCATCCTTTTTAGAAATGCCGATCCGCAGACGCATGGAGCAGATCGCCGAAGATTTTCGGCGAGCACCCACCGACCTAGCGGCGCTGCGGCAGCTCGAGGACGCCGCGGGGCTGCTGCCGGATTTTGCATTCGAGGTCAACCTGCGCACCGTTCAGAACATCTTCTTCCAGATCCGGAAGGAGATCTACCCGCAGATGAAGAAGAAAGCCGGCCGCCGGGACCGCAAAGCCAGACAATGGATGGCTGTCTTCCAAGACGTGGGGAAAAAAATCGGCATGCGAACGGAATAGAAGAGAGGCAGCATGCTTTCACGATCGAACGGTGTTCTGCTGCCCATTTTCAGCCTGCCATCGCCCTTTGGTGTGGGGGACCTCGGGCCCGCAGCCTATCGGTTCGCGGATTTTCTGTGCGCGGCCGGTCAACGGATCTGGCAGGTCCTGCCCCTGAATCCGACCGAGGCCGCCTCCGGTCATTCGCCCTACCACAGCGTATCGTGCTTCGCCTTCAACCCCCTTCTAATCAGCCCGGAGGCTCTGGCCGCAGAGGGTCTGCTCGACCGGCCGGATCTGCAGCTGCGGACCCGCATGCCGGAGGGCCGGATCGATTATCTGGCGGCCGAGGCCTGCAAACGCCGTCTGCTGGCAAAAGCTTGCCAGCGCTTCCGGCAGCACCTGCCGGACAGCGGTTACGAGCGCTTTTGCGCTGAGAACGCCACCTGGCTCGACGACTATGCCCTGTTCACCGAGCTGAGCGCACGCTTCGCAAATGCCACCTGGGACCGCTGGCCTGAGGCGGCCCGCGGTCGCAGGTCTGCGGAGCTTAAGCGCCTTCGGAAAGCATTGGAGACTCCGGTCGAGACGCGCAAAATCGAGCAGTATTTGTTTTACCGCCAGTGGATGAATCTATTGAGCTATTGCCGGGAAAGGCGCATTCGCCTTTTCGGTGACCTCCCCATTTATGTTCCCTTTCACAGCGCGGATGTCTGGTCCCATCAGCGGCTTTTCAAATTGAATCGCTGCCACCGCCCGGCAGCCGTGTCCGGTGTCCCCCCGGACTACTTCAGCGCCGACGGCCAGCTCTGGGGTCACCCCGTATACAACTGGGAAGGCCACCGCCTGACCCACTTTGATTGGTGGTTTCGTCGCATCGCGCACCAGACGATCGTCTTCGACGCCGTGCGTATCGATCACTTTCGCGGATTGGTGGCCTATTGGGAGGTCAAGGCCGGGGCGCGCACCGCCAAAAGCGGCCGGTGGGTGGAGGCGCCGTCCGACGAGTTTTTCTCCGAACTGCAGCGTCGTTTCCTCTCGCTGCCGCTCATCGCCGAGGATCTGGGATACATCACCGCCGACGTGCGCGAAACCATGCAGCGCTATGGGTTTCCCGGAATGCGGGTGTTGATGTTCGGTTTTTCCGGCAACCCGGCCGACAACCCCAATGCCGCCCACAACATTCCGGAGCACTGCGTGGTCTATACCGGAACCCACGACAACAACACGGCGAGGGGCTGGTTCGAAAAAGAGGCCGCGGTCGGCGAAAAGCGCCGCCTGTCGCTCGTCTCCGGCCGCAGGGTTGCGGGCCGGGAGGTCGCCTGGGAGTTGATCCGGCTGGCCATGCGGTCACCGGCCCGATGGTGCATCATCCCCGTCCAGGACCTGCTCGGCCTGGCCGCGCCCGCACGCATCAACACGCCGGGGCAAGCCCGCGGCAATTGGGTTTGGCGCTTGACGAAGCGGCAGCTCGATTCGCTGCCGGCGCAACGCCTGCTGGAATTGACCGCCGCCTTCGGCCGCACCTGACCTCCGGCGTCATCCGGTAGGGGCGGAGGGCCTTGGTTTCAAGGCGGTATCCGCCAGCCGCCGGAGCCAGTTTTCCACCTGCGTGAACACCAGAAAGCGGTCGTACACCCGCCGTTGGGCATTGCGGCCGTATAGGTCACGCTGCACCGGGTTCGCCAGCATGTCATCCAGCGTTTCGGCGATTTCATCGGGGTCCTGCGGATTACCGGTCAAGCGCCCGTCGATCCGGTCCCGGATCTGCAGCCGTAGGCCGCAGGCCGACGAGCCCAGCACCGGCACTCGCTTCCACATGGCCTCGGTGGCCGTCAGGCCGAATCCCTCCTGCAGCGAGTTCTGGACGACCACCGTGGAGCAGCGCTGGATCACGTTGACCATCAGGTGGTTCTGTTTTCCGGATGCCATCGGCAACGAGAGCAAGGCCACACTTGCCTGATCCTCGGGCTTCAACCGGCGAAAGGCTCGGCAGAGCGCCGCGAGCACCTTCTGCCCTTCGGGATCATCCTGGATCGCCGACGGGTCCGGCCCCGCCAGAACCAGTCGGGCGATTTCGATTCGATGGCGCCGCCGGTTAGAAGGGCCTTTCTTGCGGCGATACCGCTGTTTGAGTCGCAGAAATCCCTCCAAGAGGGGCATCCATCCCTTCAGCTCATCCCACCGCGAAACTTGGGTGATGACCGGGCGATACATCAGGCCGACGCCGTCTTCTTCATGCGCAGGCAGAAAGCGTCCGTTGCGATGCAGCCGGAGCACCCGGTGGTCCCAGTCGGGGGTCAGCACGGGATGCAGGTTTTTCATCATACCGGAATTGCACAGGATACCTACCAATTTATGGGCCGAAAGCTCCCGGTTCTTGTGGCTGAGGGGATCGATGGCGGGATGAATGACCGAGGCTCTCCCCACCAGGTAGGAAGGAATGTATTCCGCCGCTGAAAATACGGCGTGATCATACGCCTGGGCGTGGGGTCGCAGGAATTCCCAGGCAGCGTCGGTAGCGCGGCTGCGGCGGTCCAGTCCGATGTGGCAGCGCCATATGCTGCGGATGCCGGTGCGGCGCTTGAGTTCGGCCCCGGCGCCCAGCGGTTGGGGATCGTGGACGACGAGGATGTCTTCCGGGCCGACAAGTTTCGCCAGCTCAGCGGCGGCCTCTCGACTGGCGGACCGATAAAGCGCCTTCTCCCGGGCACTGAAACCGGGCCGGCCGAAATCGTGGATCAGGTTGTGGATGCGTTTGGTCAGGGTGAAAAACGCCGGGTCGCGCGGCCCCATCACCAGCCATTCGCAGTCAACCCCCACGTCTCTCAACATCCCGACCAGGCGCGGCATCATTTCCGCCACGCCGCCGCCCTGGGCCGTCGAGTTGACCATCCAGACCGTGCGGCCTTTGAGCTTGGGCGCCAGCAGCCGGGCCGCTGCGCGCAGATCCTGGACGGCGGATGCCAGGAATGCCAGGCCGGCGTAGTCCTCTAAATGCAAACCATCCTTGAGCGAGACCTTTTGAATCATGGGCGTCCTCCTTCGCGCACGAGCAGCGCCACCGGAAATTGCGCGAAAATCCGCGACAGGGCCTGCATCCCGCCGCTGAAACGCTCCGCGCTGAACACGCTCTTCCACGTTCCAGGCGGCAGCCCGACGACCGTGTCCTTCCAATCGGTACCCAGGCCGACGACCCGTCTCGGCGCCAGAGTCACCACCCGTTCTCCCCGCATGAACGCCACCAGATGGCCGGAGTGTTCCCCCGCGGCCGCCAGAGGCTGGTAGCCCCCCTTTGGCCCGAAGGCGGCGGCATACCGCCTGCGGGCCGCCAGCACCCGCTGGAGAAGAAAAAGCTTCGGCAGCCCCTCGGAGCTCCGCCTGAGCACCTCGTCAACGGACAGCGCCCTGATTTCGTCCAGCAGCCGGAGCCGCCGTTCGAAATCAACCGGCCGGCGGTTGTCCGGGTCGACCAGCTGGAGGTCCCACAGTTCGGCCCCCTGGTAGATATCCGGGATCCCGGGGGCCGTGCACTTGATCAAGGCTTGGGACAGGGACGAAACCACCGCCGGCCAAGCCAGCGATGCGAGGAACGCCGACAGGTCCGAAGTGAACTCGACATGCCCCATCACTCCCGC
Source organism: uncultured Desulfatibacillum sp. (assembly GCA_964570965.1). Lineage (GTDB taxonomy): Bacteria > Desulfobacterota > Desulfobacteria > Desulfobacterales > SpSt-501 > SpSt-501. Next base: position 29,462 of record CAZNAX010000005.1, read on the forward strand.
GACGAACCCCCGCAGGGCTTCCTCGAAAACCGGATCCGGGTCGGTCCAGGAGGTGTACTCCTTGGCCTCTTTGGCGGCCTTCAGCATCACGGGCGTCAACCGGTCGCTTTCGATGGGCCAGGCGCCCGCCAGCGTCTGGTAAAGAAAATACTCGGTGTTGCGGTCGGGAAAGCCGCGGCGGTGAAAGGGCGCATTCATCCGCGACCAGCGCCGGACCGCATCGATCCATTGCTCCGGCACCTCGGACAGCAAATCGATCCTCAGCCGCGTATCCTCGCCGCGCTTGGTGTCGTGGGTGGCGCTGGCCAGCATGGTTTGAGGCCAGTCCGATTGAACTCGCAGGCAGAACTCATGGAAGGCTTGCGGCGACGTGCCGAATGCACCTGGATTCCCGCCGACTTCGTTCAGGGAGATCAACCGGTTGAAGCTGTAAAAAGCGGTATCCTCCACGCCCTTGGCCATGACCGGCCCGGTCAGCTGCTGAAACCGCAAAACAAACTCGCTCTCCGCCGGACCGGAAAGCTTCAACAGCAACAGGTCTTCGATCAGCCGCCACGCCTCGGGGGCCATGTCGGGCTGACGACTCCGGGCGGCGCTCAGAGCCTCACGAACCACCGCCTGATCCCGCGCTCCGACCACGCCGGTTTCGGGTCGGATATAGGTCCGGTAGACCGGAAAGCAGCAGATGGCTTCTTTCAGAGCGCACCGAGCGTCCTCCGGCCGGACGGCGGCGGCAGCGCGCCGTCGGCAGCGGCCTTCCTCCAAAAGATGCTCCAAATAAGACAACTCGCTGCTGAAAAGAGACTCCAGAACCAGGCGTTTCTTCCTTCGCACGACATCGCGGTAATCCGAGGACTGGCCGGTGAATTCTTCATAGAAGCCCGTCAGAAGCCGCTCGCTCAAAGGATCGACAAACAACCCATTGACCATGTTGAGGAAGTCATATCCGGTGGTACCGGCCACCGGCCACTCGGGGGCCAGGACTTCTCCCGGCTCCAGGATTTTCTCGACGACGATCCAACTTGGCGGCGCTGCGGTGCGGAGGCGCTGCAGATACCCAACCGGGTCCCGCAACCCGTCCGGGTGGTCGATGCGCAGCCCCGCGATCCGCCCCGCCTCGACCCAGCGCAGCACCAGCGCATGCGTGGCCGCGAAGACCTCCTCTCTTTCCACGCAAACGCCGATCAATTGATGGATGTCGAAAAACCGGCGGTAATTAAGATCCTGGTTGGCCCGCCGCCAGAACGCCAGCCGGTAATGCTGCAGGTCCAGGAAGGATTTCAGGCGCGCGGGATCCGCATTGATTGCTGCGATCGTTGCGTCCAGGGCCGCCGCAGCGCCATCATCCAAGTCGTTAAAAAGCATGAGGGGTCGGCCGCAGGGTGGCCGCCCGCCGACAAATTCTACGCCGTTTGGTTGTTCGCCGGAGACGAGCCGTTCGGCCAGCTGGGCCAAGGACCGGCTGCTTCCGCCGGCGGCGGCGGATTGCAGCAGATCAACTAGGGAGCGGAGGCCCGCCGGAAATTCGTGTTCGAAATAAGCCAGAAACACCTCGGCCCCGCGCCGGCGGACCTGAATCTGCCGTGCCTCCAGGCAACGTTCGGTTTCGTCCCCCAGCACCGGAATCATCACCTTGCCGCTAAGCCTCGGATCCGAGTGGTCCCAGCGGATGTCGAAAAACCCCGCATAGGCGCTGGAGCGGCCTTTGGCCAGAACATCCCACCACCAGCGGTTCTGCCGGCCGGCGGCGGCCATGTGGTTGGGCACGATGTCCAAGACCAGCCCGATTCCGGACTCGACCGATGCCTTCCACAGCCGCTCGAACCCCACTTCGCCGCCCAGCTCAGGATTGACGTCGGAAGGATCCACCACGTCGTATCCGTGAGTGCTTCCGGCTGTCGCTTTGAGACAGGGGGAGAGATAAAGGTGACTGATCCCGAGGTCGCGAAAGTAGGGAAGCAATTCGCAGACGCGCGCAAAAGGTAGATGGGAGCCCAGCTGGAGACGATAGGTCGCCACCCGGTTTTCTAAGCCGCAACCACCCATTGCCAAACCTATTTCAGCTTTCGCCGCCCCTGCCATGCCGCGCGCAATTCCTCATAGTAGTTCAGGGTGTTCCGTGCGATGGCTTCCCAGCCGAAATGCGCCTCCACCCTTCGGCGGGCTTCGACCCCCATGGCCTGCCGCCGCTCCGGTGCGCGCAGCAGCTCGTTGACGGCGGTTGCCAGATCGCGGGTGTACTGCTGCGGCCGTCGCGGCTCGGGGTCGGTGCCGCCGACCGGTTCGAAGGCCACCAGGATCCCGGTCTGGCCGTGGACCACGACCTCGGGGATGCCCCCGACGGCCGACGCGACCACCGGTGTGCCGCAGGCCATGGCCTCCAGGTTGATGATGCCGAAGGGCTCGTACACCGAGGGGCACACGAATACGCTGGCGTGGCTGTAGAGCACCACGAGGCGTTCCTCGGGCACCATCTCTGGAATCCAGATGATGGGGTTTTGAGTGCCGGCCTGGGCGCATTCGACCTCAGCTCTCATCTCGTTTGCAATCGCTGGGGTATCCGGCGCGCCGGCGCACAAAACGATCTGCGTCCCTTCTGCGATATGCGGCAACGCGCGGACCAGATGAATGATCCCCTTTTGGCGGGTGATGCGGCCCACAAAAAGCACATAGGGCTGGAGCGGGTCGATTCCGAAGGAGAGGAGCACATCCGGCTGGGAAACCTTGCGGTATTGCGCGGCGTCAATGCCGTTGTAGATCACTCGAACTTTATCCGGCGCGACATCGTAGAGCGTCAGGATATCGGCTTTCATGCCCTGGGACACCGCGATGATGCCGTCGGCATTCTCCACCGCGGTCTTCTCCAGCCAGCTGCTGACATGGTAGCCTGTCCCGATCTGCTCCCGCTTCCACGGCCGCATCGGCTCCAGGGAGTGGACCGTGATGAGCATGGGGATATCCAAGAACTGTTTGAGCAGGCACCCGGCCAGGTAGGTGTACCAGGTATGGCAGTGCACGATGTCAGCGTCCTCGGCCTGGCCCGCCATGGCGACATTGCGCCCCAGAACGTCTATAACCGGTCGATGGGCGCCCTCACGGCCGATCCATTCCGCCATCGCACGGATCCCTGTGACGGCCAGATTGCTGCTGGCCACCCGCTGGTCGCCGAAGCACAGCACCTGCAGCCGGTGCTCGGAGCCGCTCAATCGAACAAGTTCGCGGCAGAGATGGTCCACGTGGACGCCCGCCCCGCCGTAGATCCGGGGAGGGTACTCGTTGGATAGCATCAGCACTCTCATGGGGGTCCTCAAGGCCGAAGGATTAGGGCAATGTCTTTTCTTGCTAATGCTTTTCCGGAGATTTGTAAACCCGCATGGCAAGGCGGCTCAAGACATGCACCCGGCAATCGCCATTGCCTTTCCACTTGACAATTCGGTTCGGCCGGCTTAGGATAAAGTTAACGTTCGTTTACTTTATTGCACTATACCCGCTTGGTTGCATCCATCCACCCAAGGGCCTCTCAAGAGCCGGCTCTTGGTGTTCCGTCTTATCGTTCAGCGGCAGCTCCATTGGGAACCGAGGCCGGAAAAAGGAAGCGGAGGGGATGAAGTTCATCCAGTCTATGGGGTGGGGCTGATGAAAGCGACCCTGTTTCTAAAAAAATTGAGGGGCAGGTTCGCTGCGGCGGAAGTGGCTGCCATCCTCGATGGCACCCGGATTTCCTCCCGGGTGCGCATTGACACGGAGCCGACAAGGCGGGCGCGCATTCGCGCGCTCTTGGGTGCTCTCGCGAAAACCCCTCGCAAAGCCTTTCTTCTGATTGCCTTTTACCGTCGAACCCGTAGCAAGGGGGCTGGGACCGGGAGAGCGTTGATCTGGCAGGGAGGGGTGCTTGCCCTGTTGATCTTTTCTCTCCTCGCCGTGCTCCCAGTGAGGGCCGAGGCGCGACACCCCCTTCGAATGATCGGCCCGGAAGATGTCGGAGGGGCGTGGGCGGAAGTCATCCGCCGGTTTCATGCGGCGCATCCGGACATCCGGATCGACTACGTCTCGGGCCCCTGGTCCACCGATGAACGCCAGAACATGTATATTCGATCCTTTCTGGCGGGGGACGCCTACGAACTCGTCTACATGGATGTGGTCTGGACGGCCAAATTCGCCTCCCGAGGCTGGCTCCTGCCTTTGGACGAGTGGGTTGCCGACGAAGTGCGCAGCGCGTTGTTTCCCCGGGATGTCGAGGCCGGTTTCTACCAGGGCCGCTTCTACCGAGTCCCCGTCCGAACCGACGTGGGCATGCTTTATTACCGCAAAGATCTTATGCCTCAGCCTCCGCGGACATGGGAGGAATTGGAGGCCGCCTGCGATCAATCCGCTAATCCGCCGGAGCGCTACTGCATCGTTTTTCAGGGAATGCAGTACGAGGGCCTCGTCTGCAACTACCTTGAATATCTATGGGGGGCGGGGGGATCCCCCCTCGGTCCGGAGCAGAATGTGCTGCTCGACCGGGATGAAAACATTGCCGCTCTGGCGTTCATGAAGCAGGTGCTTGACCGCGGCTGGGCGCCCCGGAGTGTGATCACCTTTCAGGAGCAGCAGGCCCTCGAGTTTTTCGAGCAGGGAAAAGCCCTGATGATGCGGAACTGGCCCTATGCCTGGACCGTCCTCCAGCGCTCGCCGTTGGAGGGGAAGGTGGGGATTGTCCCCTTCATCCATCAAACCGGCCGAGAGCCGGCCGGCACGCTGGGCGGTTGGGGGCTGGGAATCGCCCGAACCGCACAATACCCGGAGGCGGCCAAGAAATTCATCGAATTTGCAGTCTCACCGGAGGCCCAGAAAATTCTGCACTTCCGCAGAGGAGCGGTCCCCGCCCGCAAATCACTTTTTCAGGACGAAGAAATTTTGAAGGCGAGCCCGCATTACAAGGATCTCTATGAAGTGCTGTTGACATCCCGGACGAGGCCCATTCACCCCGAGTATCCGCGCATCAGCGCTATTCTGCAGAAGCACGTCAGCGCCGTCCTGGTGGGAATCGAAAGCCCTCAGGAAGCGGCGCTCCAAATGAACCAAGCCATCGAAGGCGTTCTCAAGGGGAAAAGTTATAGCTGGCCCCGGCGGCTTTTCTCAGACCCCGACCTCAAAAAGACCTTGAAGAACACCCTCGTCTTTACCGGTTTATCCGTCCCGTTCGAATTCCTCTTGGGCCTCTTTTTCGCCCTGTGGGTCAACCTTCCTTTCCGGGGACGGTCGTTGATGCGCCTCTCCGTGCTGGTTCCGTGGGCGCTTCCGACGGCCGTGATGGCCATGGTCTGGCAGTGGATGTTCAACAACCCCTTCGGAGTGATCAACGATCTGCTGGTGCGAGTCGGGGTTTTACAAAACCCCCTGGATTGGCTTTCTACCCCGGAAGGAGCCATGTTCGCCGCCGTCTTCGCCGATGTTTGGAAGACCACCCCCTTTGTCGCCATCATTCTGCTCTCCGGACTTCAGAGCATACCGCAGGAACTCAGGGAGAGTCTGTCCATCGATGGAGGAGGGAATGTCGTCATATTCTACCATCTGGTGCTGCCCCTGCTGATGCCGTTCATTCGGGTCGCCCTTATCTTCCGGGTCATCCATGCCGCCGGGATTTTCGATCTGATATGGGTCCTGACCAAGGGGGGACCCGCGGACACCACACGGACATTGAGCCTTTACATCTACGATCTGGCCTTCCGCTACGATGAGGTCGGGTATGCCCTTTTTCTTACCAGCCTGTTTCTCATCAGTCTGATTCTCATCAGTCTCCTGATAATTCGTTCTGCGGCCCTGCGCTACGAGCGCGTTTGAAAATGAAAAAGACCCTCTTTTACTGCGTGATCGCTTCTATTTTCCTGTATTGTCTCTTTCCCTTTTTCTGGACGATTCAGACGGCCTTGAAGCCGGCCGGAGAGGTCTTCCGTCTTCCGGTGAGCTATTTTCCGGAAACGATCTCTTTGGAGAATGTCAAAGACGTGTTCGCCAAGCGGCCTTTCGGTCGCTATGTTCTAAACAGCCTCATCACAGCCGGAGGTGCGACGATCCTGACGATCGCAGGAGCGTCAGTCCTCGCCTTCCGCCTAAGAGCCTTGGGTCTTCGCAGGGCGATGCGGATCCAGCGGTGGTTTCTCGTGGGGGCCATCCTCCCCCCGGCCCTTTTGGTCATTCCGGTTTTCATGGTGATGAAACAACTATCGCTGGTGAACAATTACCTTGCCCTCATTCTTGCCTATACAGCGCTTAATCTGCCCTTTGCCGTGTGGATGCTTCACGCGGCATTCAGGCAGTTGCCGCGCGAGCTGGATGAGGCGGCTCTCATGGATGGTTTCTCTCCGTCTGCCATCCTTTGTCGAATCATCCTGCCCCTGAGCCGCCCGTCTCTGGCCGTGACCGCCGTGCTGGTCTTTATCTTCTGCTGGAATGAGTTTATTTTGGCCTTGTCCTTGATGCCGTCCCAGTCCAAATACACCGTCCCGGTGGGCATCGCCCTGCTCAGCGGCGCGTCCGTCTATGAAATCCCCTGGGGCGAAATCAACGCAGCCGTCGCATTAACGACCGTCCCCGTCATCCTTGTCATCGCCGCCCTTCAACGCTGGATTATCGAAGGGCTGACCGCGGGGGCCGTCAAAGGATAGGATGATGGCAGACGTCGAACTGAGAGGGATCCGGAAGTCTTATCTCGAGGGAGCGGTTGCCGCGCTCAGAGACATTCATCTCAAGATTCCCGACGGGGTTTTCTCCTCCATCCTCGGCCCCTCCGGATGCGGCAAGACGACCCTGCTCAGGATCGTAGCCGGCTTGGAGCGCCCGGATGCCGGGGAGATCCTCATCGGGGGACGGCCGGCAAACCATATTCCCCCCCCGGAACGCAACGTGGCGATGGTTTTTCAGAATTATGCCCTCTATCCTCACAAGCGGGTCTACGAGAACATTGCCATCGGCCTTCGGTTGAGGCGGACCCCGCAAGAACGGATCCGTGAAAAAGTGGAAGGGGTTTCGAATATGTTGAACATCGAAACCCTCATGGATCGCTATCCGAAGCAACTCTCTGGCGGACAGCAACAGCGGGTGGCGCTGGCCAGGGCCCTGGTAAGGGAGCCGGGCGTCTTTCTGCTGGACGAACCGCTCAGCAATCTGGATGCTCAGGTCCGGGACGCGACGCGTTCCGAACTCAAGAAACTTTTCCGCGGGATCCGCGCCACGGTCCTCTATGTGACGCACGACCAAACCGAAGCGATGATGATGTCGGATTATCTGGTCGTCATGGACGGCGGCGCCATCCGGCAGGCCGGAGAGCCGACGCACATCTACGCGGACCCCACCCACCGCTTCGTGGCCGAATTCATCGGCGCGCACCGGATCAACGCCGTACCGGGCCGGCTGGAGAACGGACGCTTCCGATCGGCGGATGGCGCGATCGTTTTCGATACGAGAGTTTCAAAAACAAGCAACGTCTTGATGGAAATCCGCCCGGAGAATCTCGTCCACGAAAGCCAGGAGCAAATCATGCTTCAGGGAGAGGCCGTGCTGGTTGAACCGATGGGGCCTTCGAATCTCGTTTCCGTGAAGGTCCGGGAAAACGAGTTGAAAATGCTGCTGGCGTCTCGGCCGATCCTGGGAGCCCCCCTGAGATTCTCCTTCTCATCCCGCCATGCGTTTTTCTTTGACGCCCAAAGCGGCCGGCGTCTTTACCCGGACCTGGAAGCCTAATCATCCGATGGCCGGCATCCGCCGAGGCGCGCACCGAATCGAAGGCTTACGAGGCCGTCAACCGTGCGCACAACTGGCTGATGAGGCGGCAGGCCGCCTCGCGGCCTGAGGCGAAGCGCGGGTCTTTGAAGCCGGGATTCCAGGTGAGAGAGGACAGGTCGTCGGAAACCACGAGCAGAGCGGCAACCTCGGCCGCACGGAAGACGCCGAGTGTGAACAGCGCCGAGCATTCCATTTCAACCGCCAGCGCCCCTTGGCGCCGATAGGCCAGCACCTTCTCGCGGGTCTCGCGAAAGGGCGCATCGGTCGTCCACACCGTTCCCGATTGAACGCCGATGCCCTGGGCGGCGCCGGCTTCGGCCAACCGTTGAGCCAGCGCTGGGGAGGCAGCGGATTCGGAAGCATCCGCCGCGTAATGACGAGAGGTGCCTTCCTCGATGAAGGCCGATGTGGGCAGCACCAGATCGCCGATGGCGACCGCCTCGGACAGGGCGCCGCACCAGCCGAGAAAGACCAGCGTGCGCGCCCCCCAGGCGATGAGGGTTTCCGCGATCATGACGGCGCAGGGCGCGCCCACCAGCGGCCCGGCAAGACAGGTGTCTGGAAAGGATCCGGATGCGGTGTAAAGGCGGCTGATGTGCAGGCGCCGGCCCTCGTCGCTGCCGAACCCGAGGCCGTCGCGCAGCCGCCTCAGGTCCGGCTCGGTGGCCGCCAACACCGCCACCGGCCCCAGTCTCGGCGAGCTCTTCCCTCGCCGCGGCTGGATAATGGCGTCCGGCATAAACTTTTCCGTTGAGCCGTGGCAGCCTGCACCGGTTTTGATCAAGCCGCCTCCGTCATTTCAACCAAAAAGATTAACGGCGCGCGCAGCGCGAGGGCCGTTTATTCGGGCCTGTTCAGGCGAGTCAGCTCGTCCCGGAACTCGTCCATCATGTCGTACATCCAGAGGAAATCCTCCATGGACAGCCGCCCGGCCTTCACCGGCGCGCCCTCGGTGCCGTCCTTCTTCATCAGGATGCGCGGGCCGATCTGCAGTTTGGCCCCGCCGTCGCCGTACTGGTTGATGGACACCACCAAGCCGGTCTCGCTGCACTTCCACTTCTTCAACACTTTGTCCTTTTCAGGATCGTAGGGCATCACATTCTCCTTTGAATTTCCCTTCCAACCTCGGCCCTCCGTTTACGCCGAGAGCTTCGAGAAATCGGCAAACGTGTCGAACAATCCGGCCACCAGCGCCAGCAGGGACAGCCGGTTCTGGCGGACCTGCACGTCTTCCGCCATGACCATCACATCGTCGAAAAACGCATCCACCGGCGGCCGCAGGGTCGCCACCCGCGCGAGAGCCTCGGCATAGCGTCCGCGGTTCATGTCGTCCTGCACCTGGCCGTGCACCGAACGGACCGCGGCCAGCAACCCGGACTCCGACGGATGGGTCAGCAAGTGCTCCTCGATCTTCCCCGCCGAGAATCCCTCCGCCCGCCGGATGATGTTGACCACCCGCTTGAAGGAAACCGCGATCGGTTCAAAGTCAGGCTTGTCCTTGAGCTGCTGCAACGCCTGCGCGCGCTGCCACAATGCCGGCACGCTGTCCATCGCAACCCCCAGAACGGCGGCGACGGTATCCTTGGCAAACCCTTCCTCCACCAAAATGGAGGCCAGCCGCCCCTCGATAAACGCCATGACCTTGCCGGCCGTATCGCCTGGCGCCGCGCCCGAGCCGTCGAAAAGCCCCAGACTTCGGTTCACCAGGGCCGCCAGCTCGAAGCGGAAGTCGCGCTGGCGCATGATCTGAACCACGCCGATGCCTTGACGACGCAGCGCATAGGGGTCCGCCGCGCCCGTGGGGATCAGCCCGGCCTGGAAGCAGCCGCAGATCGTGTCCAGCTTGTCGGCGATGGCCAGCACGGCGCCCGCCGGGGTTTCGGGCAGCGCGCCGCCGGAGGCCGTCGGCCGGTAGTGCTCTTCGATGGCAGCCGCCACCGGCGCGGGCTCCCCTTGGACGCGGGCATACACTCGGCCCATGACCCCCTGCAGCTTGGGGAACTCCCCCACCATCTGACTCACCAGGTCGGCCTTGCACAGCCAGGCCGCGCGCTCCACCTGACGGCAGAAGTCCTCTTCCCCGCCGATCTGCTCCGCTACGTAACGCGCCAACGCCTGCACCCGGCGCACCTTGTCATAGACCGACCCCAACCGCGCCTGGAATAGCACGTTCTTCAATTTCTCCACCTGGCGGTCCAAGGGCACGGCTTTGTCGCTGCGATAGAAAAATTTGGCATCCTCCAGGCGCGCCCGCAGCACGCGTTCATGCCCCCGCACCACGACGGCCATGTCCTTTACAGGCGTGTTGTTCACGGCGATGAAGCGCGGCAGCAGTCCGCCCGCCGCCTCGGTCACCGCAAAATATTTCTGGTGCTCGCGCATGGCGGTGATGAGTACTTCCGGCGGCAGTTCCAGAAACTCATCGGGAAAGCGTCCGATCGCCACCGCCGGGTATTCGACCAGATAGGTGTTGATGTCGAGCAAGTCGTCATCGGGCAATACGCGCCCGCCAGCAGACGCTGCAGCCCGGGCGGCCTCGTCGGCGATCAATTTCCGGCGCTCCGCCGCATCCACGACCACGAACGCCGGCCGCAGGGACGGCATGTAGGCCGACGGCTCGTCGATGCGGAGCTTTTTCGGATGCATGAACCGGTGGCCCCGGCTGGTACGCCCGCTGCGAATGTTGCCCACCTCGAAGCGAACGACGCTCGATCCGAAGAGGGTCAGGATCCAGACGATGGGCCGCGCGAAAGAAATCGAGAGGCCCGCCCAGCGCATGCTCTTCGGAAACGGGGTCGCCAGAATCGCCGCCGGGAGGATGGTCTTCAAAACGGCCGGAGTCGGACTGCCGGCCGCGGTGACGACGGCGTGAAGGTATTCGCCTTTGGGGGTCGCAACGACGGTCAGCTTGCCGACCGGCACACCGACCTTTTCGGCGAATTTGACCGCGGCGATCGTCGGGCGGCCTTCCGCGTCATAGGCTGCCTGCCGCGGCGGCCCGAGGACCTCGCTCCGCTGGGGCTTCTGCCGAAGCGCCACCTCGTCCACCATCACCGCCAGCCGCCGGGGCGTGCCGAATGTTCGCACAGCGCCGTGCGCAATGCGCGCCTCATCCAGTTTTTGAGCCAATGTGGACGCCAGGGCGGTCAGGGCCGGCTCGATATAGCCGGCAGGGATTTCTTCGGTTCCGATTTCAAGCAAGAGCGTTTTCATGCATTATCCTCGCAAAAACCGTTGACCCGTTTTCCCGTTGGCCCGTGCTCCCGACTCAAAAAGACGCAACGGGCAAACCGGACCACGGGCGAACGGGCTAACGATCTCTCTTTTTCAAAAGCGGAAACCCGATGGCTTCGCGCTGCGATAGATAGGCTTCGGCGCAGGCCCGCGCCAGATTCCGGATACGGGCGATGAAGCCGGTCCGTTCGGTCACGCTGATGGCCCCGCGGGCGTCCAGCAGATTGAACGTATGGGAGCACTTCAAACAGAACTCATAGGCCGGCAGCACCAAACCTTTCTGGACGACGCGGGTGGATTCGGCTTCGTATTTTCCGAAAAGGTCGAGCAACATCGGCACATCGGCCTCTTCGAAATTGTAGGTGGACTGCTCGACCTCCTGGCGGTGGGCCACGTCGCCGTAACTCAGGTCCTGAGTCCATTTCAAATCGTAGACGTTGTCGATCTGCTGGAGGTACATGGCAATGCGCTCCAAGCCGTAGGTGATCTCTACGGAAACCGGCGCCAGCTCGATGCTGCCCGCCATCTGAAAATAGGTGAATTGCGTGATCTCCATGCCGTCGAGCCAGACCTCCCAACCGAGCCCGGATGCCCCCAGCGTCGGGGATTCCCAGTCGTCCTCCACAAAACGGATGTCATGCTCGAGGGCGTTGACCCCCAGAGCGGCGAGGCTTTGAAGATACTGCTGCTGCACGTCGAACGGCGAAGGCTTCAACAGCACCTGAAACTGATAGTAGTGTTGGAGCCGATTGGGGTTTTCCCCGTAACGGCCGTCGGTGGGGCGGCGGGACGGCTGGACATAAGCGGTGTTCCACGGTTCCGGTCCCAGCGCCCGGAGCAGAGTGGCGTGGTGGAAGGTTCCGGCGCCCACCTCCTGGTCATAGGGCTGCACGACCAGGCATCCTTTCCGCGCCCAAAAGGACTGCAGAGACAAGATGACGTCCTGGAAATACATGCACAACTCCTTAGCGTATCAATTAAATTCAAGGGTTACGTGAATAGAGCATTTTGGTTTAAATGCCAAGAAAAAAATCAGCCCATCGCCCGCGGGATGGGGTGAAGCATCCTGTGGAAACCCGCCTCCATCCGGCGTCAATGGGCTGCTTGCCGCAGGCTATGAGTTGATTTTCAAACCGTGCTCGGCCACGCGCAGCTCCAGCAGGTGCGCTTGCCGGCGCGCGCTCAAGATGTCCTGCCAGGCCGGCCGGAGCCGGGACAACGCGTCGGCCTCCCCGATGGCCCAGAGGCATCCGCCGCCGCCGGCTCCGGTGAAGCGCGCCCCGCAGCCGCAGCGCCGGGCCGCCGCCACCAGTTTCCGGCCGATGCCGTCAAGCACGGCCGGGGTCATCCAACGCCGGAGGTCCACCTCCCGGTTCATGGCGTCAGCCGCCGCGGCAAAGTCCCGGCGCCGCAGCGCTTCCGCAAACGACCGCGTGCAGGCGATGATGCCGGCCCATTCCTGCCGGCGGCGTCCGGACACGAACTGCCGCACCCAGCGGCCGTTGATGTCGGCGGAGGCGTGCGGAACGCCCGCGTAGGCCGCCAGCAGGTGGCGTTCCAGGCGGCGCATCCGGCGACGGGGCACCAAGGCCTCGCGCCGGAACACCCCGGCCTGCGGAGGAGCCAGCCAATGCCAGGCGTTGACTCCCCCGAAGACCGCCGCCAGCTGATCCTGAAAGCCGCACGGAACGCCGGCGATGCTTTCCTCGATGGCATGGGCCGTCAGCGCAACGGATCGCCCGTTGAGCGCCGGCATGCCGCCGAGGCGCTGGCGAGCCTGCGTGAAAGCTCCCACCAGGGCGACGGCAGCGACCGAAGAGCCGCCGAGCGCGCTGCGCGGCGGTGACGCCGAATTAATCGAAATATGCACGCCATCGGCCTGAAAAAAAGCGGCCACGGCAAACATCAGGCCCAACGGGTGGCGGAACGGCGCTTGGTCGGCGGGGAACTCCGCATCTTGAAAACCGCGCGAGCTGACCTTCACCCGACCGCGCCGGTACGGTGCGATGCACACGCGGGTGCGCAGATCCAGGGCGATGTTAACCGTGCAGGGCTCCAGGTGCTGCAACACGCCGGAAAACGTCCGGATATCGAGCGTCCCGCCCATGTCGATCCGGCACGGCGCTGCGGCCGTCACCGGACCGGATTCCAGCAGCTTCGTCCAGCTCCGGGTCGTTCGGCTTTTTCTTTGGATCACGGCCGGTTTCCTCTGAGTTGACGCAGAACGTTGAGGCTCCGGGGCTGCCGCCCCAGGTGATAGGGCACGAAACATTCAAGAAACCCCAGGGCCTCGCTGACCGCCGCCGGGGTGAAGCGGATGCGCGCCGCCCGGGCCAAATCCCCGTCGGCGATCCACTGCAGCTGTTTGATCGTGCCCTTGGACAGGTGCGGCCCGTCCGTCGAGCACGGCAGACAGCCGAGGCAGGCGATCCCGCCCTTGGCGAGGTCCACCGCAAGAACGTTCGGCCGCAGAGCATCGACCGCTTTGCGGCAGGTCCCGCAAAGCTCCAGGTTCGGACGGTGGCCGGAAAGCCTGAGAAGCCGCATTTGAAATAAAATGCTGAGCACCGCCTCGGATGTGACGCCTCGATCCAGTTCGGTCAGTGCGTGGCGCAGGAGGTGGTAAAGCTCCGCCTGGACCACCTGGTCTTCCATCCAGACATCGATGAGCTCGGCCCAATAGCTGGCGTAGGCGATCCGCGTGGGAAGCCCGCGAATCTGGTCGAAAGGGTGCTTCAGTGCGGCCTCCTGCAGCACCGGCAGACCGGATCGGCGGCCGACCGCAGCGGTGATATCCACCTCCGAGAACAGCTCCAACACTCCGGCAAAACGGCGGATGCTCTTTTTGGCCGCCTTGGCGATCAGGGAGACCTTGCCTTGCGACAGAGTAAAAAACGTCACAATCAGATCGTAATCACCGTAATCGCGACGACGGATTAAAATCGCGGAGGTAGCGGATGGGAGCATGGGATAGCTGCAACACCCTGCGCCGACGCGTCAGGGAAGGTGGATGTTCACCACTTCACCCCGTTTGCCGGGAATCGTCACCGCTTGGTCGTTCAGGCTGAGCTTGACGCCGCCGACGTTTCCGATAAGGAGATTAAAGCCGGTTTGAGCCTCCAGCCGTAGCTGCTCGCCTGCCTTCAGCTTGTGCTCGGAGGCGGCTCCTTGATCGATCACTACTTTCACCCAGCTGTTTTCATGGGCCACAATCGTCAGCAGATGCTTTGAGGCAGTTGGGATTGATCGTTTTTTGGGCGCATCCGCAGGCGGCTGGGCGGCCATGCGCCCAACCGGCGGTTCGGAGAGCTCATCCGCGGGTGGGGAGGGGATGGCCACGGTCGTCGCGGCCGGAACCTCCTGCCACTGCCGGTAAACCAAAAGACAGGCGGCGATCAACACGGCCAGCATCGCCAGTGCGGCAACCAGCTTGCGGGAGACGTTTTTGCGTCCGGGGATCTCTGGCTGGTCCCCTTTCAGCGCCGGCTGGCTCAACCGGCGCTGGACATGATAGCGCCGCACAGCTTCGTTGCCGTCGGCGCCGACCGCTTGGGCATAGGCCCTCAGAAATCCAACGGTGAATACGTCCGGCGGCAGGCAAGCGAAGTCTTCGTGCTCAAGGGCTCGCAGGATCGTGACCCGGATCCGGGTTTCCTCGGCCACCTGTTCCAGGCTCATCTGCTTCTGAACCCGGATCGCTTGAAGATACTGCCCGAAGGAAGCCCCCGGCCCTATCGCCTGTGCAGTAGGGTCCTCCCCCGAGGTCGATTCGAGGTTCACGCCCATGGGGGCCTGAATCCGCTGCGAAGTGGATGATGTCGAACTCGCATGTCTCATCGCGCTTCCATGATCTTGATATGTGAGCGCTTGCGCAGATCCGACAGCCAAGAGACGAAGCGACCATCCACCCGTTCACGAAAGAGGATGTCCTGGATTTCCGACTCCACCTGAGCCATTGGCCTGGATGCGGTATCCTTAATTTCTTGAACAAAAACTATTTGATAGCCGAAGTCCGTTTCCACGATGGGCGAAAATTGACCGGCCTTCAGATCCCGCACCGCTTCCCGCAGCCGAGGCGTCAGCTCATCGATTCGAAACAAGCCGAGATCGGATCCCTGGACGGCCGAGGGTCTCTCGGCCGTGAACCGGACGATCTCCTGGAAAGACCTTCCCCGCTTCAGCTCGGCCAGTGCCTCCTCAAGCAGGTTTTGAGCGGCCGCACGGTTCGCCGGGGATGCCTGGGCGGGCAGCCTGACAAATAGATTCCAGAGGTGATACTGGGTTCCCCCGCCGTATTTAGCCTTGTTCTTTTCATAATACGCCTTGATCTCCGCCTCGGTGATGACGACCTTCGAGCGCACCTCGCGATTGACCAGCTTGGTGCGCTGCAACTGGAGCTTCACCTCGTTCCGATAATCTTCCAGGGTCATGCCCTGCTCCGCCAATATGCCCCGGAGCTGTTCGTCGGTGGTCGAGCGGCGCTGCTTGACCTGGCGGATGTAGTTTTCGATCTCCTCCTCGGTAATGGTGATTTTGTGGCGCTTGACTTCTTGTTCCGTGAGCTTGGTATCGATTAGATTGTTGAGCATATCAGCGCGCAGTTGAGCCAGGGCTTGCACCTCCCGTTCCGGCGGCAGACGTTGAGCCTTTATGTTCTGGACCAGCGGGCGCAGCAGGGTTTCGATGTCGTATAGCGTAATGACGTCTTCGTTCACGACCGCCACGATGCGGTCCACCACCGCCGCCTCGGCTGCCAGTGCCTGCACCGGGACAGTCCAGCCGGCGAAGATAGGCAGGATGGCGGATAATAGTATTTTTCTTAATTTCATGTTCTTATTCCATAGCATGGTTCTTCCGGCGTTTCCATTCGAGGCGGCACAGCGGTGCACCAACCCTCACTTCCCGAGCTCGCCGGCCTCGGTTTGAGACGATGGGGCCTGCGGCTCAGCGGCCGTGATGCGTGCCCACAACGGTGCATTGACTTCAACCGGGTAGCTGCTTCTCAAACCTTCAATCCAAGCGTTGAAGGCTTCTTCCGTTTTGGCCCGTCGGAGGTCGGCAACGAGGGTTTCCTTTAATCGTTCAAACTTTTGCTCGGATTCCGCCCCGGCTGCTTTTCCTCCGTAATTCTGTTGGTAATAGGCCGTGATGTCCTCGGCCGTAATGCTCACGTGAGGCCGCAGTTCGATGTCCACCAGTTTTTCCATCAGCAGACGGCTGCGCAAGCGCTGTTTCCATGTCTCGAAGGGGAGTGCCGATTCGACGAGCGTTTGCTCGAAGACCCCCGGCGGATAATCGGCCTTGACAGCGGCCACGGCCGCTTCGAGCTCAGCCGGAGAGACAGCGATTCCAGTCTCCCGGGCGCGTTGAAGCAGGATCAAGTCGATGATCATCTCGTCAAGCAGTTTAAGGCGAGCTTGCTGCATCTCCGGTGAATCGGAATCGACGCTTGCGGGATGAGCCGTCTTCACCAGTTCAAACGCCTGCAAAAACTCTTGGCGGCTGACCTCCAGCTTCCCCAGCCGGATCAGATAGTCCTCCTGCCGTTCCGGGTCGGATAAGCCGCAGCCCAAAATAACCAGCAGCGCTAGAATAGTGCTGATTCTCCGGCCGTAGCGGATGCTTTCGTTGCCTGTCACCGATCGGCTGACCCCGTTTTGCCGGAACCGTAATCGTCACCCGGCATATCAGATAAGATTTTAATTTTCTTGACTATTAGCACTTTGGCCGATGGCTTGCAAGATGTTTTTAGCCTGCGCCAATTGGCCGACCGTTCCCTGGGCGGCCAGCCGGGTCTTGAGCACTCCGTCCGGGGAAAATTCAAAATGCTGGGGATCGCGATGGATCAATGCCGCCACGACGGATGCGTCTTGCACGTGAGCGGCGGAGAACGACAGGACAAGCATCCGGTCCCTGAGATCCAGCCGCGATACCCCCGCCTGGCGAGCCAGGACTTTGAGCATGATTTTGAAGAGCAGATGGGTGGCTTCCTCGGGCAGCGGCCCGAAACGATCGGTCAGCTCCGTACGGATGTCGGCAATCTCCTGCAATTCGGACATCCGCGCCAAGCGTCGATAAAGAAACATGCGCTGGTCAATATCCGGAACGTAGGCTTCGGAGAAATAAGCCGACAGCTGGATGTTGATCTCGGGGTCCAGGGGTTGGAGGATCGGCTCGCCTTTCATGTCGGCGACGGCCTCCTCCATCAGCTGCAGGAACATGTCGTAGCCGACTGCGGCAATATGGCCCGATTGGGAAGCCCCAAGGATGGCGCCGCCGCCACGGATCTCCAGGTCATTCATCGCAATCTGGAAACCCGACCCCAGGTCGCTGTGTTCCATCAGCACTTTCAGTCGCTTACGGGCGTCCCCCGTCAGCAGGCTCTCGTCGGGAATCAGCAGGTAGGCATAGGCCTGCTCATCGGATCGCCCCACGCGGCCTCGCAGCTGGTACATCTGTGCCAGGCCGAAGCAATCCGCCCGGTTGACGATAATGGTGTTGGCGGTGGCGATGTCCAGGCCGGATTCAATGATGGTGGTGCAGACCAGAAGGTCGATGTCCCGGTTCACAAAGCGGTACATGACACGCTCCAGGTCCTCCTCGGCCATTTGGCCGTGCGCGACGTCGAGTCGCACTTCCGGGACGAGCTCCTGCAGCTTGCGCGCCATTCGGTGGATGCCGTCGACATGGTTGTGGACGAAGAAAATCTGCCCCTTGCGCCGCAGCTCGCGCCGAATGGCTTCTTTGATGACGTCGTCGTCGAATTCGGAAATGTAAGTCAGGATCGCCTTGCGGTACTCGGGCGGTGTTTGGATCAGACTGATGTCCCGGATTCCCGTCAGCGACATGTGCAGCGTCCGGGGGATCGGGGTGGCGGTCAACGCGAGCACATCGACCGCAGCGCGCATCCGCTTGAGCTTTTCCTTGTGCCGCACCCCGAAGCGCTGTTCTTCGTCCAGTACGAGCAGCCCCAGATCTTTGAAGGCGATATCCTTCTGAATCAGGCGATGGGTCCCGACCACGATGTCCACGGATCCGGATTTCATCCCTGCAACGATGGCCTGCTGTTCCTGACGGGAGCGGAACCGGCTCAGACAGGCGACATTCACCGGATAGCGCTGGAAGCGGCTGCGGAAGGTTGCAAAATGCTGTTCGGCCAGAATCGTGGTGGGTACCAATACCGCAACTTGTTTGCCGTTGTTCACGGCCACGAATGCGGCTCTGAGCGCCACCTCGGTCTTCCCGTAGCCCACATCCCCGCACACGAGCCGGTCCATGGGAGCGATCTGCTGCATGTCGTCGATCACCTGGTCAATGACCTTGAGCTGGTCCGCGGTTTCCTCGTAGGGGAAGCCCGTTTCGAAGTCTCGCAGGTAGCCGTCCACCGGTTCGAACCCGAATCCCCGCGCCACCTTGCGCTGCGCATAGAGCCGCAGCAGTTCGCCCGCAATCTTTTCAGCGGAACGCTTCACGCGCGCCTTGACCCGCTCCCAGGACCGACCGCCCATCTTGTCCAGCGCCGGCTGCTGGCCGTCGACCCCCATGTATTTTTGGATCACCGCCATCCGGTCCACCGGCAGATAAAGCTTGTCCCCGCCCTGGTAGACCAGGACCAGAAAATCGCTGCGTGCCCCTTCCACCGAGAGTTTTTGAAGGCCTTCGTACTGGCCGATGCCGTGGTCGGCATGTACGATCAGATCCCCCTGCTTCAGCTCCTGAAGGTCGAAGAGCCGAGCACGCCCGCGAGTTGGGCTGCCGCCGGGCTTGGCGCGTCGGATTTGGCGAACCCCGAAAATCTCCTCCGTCGCCACCACCGCTAATCGCTCGGCCGGCCAGACGAATCCGGTGGAAACCCGCCCGATGCAGATCGTCGGCAATGCCGATTCCGTCTCATCCCATGCAAACCCTTCCGCATGCGCGAAACGCACGCCGTAAGGCTGGAGCAGGGACTCCAGGCGCTCGGCCAGCGAGCGGCTCGGACACACCACCCGGATACGATTTCCCGCGTATCGCTGCTCGCGGATCCAGTCCGCCAACGGCATGAGCAACTGATCCTTGTCGCGCGGCTGGCGCAAGGCCGCAGACAGCTCCCGGTTGTTGCGGATGCCGACCGGAGCCACCTGCGGCGGTCCGCTCGGTCCGCCATCGGCACCGCTCCCGACCACTTCGATCATTTTAAGCGACAGCGGCGGTCGCGGGCCAAGGCCGCGCCGGGCGTCCCCCCAGGAAAGGTAGAGACTTTCAGGGGACACGCACAGCCGATGATTTTCACGGGAAGCGAGGTAATTGCCTTGAACCTGTTCCATGAATTCCCGCGCCGCAGCCTCCAGCTGGTCGGGACCGGACAGAACCGCCAGCGTATCCGGCGGCAGGTAGTCCCCGAAGTGGTCGAGGCGGGCGTAAACCAATGGCAGCAGGCTTTCGATTCCCGGAAATCCTTCCTGGTGGCCCAGTAGAGTGGTGATCTTGCGCACCTGGCTCACCGGCACGTCATGTTCGGCGGCTTGAAGGCGGATGCGGTTGAGGACGTCCGGCAGCGCGTCGGGCACCAGGATCGCCTCGCGTGCCGGAAGCAGCACGGCCTCGGATTGGTCAGACAGCCGGCGCTGGTCCGCCGCGCCAAAAAACCGGAGCGACTCCACGCGGTCCCCGAAGAACTCGATCCGCAGCGGATCGGCATAAAGCGGTGAAAATACGTCCACGATCCCCCCGCGCACGGAGAAATCGCCGGGCTCTTCCACGATGGCCGTGCGCAGATAGCCGCCGGATATGAGTTTGGATACCAATCGTTCGCGTTCGATTTCCTCCCCTACCTGGAGCAACTCGGCATACCGGTTGAGTTCCTGCCGGGGGACCAGCCGCTGGAGCAATGCCGCAACGGTTGTCACGACGACGCAAGGCTCGCTCTCGCTCATCAGCCGATAGAGCACCCGGATCCGCTCGGAGGCGGTCTGGTTGTGGTAGGATAGAAACTTGAACGGCAGCAAATGGTACGACGGAAAAAACATCACCGGCAAGCTCTGGCGATGGCCGAAAAAACGCAGGTCTTCCGCCAGCCGCTGGCCGTCCTCTGCGGAGGCTGTCACCACCAGCATCGGCGTCCGTTGCCGGGATTGAATGGCGGCCAGCAGATAAGCCCGCTCGCTTCCGGAGACGCCGCAGACCTCGACCGGTTGGCGGCTGCGGACGACGGTTTCGGCGACATCCGCTGCTCTAATTATGTCTTGATTTTGTTGCATGACCGCAGTAGATAAATTGATTCAAATCGGCCGATTCCACCGGTCGATCCGGTGCGGATTCATCCAGATCGTTGCCACCGTAGCTCAATTGGTAGAGCACGCGATTCGTAATCGTGAGGTTATCGGTTCAATTCCGATCGGTGGCTCCAAACACCTAAAGCCGGATAGCCATAGCTATCCGGCTCTGATTTTTTACCCTATTTCCGGCGGCGGGGCAACCGCCCGAAAAAACCGAATCCCTCGAACTAGTAGTAATCGCCTGAAAACTAAGCGAAATTCAGATAAGCTGCTTGACACATCCTCTAATTCCAGATAGTCTAACCTCCAAAAAGGGGGGCCAGCTTAAACCTCGAATCCATTACCAGGAGGCGCAACGCAAGACGGCCATGAAGGACATCGAAGACATTGAACTGAAAGCGGAAATGGATGAAATTATGCGCGGTGTCGAGAGCATCATGAGAAAGGTGGAAGCGGCGTTGCCGGCCCCATCGGAGTCTTCCGATCCGGTCGATGAATTGAGTCGGCTCGGCTGAATCGAGACCGATCGAGTTCTGGCTCGAACCGGCGGCGGGAGCAGCCTAAATTCATTCCGTAAACTTGCATTTTGCAGGAGGTGCTATGGCGGTGACGAAGGATGATATCGTCGCGCGAATCCATGAGGTCGGATTTACCAAAAAACAAGCCGTTGACCTTGTGGAAACCCTCATCGAGATCATCAAGGGCAACCTCCAGAAGGGCGAGGACGTCCTTATCTCCGGCTTCGGAAAATTCTGTATCAAGAGCAAGCACCAACGCAGAGGCAGAAACCCAGCAACGGGGGAAGACCTTATGCTGCGCGGGCGGCGGGTGATCACGTTTAAATGCTCCGGAAAGCTGCGCAACAAGATCAACGGTCTGCCCGAGTAATCCGATCTAATCCCCGAGGTGGTAGGTCTTGATTTTACTGAGCAGCGACGGGTGGCTGATCTCCAACAGCCGGGCCGCCTGGCTGCGGTTGCCTCTGGTTTTCTCGAGCGCCTGACGAATCAGCTTCCTTTCCATGACCCGCTGGGCCACTTTCAAGGAAAGCCCCTCAACGTCGCTCTCTCCCTGCTGGTCTCGGTTGTGCGCAGTCAGGGTGGGTGGCAGATGGTCCAATCCCAGCCAAGCGTCCTCAGCCAATAGCACCGCGCGTTCCATCACGTTTTCCAATTCACGGACATTGCCCGGCCAGGAGTGGCCGAGCAAGGCCCCCATCGCGGCGGGTGCAATCCCCTCGATGCGCTTTCCCATCTTGGCATTAAAGCGTTCAAGGAAATGCCGGCATAAATGCGGGATATCCTCCGGCCGTTGACGCAGCGGCGGCAGGGTGATCGTGAGTACGTTCAGCCGATAATATAGGTCTTCGCGAAACCGTCCGCGCTTCACCTCTTCCGCCAAGTCTCTTGCGGTTGCGGCCATCACCCGGACATTGACCCGCGTTTGCCTGGAATCGCCGACCGGACGGATCTCGTTTTCCTGCAAAACCCGTAGCAGCTTGACCTGCAGAGCGAGCGGGAGCTCTCCGATTTCATCCAAGAAAATGGTGCCCCCGTCCGCCTCCTGGAATAGCCCTTTCTTGTTGCGGTCGGCGCCTGTGAAAGCCCCCTTCTTGTAACCGAACAGCTCGCTTTCAAGCAAGTGCTCCGGAATGCCGCCGCAGTTGACCGGCACCAAAGGCATCGCTGCGCGCTCGCCCTCGGAGTGAATTCCGCGCGCAATCAATTCCTTGCCCGTTCCGCTTTCGCCGAGAATCAGGACGGTCGTGGAAAATCGTGCGGCTTTCTTTGCCAGTTCGAAAACCGTTGCCATGGCAGCGCTGCGCGCCACCAACCGGCCGAAGCGGTAATCCTTCTCGATTTCGCGGATGCGCGCCTTGAGCAGCCGGTTCTCCTTTTTCAGCCGTTCGCGTTCCTCCGCTTTTCTGAGCGCCAATAGCACTTCGTCGGGTTTGAATGGTTTTGAAATGTAATCATAGGCGCCGAGTTTCATGGCCTCGATCGCGGAGTCGATGCTGCCGTAGGCCGACATCATTATCACTGTGCTGCGGCCGACCAGATCGCCGGCGGCCTTCAAGAAATCCATGCCCCCCAGAACCGGCATCTTGACGTCGCACAGGATGTAGTCATAGCTGCACCGCTGCAATTGCAGCAGTCCGGCCTGGCCGTCGGAAGCGGAGTCCACTTCGTATCCGGCTTTTCTCAGCACGGCGGTCAACATGTGGCACATGTTGGCTTCATCGTCGATTACCAGAATTTTTTGCTTTTCGTCGTCGAGTTCCATCACCCGCGCGGTCCTCATGTCCTGGCCGAACCGTTCATGCCGCCGTTTTCCTTCTTCACGCTGTCCCCTCTCTCTTACGACCGGCCTGCATTCAAGGCAGAGCATCGGAACAAACATCGGTCCGACCTATCGGCGATCGACAGATGGGTTTCGACTCTTCCGGCTCGGGAACCACCGGCAGCGAGACGGTCATGACCGTCCCTTCGCCGACGGAGCTCTCGGCCCGCAGGGTGCCGCCAACGCTTTCCATGATCATGAAGCTTACGGCAAGCCCGAGGCCCGTCCCTTTTCCAGGCTCTTTGGTCGTGAAAAACGGGTCAAAAATGCTTTCCAGATGCTGGCCGGGTATGCCGGAGCCGTTGTCTTTGAAATGGATATTAAGCCAGTTCCGAGTTTTGCCCGAGGATGCCTCTGCGGCCGGCGCGTTTTCGGTGGCGATGACCAATTCGCCGCGCGCTTCCGTCCCTTTGGCCGAAACCGCATCCGCGGCGTTGATGATCAAGTTCAAGAACACCTGCCGCAGCTGGTTGGAATCGAGCGCCGCGCAATCCGCTTGCGCCTGGAACTCGGACTTAAGCCGAATATGGGACATGAACGGCTGCAGATTCAACCCCTCGACCATGTCCTCGATGAGCGCATGGACCGAAAACGGTTGGCAGCTGCCGAGGGCCGGGCGCGATATCTCCAGCAATTGCCGGATGATGGTGCTGATTCGCTCGACTTCCTGCTGCGCTCGATTGAGGAACTCAACCCGCTCTCCCTCTGAAATCTCCTGCTGTTTCAACAATTCGAGATAGCCCGTCACGATCCCGATGGGGTTTCCGATCTCGTGCGCAATGCCGGCGGACAATCTTCCGACTGATGCGAGCTTTTCGGCACGGATGATTTCCGACTGAGCTCTCCTCAGCTCGGCGTTGGCTGTTTCCAGCGAGGCCACGGTAGCACGCAGCTTTTGCTTGTCGGCGGAAATCCGCCGCAGCAATCCGTTTAAGGAGGACGACAGGCGCTGAAGCTCATTGTCCTCCTTGCGAACGGAAAACAGCAACGCATCCTCTTCCTTGTAATCTTCCGCCCGTTGAGCCAGCCGGGTCAGCGGTTGGAGATACAGCTTGACGACACGGTAACCTCCTACGAATACCAGAATGACGATATTGATGAAGATGTACAGAAACAGAATCTGCTGCGAGTTCCGCAGGGAACGGTAGATGCCTTCCAGTGAAAACGCCAGGCTGAAGCCGGCTACCACTTCTCCATTTCTTCTCAGAGGAGCTGCGATCACCAGGTATTCATGCTGCATCCAGAAAAATCCGAAGGTGCTGCCGGTGAATTGAACGCGTGCCATTCCGTCGGCCAGAGCCTGTTCGGTGAAGGCGGCAATCGTGTCCTCCGGAGCGGAGCGGTTCAAACCGAAACTGATCCGCCGCCGATTGCGGTCGACCAGAACAAGGCAACTGGCCCCGGCTTCATTGAGTGCCAAGCCCACCTGGTTCCTGAATTCGGAAATCGGAGGTACATGCTCCCAGGCGGCATGCTCGATCAGGTACCCGGCGATCAGTCCGGATACGGCCTTGCCTTTGGTAATTTCGGAGCGGATCAAATTGCGCTGGGCCGTCACCATTGTGACGAGATCGATCGACACCATCCCCAGCAGCAGCAGCAGCGCAAGGTTGAGGGTGATTTTGGTTTTGAGTGCCCTGGCGCCCATCCCAGATGCAATAAATTAAATTAATTACAAATAGTTGGAGTTCCACCCGCTTGCCCGGTCAGCTCCGGCCGGAATCGCTTATGCCTGAATGTCCTTACTGATATGATGAAGGGCTGGAACACTGGCCAACGAGGATATGCAATTATGACGCCATAAAAATGTTTGGAAAATCCGACAAGCGGCTGATCCACGGGCGGCATGAAGCTCGGCTTTCCGGCAGCCGCGAGCGGCAGCGGATGAGGGTCCAAACGCGGCAAACAGCGGCTCGCCTGGGGGCGAAAGCTTTCGGCGCCGGCTGTAAGAGGAATTTGCAGGGAAGGATTTGGATCGCGGACTGAGCGCCCTTTTTGTTTGCCGCTCAGTAGGAGTTGATTTTCTTGAGCATCGACATTCCGACCACCAAATGGCCCTTGAATCGACCGCCCTCGAGTTCAGAAATGTGCTGGACCCTCGACAGGTATTGGCCGGCCGGGCTTGCGGATTCCGCCGGTGAAAGCAGTTTCATTTTCATTTCCTGACCGATTTCGATCAGGGTCAGAAAATTCGAACCCGCCTTGACCACGACACCCGCCCCTTTTTCGGAGAGATCTCTGACCTTGAGCTGGTAGACCGGGACTCCTGGAAATTTAAATTCGGCCCGATGGTTGGACAGCCGCACGGCTCGATCCAGGGCCCGCCTTTCCACGGATGGCTCCAGCGCCTCATGGTGTTTTGACTTGCTCATGTTGCTCCTACGCAGATCAATCGGTCAAGCCGATGGATGGACCGGTATGGTACAATGACTGCTTGATACTTTGTATCACAGTTCACCGAAAATATCATTGCCTGGATATTTCTTTTCAGGAAATCTCTTTTATGATCTAATGGGAACCAGGCCAAACATCGCAACGTTCCGCATCATAAGACTCGAAAAGGGGGAAGTCATGCAAAGAAAAACATCTGCAGCCATATGGACCGTTCTCTTTATTTGCTTTTGGATCATTCCGGGTTCGGTCGCCGCCGGTCCGCCGGATAATTATACGGCCACTCTTGTCATGGAAGGTATGTCCATGCCCATCGCCAGGATGGGAGACAAGATGCGCAGCGAAAACCCCATGCTGCAGGGGATGGTCAGCCTCCATCTCATGGATGCTCAGAAGAACATCATGATGTCCTCGGCCAACAAAACCTACATGGAGCAGCCGATAGACTCCAAGGCAGCCCCTTCGCTCGACGACCCGCGGGTCGTCGTCGAGAAAAAGCAGATCGGATCGGAAACCATCGACGGCCACCCCTGCACCAAATACGATTCCGTTTTCTACTTGAAGGACAACCCTTCTGAAAAATACAAGGCCGTCATCTGGGAGGCGAAGGATTTAGGGGGATTGATCATCCGGAACGAAACCACCCTGCCGCCGGGCAAGATGGGAACCGGCGAACAAAAGGTCGCCACCGAACTCAAAGATGTCAAACCCGGGGCCGCCAAGGCATCCATGTTCGAAGTCCCCAAGGATTACCGCAAGGTGAACAACATGATGGAGATGATGGGCGGGATGGACAAGATGAATGAGATGTTCAAGCAGCAGCCAAAACCGAAGTGAGCTCGGAAAGTTATCTTCTCAAAAAAATACTTCCAACTCCGGTAATCGGCAAAAATACCCGTTCGATGCCCCGGATGATGTTTGATTCATGACGCCAAGAGCATCGATGCGCGCTTG
>CAZNAX010000006.1:0-53582 GCA_964570965.1 uncultured Desulfatibacillum sp.
CGGACACTGCGGATATGAGCCGCATGCTCTGACCAACTGAGCTACATCGCCGAAGGGGTGTATATTGGGTCAAAGCACCGGAATTGTCAAGATGGAAAAGAGGCCGGGCAGCACGAGTCTCGCTGCCCGGCAATTGCTAGCAGGTCGATTCCAACCGGCTATTTCGTCGAACCGGCCACCTCAACCGAATACTCGTCCAGGTTGGTGGGCAGCTGATCAAACACCGCCATGAATGGGATGGTCCGGCCGGGCTTGACGCCCACGTTCATTTTGTTGTCTCCTGCACTGTTCTTCAGGCGCGCGGCAATAGCAGCCATATCCTGGCCGGCGAGCTCCTGGTTGGAAATAACGTTGCCCGCATAGACCGTTGCCGTTTTAGCCAGCGTCTTGTCCTTGGTGTAGAGTTTGGCCGTCACCCGGATGGCGCTGCGCGGGTGGTCGTAGTTGTTGCGGACCTGACCCTTGACCACGCAAAGTCGACCGGCACCAGGATGGTCGATGAACTCCGCGACAAGGTTCTCAGCGAGCGGCGCCAGCTTGAGGTTGCCGGCGGTGTCCTCGGGTTCGGCTTGGAAGATTTTCCCGAGGAATGGAATCTCCAGATCACTCAGGATTGGAATTTGAATTCCGAGACTGCGAGGTACCAATATGGAGGCGATCGCCAATATCACTACACCGGCCGCTATCAGCAGATAGTTCCGCAAACCTGAGCGATGCGGCGCCTCAGCGGTCATCGCCGCCGCTGCGGCGGCAGACCCCATATCCAGAACATCGGTGGCACCGGCGTTTACGGCACTGACCTCTTCTGCTGTAAACCTGACCTCTTCTGCTGTAAATTGGTCTGTTGCGGCTGCGGATGGGTCATCCAATGCGTCAGCAGCCACGGCCGGCTCGGCCGGCCGCTCGATTCCGGTTTCTTCAGCGACCGGTTCGATCTCGATTTCCAGATCGTCGGCCATAGCCGGTGCAGCTCCAACCGTAAAATCCAGGTCAAGTTCCTCGTTCAGTTGAGTGGGTTTCTGCTCGGCTGGAGCTTCACCCTCAGCTTCATCCTCCAACAGGCTTTCGAGATCGAGCAGAACGCCGTCCGGTGTCTCCGTCGAAGGTGCCAAATCAGACGGGGCGGCCTGCGTCTGGTCGTCATCCGGCATCAGGTCAATCGCAAGAGGCGCATCCTCGGTCGCCTTGTCCGATTCGATCGTTGGTTCTTCCAGGATATTGGTGATATCCGAGAAATCCAGTTCATCGTCAGGGGGTTGGGCCGATGCGGCCACAGCCGGCGCAGAGCTCGGTTCGTCTTCGACATCGAGAGCCAAATCAATTTCAGCCGACAACCCCTCGGTCGTGCCATCCAGGTCTGCGGCAGCCGTCTCGCCCATAATCGAGGCCAAATCCAGCTCCTCCATATCCCCGGTTTTTTCACTCTCGTCGACGGCAGTTGCGTCCGCGTCCAGATTCAGGTCGATTCCAGCATCAGCACCGCTTATGCCTTCCCCCTCTTGGGGATTACCTTCGAGCATGGCCTCAAGATCCGACAAGTCCAGTTCGGTTTCGCTCGCTGGCTGCGTTTCCGCAAGGTCATCCGCGGCGAAAGACTCGACGGGGGAGTCGGACGCCTGATCCGGCAACGCTCCCTCTGCTTGGTTCGCAGCGGATTCCGACGGCAAATCCTCCGCACTCTCGGCCATCAATGCATTGAGATCCAAGTCCAGTTCGAGTTCGGATGACCCAGACGCATCGGCTTCAGCGCTCTGCGCTGCATCGGCCGTGGTCTGATCGTCCATCTGCTCCAAGTTATCCAATTTGATGCCGAGATCGTCCAAGCTGGGGAGCATGTCTCCGGTTGCGGCTTCCTGGTCAGGATCGGAATCCGGACTGAAATCGAGTTCCGGAGCACCGCTAGCGGCTGGCGGACCGGCAAGCTCTGCCGAAGGCTCCTTAGCCGTCTGATCCTCGTCGAAGCTCAGGTCAAGATCCAAATCCAGCTTAAGATCGTCTTCCGGTGTTGCCCCGGTCAATGCTGACGCCGGCGGTGAATCCTCCGCCAGCAGGTCATCAACGTCGAGCAACTCCGGTTCCTGATCGGCTGAAGCATCCGTTCCCACAGGCAAGTCATTGGCGAAGAGAGCATCGATTTGGGATCCGATATCAGGCCGTTCCGCTATGCTGCCAGCTGACGAGGCTGACGGCAATTCGTCACTCAGAATCAAAGGCTCTTCCGGCACGCTTAACGCGGCCGGCAAATAAGCGACAAAAACATGCCGGCACTTCGAACACCGCACCTTGGATCCCGTGGGTTTGATCAAACGGTCTTCCACCTGGAAACTTGTTTCACATCCCTCGCACATCACGATCATGGCTGAACCCCATCGGTTAAGGTTTTTGGAGCTGGAAAGTAGTTCCAGCTTGCAACTAGCCGGACGGAAGATCGGCCGGCTGATCGCCGTCGGCTTTCCCCTCACAGCTTGAGCCGACAGACCTCGGGCAAATTGCGGTATTGCTCGGCGTGGTCCAAACCGTATCCCACCAAGAAACCATCGCCCGCCATATAACCTGCGTACGGGATCGGCACATCCGCTTTCCGGCGCGCCTGTTTGTCAATAAGAGCGCAAACGCCTACGCTCCGCGGATGCATCGACGCCAGGTAATCGATAATCCATCGGACGGTGAAACCCGTGTCGACGATATCTTCCACCACGAGGACGTCCTGATCCCGGATATCAAGATTAACGCCTTTCAAGAGCTGAATGCGGCCGGATGACTCCGTACCGTTGCCGTAACTGGAGGCCTGCACGAAATCGACCTTTACCGGAATGCCGAGTTGCCGGATGAGGTCCGAAAGAAAGACGAAGGAACCCTTCAGCACGCCAATCATAACAAGATCTCGGCCGCGGTAATCTACCGTAATTCGTTGGGCCAAGTCGAACACCAGCCGGCGGAGCTCGGCCGCGGACAGGACCGGGATCAGCTCAGGCATCATCCGAATCTAAGGAAGAAATCATGTGCACGATGACCACACGTTTTAATATCGCCAATTATATGGAAAACTTTATCGCGAAAAGCATTCAAAGTCAAATTTGGCGAGTTCAGCTGAGCGGGCTCAATAGAGAGGACTTTATGAATGAAAAAAGAATGTTATCAAAAGTAACCCTGGCAGTCGTCATTCCGGAGCCCCGTCTCATCGAAACCTCTCAGGGATGATCTTTTCAGGAACCCGCTGGATGCTGACCCGTTGCCTGCTAGAGACCCGTCTCCGCAAGCTTTTCAACCAACGCCTTCTGTTCGGATGTTAAATGTTTGGGGATTTGAATGTGGATGCAAACGTAGAGGTCGCCCCGTTTGCTTCCCTTCATCGAAGGCATACCATGCCCGGGTAGCCGCATTCGGGTGCCATTCTTGATCCCGGGCGGGATTTTTAAGTTATATTGCTTCTCCTCCAGTGTCGGAACTGAAATCGTAGTACCCAGCATAGCGTCGGTGAGCTTGATCTCGCGATACGTGACCAGATCCTGGTCCTCTACGCTGAATACCGGATCATCCATCAACTTCGCCTGAATGTAAAGGTCTCCGCGCGGACCGCCGTAGGCTCCCGGATTCCCCTTCCCCGCCAGCCGCAATTTCTTTCCAGTGGTCAAGCCCTTGGGGATTTTGACCGTGATCCGCTCCGGTGTGCCCTGGTTTTGAGTCGTTATCTGCTTGGTCGTTCCGAATGCGGCCTCCGCCAGCGTCAAAGATAGCTCGTAAACGATGTCGGACCCCTGCATGCGCTGGGCCTGAGGCCGAGCGCGCCCCCCGAAGGGAGATTGGGTGCCGAAAGTAAAACGGGCATTTCCGCTCTGGTTTCCGAAAATATCACCACCTCCGAAGCCGAATTCTTTGAGAATGTCGTTGATATCAAAGCCCCGAAAAATATCTTCCTTCGAGAAGCGCTGATGAAATCCCTCGGAACCGAAGGTGTCGTATTCTTGGCGCTTCTGTTTGTCGCTCAAAACGGCATATGCCTCGCTGATCTTCTTGAACCTCTCTTCGGCCGCCTTGTCCCCCTTGGCGTGATCCGGATGATATTTCATGGCCAGCTTGCGGTAGGCCTTCTTGATTTCCGCATCGGTGGCGGTTCGGCTGACGCCAAGAATTTTGTAGTAATCATCCGCCATAAACTTAATTCTCCGTTATTGCTGCAAATTTTTTATGCATGAAAGTAAGAAAAGAAGCAGCGGCTGTCAAGCAATAAACGCATGCGTGGAGAACTCCCAGCCATGCGGCCGATCGATCCTGTGCTCGCTAGGGCTAAAAACGAGCGTGAGCGGTCCAAAGGTTCATCGCCCCCTGGCCTTCAGCGCGACCATCAGCACCGAAAGCGCGGCCGGAGTCATGCCGTCGATGCGCGCAGACTGCCCCAGGCAGACCGGTCGCACTTCGGCCAGCTTGGTTTTCAACTCATTCGAAAGCCCGTGAACCGTCTGAAAATCAAATTCATCGGGGATTCGGATTTTCTCCAGGTTCCTGAATTTTTCAATTTCCTTGTTTTGCTTTTGGATGTAGCCCTCGTATTTGATCTCGATCTCCACCTGCCGCGCGGCGGCAGTCTCCACCGGCCCAGGCGCCGGCGCCAAACTTTCCACCGCGGGATACCCGAGCTCGGCGCGCTTCACTAGCTGGTCCAGATGAACCCCCTGCTGGATAGAGTTGGACCCCTGCTCCGCCAAATAGGCGTTCACCTCCGGCGTGGGGCGTACCACGGTATCCCTGACGCGCCGAATTTCCGCAGCGATTTGCGACCGGCGGCTGCGCAGCGCTTGGGCCGCGCCCGCGCCGATCAGCCCCAGTTCATGCCCGAGCTCCATCAGGCGCAGGTCGGCGTTGTCCTCTCGGAGCATCAGCCGGTACTCGGCGCGCGAGGTAAACATGCGGTAAGGCTCGCGGGTGCCCCGCGTCACCAGATCATCGATCATGACCCCCATGTACGCCTGGGACCGATCCAGGACAAAGGCCGGCCGCCCTTGGACCCGGCAAGCCGCGTTGATGCCCGCCCACAGCCCCTGCGCAGCCGCTTCCTCATAGCCCGAGGTGCCGTTGATCTGGCCTGCCAGATATAGACCCTGCACGCGCCGGGTCTCCAGGGTGTTGCGGAGCTGAACCGGGTTGACGTAGTCGTATTCGATGGCATAGGCCGGCCGCATGATCTCGGCGCACTCCAGCCCCGGTACAGACCGAACCACTTCGATCTGCACCTCGATCGGCAGACTATTACCCAAGCCGCTGGCGTAGATCTCCTCCGTATCAATGCCCTCCGGCTCGAGAATGACCTGATGCCGATCCTTTTCCGGAAATTTAACGATCTTGTCCTCGAAGGACGGACAGTAGCGCGCCGATACCCCGGTAATGACGCCCCCGTACAACGCCGAACGCGAAAGATTGCGCCGAACGATGGCGTGGGTGCGCTCACCGGTGTGGCCGATGAAACTCGGCAGCTGCGGTAGAACCAGCCCCCGCGAAAACTGCGAAAACGGCGCGGGATGATCGTCGCCCCCTTGGCGGGTAAATCGTGCAAAATCGATGCTGGCACGATTGAGGCGGGGGGGGGTGCCGGTCTTGAGTCGTCCCAGCTCGAATCCCAGCTCGCGCAGATGCGCCGGAAGGCCGTAGGACGCAAACTCCCCGGCCCGCCCCGCCCGGGTCGACCGGAATCCGATGTGCACCAGCCCGCTCAAAAAAGTACCCGTCGCGAGCACAACCGCCCGCGCGAGGTATCCGAAGCCCGTGTGATCCTCGACTCCCACCACTCGGTCGCCTTCCACATGCAACCGCTCCACGAGGCCCTGCTTGAGGTCCAGACCGGGTTGGGTCTCGACGGCCCGCTTCATGGCCATGTGGTAGCGCTTCTTATCGTTCTGGCTGCGTGAGGCATGCACCGCCGGCCCTTTTTTGGTATTGAGCGTACGGAATTGAATGGCGGTCTGATCGGCAATCTTGGCCATTTCCCCGCCCAGAGCGTCGATCTCCTTCACCAGATGCCCCTTGGCCATGCCGCCGATAGAGGGGCTGCAGGGCATGGCCGCCAGCTTGTCGAGATCGATGGCCATCAGCAGAACCCGGCAACCCATGCGGGCGGCCGACAGAGCGGCTTCGCAGCCCGCGTGGCCCGCACCGACCACAATGATGTCGTACGTGCTGTTGGAGGAGGACATAAAACCGTATTCGCGTGTCGGCGTTGTTTGCGAGGCTTGACCGAAGTGTGGTAAAGATTTCCGGTAGAGTCTGTTCCGGCGAAAGTTGAATCGCCGGAACCGCTGCTATCAACGATTCCGAACGGCCCACTTGGGACGTTGCTGATTATAGCGGTGCCGGTTGGGCGGGTCAACCCATGCAATCGCGCTATACCGACCTTAACTCCTACCTGCGCGGCATCTTCGGCTGCCGCGTCCAGAAGATCACGGTTGATGCCGGTCTCAGCTGCCCGAACCGGGACGGCACCATCGCCACCGGCGGCTGCATCTACTGCAATTCGCGCGGCTCGGGCACCGGCGCCCACGCCCGCGGCTGGTCGATCACCGCGCAGCTGGAAGCCGGCAAAGCGGCCATGGCGCGACGCTACCGAGCCCGCAAGTTCATCGCCTATTTTCAGGCTTTTTCCAACACGCACGCGCCCGTGCCGCACCTAAAGACCCTTTACGATGAAGCCCTGGCCGTGGAGGACGTGGTCGGCCTATCCATCGGAACCCGGCCGGACTGCGTGCCAGACCCGGTGCTCAGCCTGCTGCAGGACTATTCCCGCCGACATCTGATCTGGGTCGAGTACGGCCTGCAATCCGCCTGCGACGCGACCCTCGCCCGTATTCATCGCGGGCATGATTCGGCGTGCTTTCTGAACGCCGTGGCAGCCACCCGATCGCGCGGCCTGCCGGTCTGCGCACACATCATTTTAGGATTGCCGGACGAGACCCCCGCCGAAATGCAATTCACCGCTGCGACCTTGGCCGCCTGCGGAGTCGACGGCGTTAAGATTCACAGCCTTTACGTGATAAGAGGCACCCTTCTGGAGACCCAATTCCGAGCCGGGACATACCGCTGCCTGGGGCGAGAGGAATACGCGGATCGGGTGGTGGATGTGCTCGAACGCCTGCCCGCGCACGTGCTCATCCAACGCCTGACCGGCGACCCCCACCCCGATGAGCTGACCGCGCCGGACTGGTGCCGGGACAAGCGCGCGACCCTGGCCGCCATCCAGGCCGCCTTGGAGCGCCGCGACACCTGGCAAGGCCGGCTTTACGGCGTCGAACGCAACGGCCGGCCGGCTGCTCCTTGAAATTTAGTTGGCGTACGCCTATAGATACGCGGAGAGGCATTTCAGGTTCTTGGCAGGTTCGGTGCGCAAATTCCGGACCGCTAAAAGGGATGGCGCAACCGGTTCACGAGCGCGGAGAAGCTTGGAGGTCCGAAATGGAAGCGGATAAGTTGCCGGCCCAGGCCGGCCGTGACGACTTCGACCTGTCTTTCAAAGTCTTCCATGAACTGATGGCGCGCAAGGTCACCGACATCCTTCTCGTCAGCAGTCCTTACGAAGCCTTCATCATGGAGGAGGAGGGCCGGCTGGCGGAGCGGATCATTCACGAGTACCGCGGCCTGAACCTTTCCCGCCCGCCGATGCTCACCTGGGCGTCCACCTCACAGGAAGCGATTGAAGCCCTGCACCGCAAAAAGTTCGACCTCGTGATCACCATGCCGCTGGTGGACGACACCGATGCCTATGTGCTGGGGCGAACCATCCGGCAAAGCTTCCCGGACCTGCCTGTGTTTCTGCTGGTCCACAAGACCGGCCAGCATTGGCTCGACCATAAGACCGCCGACCGCGGTTCGATCGACCGGGTCTATGTCTGGCAAGGCAACACGGATCTGCTGCTGGCGCTCATCAAGAACCTCGAAGACCGGTTGAACGTGGCCTGCGACACCGATCGGGCCAAGGTGCGGGTCATCGTCGTGGTGGAGGATTCCCCGGTCCACTATTCTTCGCTGCTTCCAATCCTATATAAGGAGATCGTGACCCAGACCCAGGCCGCCATGGAGGAATCGGTCAATGACGAACACCGCATCTTCCGCATGCGCGCCCGCCCGAAGATCCTGGTCGCCGAAAGCTACGAGGAGGCCTTGGACCTCTATCGGCGCTATCAGCCTTTTCTGCTGGGGATCCTGTCGGATGTGCGTTTCCCGCGCAACGGCGTGATGGATGAAAACGCCGGCTTTGAGCTGCTGTCCATGATCCGCGCCGAAAACCCGGACCTGCCGCTGCTCAATCTAAGCTCGGAGGAAGCCAACCGCGAAAAGGCCGGACGGATCCCCGCGGTGTTCGTCAACAAGAACTCCCCGGCGCTCAGTACCGAAATCCACAATTTCTTCATGCAGTACCTGGGGTTCGGCGATTTCGTCTTCCGACTCCCGGACGGCCAGGAGATTGCCCGGGCGTCCAATCTGAGAGGCATGGAGAAAATTCTGCCGGCCATACCGGATGCCTCGGTGGACTATCACGCGCGCCGCAACCACTTCTCCAGCTGGTTCATGGCCCGCTCGGAGGTCATGTTGGCGTCCAAGCTTAAACCGGTGCGCGTCAGCGATTTTTCCAGCACGCGGGAGCTGAAACGCTACCTCATCCGCAGCATTCATGAACGCCGCAAGGGGATCCAGCGCGGCATCATCACCGAGATGGCTCGGGACCGCTTCGACCCGGATGCGGATTTCGTAAAAATAGGACGCGGCTCCCTGGGCGGCAAGGCCCGGGGGCTCGCTTTTGCCGCGATGCTGCTCAAAGAACACCCGGAGTTGCAACGCAACTACCCCGGCGTCGACATCCGGGTCCCCAAAACGGTCGCCATCAGCACCGAGGGATTCGATGCCTTCATTGCCGACAACGACCTCAAAAAACTCGGCGCGCGGGAGATCGACGATGAAGAGATTGCTGCGGCGTTTCTGAACGCGCGTTTTCCGGAATGGCTGAGCCGGCAGCTGGAACTGTTCCTCGACCATACCACCTGCCCCTTGGCGGTGCGTTCCTCCAGCATGCTGGAGGACGCCCAGTTTCAGCCCTTTGCCGGGATCTATCGGACCTACATGCTGCCCAATAATCACACCGACCGGACGCGGCGTCTGGAGCGGTTGATCATGGCCGTTAAGCTGGTCTACGCCTCAACCTACTACGAAAGCCCGAAGTCCTTCGCCAAGAGCACCTTTCACCGGATCGAAGAAGAAAAGATGGCGGTAGCCATCCAGCACCTGGCGGGTGAGGCTTACGGCGACCATTACTTTCCGGCTCTGGCCGGGGTGGTGCAATCCTTCAACTTTTACCCGATCGCCCACATGAAGCCCGAGGAAGGCATCGCTCACATCGCATT
This sequence comes from uncultured Desulfatibacillum sp., assembly GCA_964570965.1. Lineage (GTDB taxonomy): Bacteria > Desulfobacterota > Desulfobacteria > Desulfobacterales > SpSt-501 > SpSt-501. The sequence goes on from CAZNAX010000006.1 coordinate 9,384, forward strand.
CGGTCTGGGAAAAATGGTGGTTGAGGGTGGCACCTCGCTGCGATTCTCGCCCCGCTACCCCCAGTTCATGCCCCAATTTTCGACGGTCGACGACATTCTCAAGAATTCCCAGAGGTTTTTTTATGCCTTGAACCTGAACGATTCCCGGGAGGAGCTCACCTCGGGAGACGATCCGAATCTGGAGCGCTTGGCCGTCGACGACCACCCCGACTGCCCGGCGGTGCGCAGCCTTTCCAGCACCTATTACCCCCAAGAGCATCGCATCCGGGACGGCCTGCAGAGCGGAGGGCTGCCGGTGGTGACCTTCGCTGGAATCCTGAAATACAGGGAATTTCCGCTTCCAGAGATCCTGACGGATTTGCTGGAGATTGGACGGCGGGGCATGGGCTGCCCGGTGGAGATCGAGTTTGCTGTAAATCTGCCAATCGGCGGGCGGCCGGTTTTTGACCTGCTGCAGATCCGGCCGATGGCGGTGGCCCGTCAGAAGCTGAATGTAGAAATCAACGCGGAGGACCGTAAGCGGGCCATCTGCTACTCTTCGATGGCCCTCGGCAACGGACAGATCGGCGATATTGCGGACATCCTCTTCGTCGATCCCGAGTTGTTCGACGTGACCCGCACCCTCGAGATCGCCGCCGAAGTCGGCCGGTTGAACAGACACCTGGCCGCTGTCAACCGACGCTATCTATTGATTGGTCCCGGGCGCTGGGGCTCGGCCGATCGCTGGCTGGGCATCCCGGTGAAGTGGACGGACATATCCGCCGTGAAGGCCGTGGTCGAAACAGCCACCGAGGCGCTGAAGGCCGACCCGTCCCAGGGGTCCCACTTCTTCCACAACATTACCTCGCTCGACATCAGCTATCTGACCGCATCCGGCAACGGGAGGGATTTCATCGATTGGAACTGGCTGAAGGCTCAACCGGCGCAGGCCGCCACCGCCCACATTCGGCATGTGCAGCTGTCCCGGCCGCTTACGATCAAGATCGACGGCAAGCGATCCGAAGGGGTGATCATTCCCTCGGTTTAGAAGAAAAGGGTTTTGTGCAGATTTCCTATTGGGCGCTTTTCAGGTAGGTTCTGGCGTCCTCGTCGCCGAGATCGGCGGCCTTGCGGAAATCGGCCATTGCGTTTTGCGTTGCGCCGGACAGAAGATAGACCCGGGCGCGCCCGTAATAGTAGAGGCCGTTGCGGGGTTTCATCTCGATGGCCCGATTGATGGCAGCCACGGCCCGGGTGTAGTTTCCCAGCTGCCCGTAGGAAACGCCCTGGGAGAAGAAAGCCCCGCTGTGGGTGGGGTCCAAGGCGATGGCTTTCCCGAAATAGTTGACCGCCGCCTGATTGTTTCCGTAAGTGGCGCACAAGGCCCCTTTTTGAAACCAGTAGTCGGGGTCCTGCGAATCGGCGGATGCCACCGCCGCCTTGGAGGCTTTGGAGGGGGCTGCACCGGCCAAAGCGGCCAGCGGGTTCAAGGCTGCAGCCAGGGCCAACAGGCCGAAAAAGCAGATCGTCAGAGCCAAAGCGCGTCTCATGTTCAAATCCTCTTTTTGCAGTTGATTTTGAATTAGTTTATAACCCTATCGGTCGAAATGCAAAAAACTTGAGTCGGAGTATCGCATGCGCGAATATACCATCCATCCGCTGGTCGTAGGGATCAACGAAACCGATCAGGGCGTCATGACGTATCTGCGCGACTACGGCAAACGGATCTATCTGCCCATTTATGCCTTTTATTTGAAGGGCGGCGGCCAGAACATCCTGGTGGACACCGGGCTGGCAGAATTTATCGCTCCGGCCGATGTCGAGCAAAAATGCGGGTTTGCCGTGATGGAGTTCGAAGCGGCGCTGGCAAGCGTGGGGTTGACACCCGAAGCCATCGACCTCATCATCCATACCCATCTGCACAACGACCACTGCGAAAACGACGGCCAGTGCCCAAACGCGAAAATCATCGTGCAGGAGATCGAGTACGAATTTCTCAAAAATCCCCACCCGGTAGACCACCGCTATTACCCCGACATCCTGGATGGGCTGGAAGTGGTAACGGTGAAGGGCGATGCCCGCATCGCGGACGGCATCGATGTCATTTTCTCGCCAGGACACACGGTGGGAGGCCAGTCCGTTGCCGTCAACACCGCCAAAGGCCGAGCGGTCATTACGGGTTTCTGCTGCAACGATAAAAATTTTCCAGCCCAGGGACCAGCGGTCGCCCCGGGCGTTCACATGAATTTGGCGGACGCTTACGACTCGATCCAGAAAATTCGCCGGATCGCCGATATTCTGATCCCGATCCACGACCTGGCCGTCGGCCGCCGGAAGTGCATTCCGGATTAGGCCGGCGCCGAGGCGCAGATCGCCCCAAGGACGATAACGCAGGATATGGAAAACAGGACCGCTGAAAAAGATCTTGTTCTCATCCACTATGAGGACAAGCCTCTCTCCTTTGCGCGCATTGAAGCCATCGAACCGGACCATAAGCCCGGCTGGCACCACGTTTCGCTGCTGATGCTTCAGGTTCCGGTGCAGGTGGTCACCTGGATCCTGAGGGATGCCTATATCGATGGCGCTGCGTTCACCATGAACGGCAAGCGGATGCGGCTCGAGAAAGTCGTAAGCCCGTTCCAGCCCGCCGCCGCCGTCGCGCCCGCGGCACCCGCCAAGGAGTCGAACGTCGCCAAGGTGATATCGTTCGCAGAAATCAAGAAAGACAAATAAGCTCCGCGAGCATGACCCGATCCGGCCGGACAAAAACACGGAAATACCGTGCCGCGGGGCAACCCCGCGCAGCACAGACTGCCCTGCAGGCTGAGATGCAGTTCTTGTGAAGCCGGATGCCGTCGTCATATCGGCGTCGCGCCGCTCGGATATTCCGGCCTTCTTCATGCCCTGGTTTATGGCGTGCATCGCCCAGGGCGAATTCGAGGTAGAGAACCCGTATAACCGGCGGATCAAGCGGATTCCGGCCACCGCCCCGCCGGTGCACACGATCGTTTTCTGGTCCAAGAACTTCGGCCCCTTCCTGGATGCCGGATACGGCGAGCGCCTGCGGCAGATGGGATACCAGCTTTATTTCCAGTTCACGCTCAACTCGCACGAGCCCGTGCTTGAGCCGAATCTCCCGGGGCTTGAACAGCGCCTGGAGCAAATGCATCGACTTTGCGACCGGTTCGGACCGCAAGCCGTCAACTGGCGCCTGGATCCGATCTGTCATTACCGTTGGCAGGATGCCGACATCCGGGACAACCTCGGCGACGTTCAACGGATTGCGGCTGCTGCCGCGGCCGCCGGCATCCAGCGCTGCACTACCAGCTTCATGGATGTCTATGCCAAGATCGCCCGGCGGACGGAACGTCATCCGGGGTTTCGGTTCGTGGAGGTTAACCGGGAGAAGCGCCTGAAGATCCTGCTCGATTTGGAGCAGATGCTTTCTGCGCTGAACATCCGGCTTTTCACCTGCTGTGAAAACGAAGCCCTGGCCGCTCTGCCGGCCCGTTCAAAGATTGCTCCGGCCGCCTGTGTTCCGAACGATTTCCTGATGCGCCTTTACGGCGGCCGCCTTTCGCGCCGACATGACCCCGGGCAGCGCCGTTCGTCGGGCTGCGGCTGCCGGGTGTCGATTGACATCGGCTCCTACGCCCGACACCGCTGTCTGCATGGATGCCTCTACTGTTATGCCAACCCGAGCGCGTGAATGAAGATCGGCTCCCTGGTTCTGGACCCGCCTACTATCCTCGCACCCCTGGCCGGCATCACCAACCTGCCCTTTCGCCTTCTGGCCCGCGAAGCCGGATGCGGATTGGTCACCACCGAAATGGTGAGTGCCGACGGACTGGTTCATGGGTCTGCGGCTACCTTCGACCTGCTGCGCAGCCTCCCGCAGGAAAAGCCTCTCGCCGTGCAGATCTTCGGCGCCGAACCGGCGCGCATGGCCGAGGCGGCGACCATCGTGGAAGCCTCCGGTGCGGACGTGGTGGATATCAATTTCGGATGCGCCGTACGCAAGGTCGTCCAGTCCGGGGCGGGGGTTGCCCTCATGCGCGAGCCGCGGCGCGCCGAAGCGATTCTGCGGACCGTCCGCAAGGCGGTGAAGATTCCGCTCACGATCAAAATCCGAAGCGGTTGGGACCGGACCGGCCGTGACGCGCTCGCCATCGGCGAGATGGCCGAGGCCTGCGGCGTCGACGCGCTGACGCTCCATCCCCGGACCGCCGCCCAGAAGTTCAGCGGCCAGGCCGACTGGGCGCTCATCGCTGCTCTCAAGCAGCGCCTGCGCATTCCGGTCGTCGGCAACGGGGACATCCGCCGGGCCGAGGATGCGGTGCGGATGATGGCCGCAACCGGATGTGACGCCGTGATGATCGGCCGGTGCGCCATCGGCTACCCGCAGGTCTTCAGCGAGGTCGCCGCCTGCCTTGCAGGCAGGCCTCGGCCCGGTCCGGATTTCAACCAGCGGATCGAGGTCATGCGCCGATTTGTTACGGTTTCCGCTGCCTGTTTCGGGGAGGTACGCACCGCACGCTTGATGCGCGCACGCCTGGCGTGGTTTGGAAAGGGGATGCGCAGCAGCGCCGGGCTGCGCAGGGCGGCGGGCCGCATCACCTCGGTGGCGGAGGCCCTGGCGCTGATCAACGCCTACCAGCAGGCGGGGGGGGATGCCGGGTTTGGGATCGAGCAGGCCCTGGGGGTCATTTCAGCCGGACCGTGCCGCCGGGACCGCCTGTCGCCGGCGGGTTGACCTCGGCTTCAGCTTTGTCGGAGGACACCGCGACGATCCGAGCTTCGCCCGTGCGGTCCCCGGCTCGCAGGAATCGCAACCCCTCCCTGCTCTCTACCAGCCGCCCGCTGCCGTACACGTCAAGCGTCCGTCCGACGGAAAGCCCCACGGCGCTGCCGGAGGAAATGGTGATCCGGCCTTCCTCGGCGCCGACGATAAAACCCTGCCAGGGTTGCTGGCCGAGCGCGACGCATAGCTTGTAACCGGCTTCCGGCAGCAGTCGGTTCAAGATGGGCTCGATCTCGCCGAAAGGCAGGGGGCCGCCCTCCTGCAGCTGCTGGTACCGAAGCTCATCGATGACCGCCTCTTCAGAAAAGGTTTCGTCCAGAGCCTTGGTACCGGTGGCCGAATCAAACACTTCCAGTCTCAACACGGCGCGGATTTTGTAGCGGGTGTCTTTCCACAGCCAGAAGCCCGTCTTCTCCTCCATCAGGCGGGTATCGCTCAGGGTGCCGATCACGAAAAAGTTCAACCCTCTCGGCCGGCCGATGATGGCCAGGGCATAGCCATCGATCTGCCCGGAAGCCAGCCGCGGCGGGGATTTAAGGATTTCTCCGACCGTCACGTCGACGACGCTTTTTGGGCAGTCCGACTTGAGAAAAACGGTCAGGGACTTCTGGAAAAAAGCGGGAAATGCAGACGTGTGCGCTGCCGGTTGGTTTTCAATCCCGATCAGGGCGATCTGGTGGCGGATGTCGGCGCCAGCCGCCGTGAAGACGGTGGTTACCTTCCGGGAGGTATCGGAGACCGTCCGAACGGTGCCTCGGGCGGTATCCTTGATGGTGGTGCAGCCGAAAAAGCACATAACGAGCCAGAGCACCAGCACGGCGCCCGGGGCCGAGTTCCATTGACAGGGACGCATCTCCTTAGCGGTCATCGTGGCTACCACGGTTGGGTTGGAAAGAACGTTATCAGTCTGGGTTCATCACGAAAACGCCGTTTTACATAATGGATGTGGTTGGGGATGTCAATCACCCCACCGGCTCGCGCGAGACCACTTCGCGCCCGTCGGTCTCCGGCCGTCACCGAGAACGGCCTTCGGCTTGACAGGCCTGGCTCGATTTGTTAGCGCACCCCTGCACGCTACCTCAGCCTGCAGGAGATCCCTATGGCATCCATCGACGAGAACATTCTCAAAGCCGCCAAGGAAATCGTCGTTAAGTTCATCGAGTGCGGCCGGCTGTCGCCCAGCGGTTTCCCCGAAGCGTTCCAAAGTATCTATCGAACCGTGGACGAAACGGTGAAAAGCGGCACCCGGCCGGCCGATAAGCCGCCCGCTCCGTCTCCGGAAACCAAACCCCCGGGCGGCAGGCGCTGAAGCGGGCCGTCGCGCACATCCCCGTCCAGCCCGCTGCGACCGGGTCAGTGAGCTTCCGCCCAGTTGTCGCCGATGGCCACGTTGACCTTCAGCGGCACCTTCAGCTGCCAAACGCCTTCCATGATGTCTTGAATCCGCCGACCGACTGCATCGGCTTCCTCCGGCGGCAGTTCGAACACGAGCTCATCGTGCACCGTGAGCAGCATGGCGGCCTGAAACCCCTCCCGCGTCAGGACCGCATCGATCCGGATCATGGCCACTTTGATCAGGTCCGCCGCGGAGCCCTGGATCGGGGTATTGATGGCGGTGCGCTCGGCGGCCTGGCGAATGACGGAATTGGAATGGGTGATGTCCGGAAGCAGCCGAATCCGGCCGAGCAGGGTGTTCGTCCGACGAGCCTGCCGCGCCTCCTCGACGGCGTGCTCCAGAAAGCGTTTGACCCCCGGGTAACGGTTGAAATAGCTGTCGATGTAAGTTTGGGCCATCTTCTGGCTGATTTCGAGCTGGCGCGCCAATCCGAAGGCGCTCATTCCGTAGATGATGCCGAAGTTGATCGCCTTGGCCTGGCGCCGCAGATCGGCAGTGACGCGATCGCTTTCGACTTGAAAGACCTCCGAGGCCGTACGGGTGTGGATGTCTTCGTCCTCGCGGAACGCACGGATCAGGGTTTCGTCCTCCGAGCAGTGGGCCAGGATGCGCAGCTCGATCTGTGAATAGTCCGCGGAAAGCAGTCGCCATCCGCTGCGCGGCACGAACGCCCGCCGGATTTCACGTCCTTCCTCGGTGCGGATGGGGATGTTCTGCAGGTTCGGATCCGAACTGGACAGCCGCCCCGTGGCCGTAACGGTCTGGTGATAAGAGGTGTGAATGCGCCCGGTTTCTGGATGCACGAGGTCGATAAGGGCATCGGCATAAGTGGATTTGAGTTTCGCCAGGGTGCGGTGCTTCAAAATCATGGCCGGCAGTTCGTGCAGGCCGGCCAGCGCCGTCAGCACGTCCACATCCGTCGAGTAGCCTGTCTTTTTCTTGGTTTTCTTTTGGGCCGGAAGCCTGAATTTCTCAAAAAGGATAAACCCCAGCTGCTGGCTGGAGTTGATGTTGAAGCGCTCTCCGGCCATTGCGTAAATGCCGGCCTCCAGCGTTTCGAGCTGATGTTCCAGGGACTTGGACAGCTCGTGCAGCCGATCGGTGTCCACCGCGACCCCGCGCATCTCCATCCGCAGCAGCACGGGCACCAGCGGCATCTCCACGGTTTCCATCAACGGCATCAGACCGACTTCCTCCAGCCGGCGCGCGAGCCGTTCGTAGGCCAGCAGAGTGACATCGGCATCCTCGCAGGCGTAAGGTACGGCTTGATCCAGCGGCACCTCGGCGAAGGTGGCGGCGCCTTTACGCTTGCCGACCAATTCTTCGAACCGGGTCGTTTGGTGATCGAGATAATCCAATGCAATCTGATCCAGGTTGTGCGCGCGCTTGGAGGGATCCAGAAGATAGGACGCGAGCATAGTGTCGAACGCAACCCCTTGCAGCTTGACGCCGTGCCGGGCCAGCACCACCCAGTCGTATTTGATGTTCTGGCCGATTTTACGGACTCCGGGATCCTCTAAGAGCGGCCGCAACTGGTCCAAGACGAAGGATCGATCGAGCTGCCGCGGGGCGCCGAGGTAGCGGTGACCGCAAGGGATGTAGACCGCCCGATCGGCCTCAGTGGCAAAGGAAAGGCCGACCAACTGGGCTCGCATGGGGTCTTGCGAGGTCGTCTCGGTGTCGATCGCGATAACTCCGGCCGACTCCAGCTGCTCCCGCAGTGCCGCCAACTCAGCCGCCTCGAGAATCGCCCGGTAGTCCTTGGGACGGCGCGCTGCCGTGTGCGGCAAGGCTTGTTGCAGCTGGCGGAATTCCAATGCGCGGAATAACCCGGAGAGCACCTGGGTGTCCGGTGCCTGCACCTGAAGGGCCTGCGGCTCGAGAGAAAGCGGCGCATCGGTTCGGATCGTCGCCAGCTCGCGGCTCAGGAAGGCCCGCGCTTTGAACTGCTGAAGGGTTTCCATCTGCTTTTTGCGCGACAGGGTATCCAGCTTCGCATAAAGGCGCTCCAGGCTGCCGAACGTCCGGATCAATTCGAGGGCTGTTTTCGGGCCGATCCCCGGAACCCCGGGGATGTTGTCCGCCGTATCCCCGGACAAGCCCATCACGTCAACGACCTGCCGCGGTTCAATCCCCATGGTTGCACGCACCCGGATCAAATCGGTGGCTGCGTCTTTCATCGGGTCCCAGAGACTGGCCTGCGCACTGACCAGCTGAATGAAATCCTTGTCGCCGGTGACCATCACCACCGACCATCCCTGCCCTTCCAGGCTCCGGCAGAGGGTACCGATCAGGTCGTCCGCTTCATATCCGGGCATCTCGATCACGGGCAGCCGGTAGGCGGCGGTGATCTGCTTGATGTAAGGGATCTGTATGGCCATATCCTCCGGCATCGGCGGGCGATTCGCCTTGTAAGCCGGGTAGAGATCGTGCCGGAAGGTGGGGCCCGGCGCATCGAAAAACATGGCGGCATAACCCGGTCGACGATCTTCCATGAGCTTGGCCAGCATTCGGGTGAAGCCGAAGACGGCGTTGGTCGGAAGCCCCTGAGAGTTGGCCAGCCCCGAGATGGCATGATAGGCGCGGTGGATATAGGCGGAACCGTCGATGAGAAAAGCCGTTGGATCTGGCTGCATTCGATCAACCCCTCGCAGACTGGGTATGGTTTTCCGATGCCGTGCGCCTCTTTTATGGGCGCGGGCTGGCGCCGATTCTATCCATCCAGGGTCTTTTCTAACCGCGGCACGGTTGACACCGTGTGGCCTGTGATTTAAAATTCACCCCGGAATGCACGGATTGATGGTGTGGCTTTTATACCACTGTCGGCATGGCGCGGCAACCGGGGGAGGAAAGATGAAAACAGGGCGGGTCGTCCAAACGGACGAGGAAGTCAGGCATGTTCTTACAACCGCAAAGACCATTGCCATCGTCGGCCTGAGCCCCAAGCCCGGCAGAGATTCCTACCAAGTGGCCGCCTACCTTCAGCAACAGGGCTACCGCGTGCTGCCCGTGCGACCGGCCCAGACGGAAATCCTCGGCCTAAAAGCTTATGCATCCCTGGACGACATCGCGGGCTCCGTGGACATCATCGATGTATTCCGCAGCTCGGATCAAGTGCTGCCGCACGCCCGTGAAGCCCTCCGGCTGAAACCCAAAGTATTCTGGATGCAGGAGGGGATCGAAAACCATGAAGCAGCGGCGCTGCTCGCCGCCGCCGGCATCGATGTGGTGATGAATCGCTGCATCAAACGCGAACATGCCCGCCTCGGCCTATAACTCACCCTACCGGATCAAACACCGGCGGGGACGTGCCGTTGCATGCCACTGCTGCGGCAAGGTCTTCCCCTTCTGCTGGTCCTGCCGGTGTGGGTTCCGAATCTGCCAGGCCTGCATGCATGAAAATTTATGGGGGATGTCGTGCAACGCCATCACCTGGGAATGCCCCGACTGCGGCGGTCAGAACGGCTTCGGCAACCAGTGAGCGGCGCATCGGGGCGAACTGACCTGTGCGCGCAGAGCGTCGCGGGCAAACTTTCGAAGAACGCCCTCATGGAACGCAGAAACTAGGCCGCCGCGCCTGAAACCTCGACCGCCGGTCCCGTGTGAGCCGCCATGCATTACGAAGGAACAATCATCCGGCCTCCCAGCGAAGCCAACAGCATCCTGCTGCAGATCACCGTCGGGTGTTCCCGCAACTCGTGCACCTTCTGCGGCACCTATGCCGGTGAACGCTTCCGGATCAAGTCCGACGCCGTCATTATGGAAGACATTGCCTTTGCGGCGGCCTACTGCCGGCGCCAGCGGCGCGTGTTCCTGTGCGACGGCGACGCACTAATCGTCCCGCAGGCGCGCCTGGCCCGAATCCTGGAGGCGGTCCGCAGGGAGCTGCCGTGGGTCACCCGCGTCGGGGCCTATGCCAACGCCAAAAGCCTGAAACGCAAAAGCCTCGCAGAATTGCAGGAAATTCGCCAGCTGGGGTTGGGGATAGTCTATATGGGGCTTGAAACCGGAGACGACGAGACCCTGCATCGCATACACAAAGGGGCGGACTCGACCGAAATGACCGCCATGGGCCGCAAGGCTCGGGAAGCGGGCTTCAAACTGTCGGTCACGGTGCTGCTCGGAATTGCCGGACGGGACCGCTCGCAGGTGCACGCCCAAGCGACCGGCCGGGTGCTGACCGCCATCGACCCGGACTACGTGGGTGCGCTCAGCTTGATGCTGATCCCCGGTACGCCGCTTTACGAGGACTGGCGTACGGGTGTTTTTGCCTTGATCACGCCGGCAGAAATGCTCGCGGAGCTGCGCACCATGCTGGCCGCAACCGACCTGTCGCAGGGCCTTTTCCATGCCAACCATGCATCCAATTACCTGCCGATCAAGGCCCGCCTGCCGAAGGACAAGGCGCTTACCCTGAAACTGATCGACCGTGCCCTGGCCGGGGAGGTCGCCCTCAAACCGGAATTCATGCGGGCGCTGTAGCAATGCTCGTTGGACCCCAATTTTTTCCACCGCCCACGGCACCGAAAGGAAGAACCATGGATGTCAAATTGCTGCTGACCACCTTCGGACTGGTGTTCCTGGCGGAGCTCGGGGATAAGACTCAGCTGGCCACTTTCTGCTTTTCGGCGGACTGCGACAACCGGCTGACGGTTTTTCTGGGCTCCGCGGGTGCGCTGGTGCTGAGCTCACTCATCGCCGTGCTGTTGGGGGCCGGCATCAGTCGCTACATTTCTCCGACCACGATCAAAATCGGCGCCGGCATCTTCTTTGTTCTGGTGGGAGGCTGGACGCTCTACGCCGCCCTGCGTTCCTGAAAAGAGCGAAACGGAATGTGCTGCTCACCTCATCGGGATAGGTGGTTGATGGCCGCCCGGCTTGCGACGCTGGTCATGGTCGCGCTTCTCGCTCCGCCGGCCTCTGCGGCCCCGGCGCCCGATTTCTCGGCGTTGATCGCCGCGGCCCGCATCCAGGGCCCGCTGGATTACTGCGGGGAATCCGTCCCTCTGCAGGACCCGGATGTGCGCGAGCGCATGGAGCGCGAGATGCTTTCCATGTTGGCCGAGCCGCACCAGGTGATTCTGTGGATCAAACGCTCCCTTCAGATCCTGGCGCCCATCGAAGCGGCGCTGCGCGCGCACCGCCTGCCGCAAGATCTCAAATACGTTGCCATCGCGGAAAGCGCCCTGCGGCCTCACGCCGGGTCCCCCAAGGGTGCCATGGGATACTGGCAGTTCATTCAGCCCACCGGCCGCAAATACGGCCTCCAGGTAGATCCCGAAAAGGACGAGCGCCGCAATCTTTTCGCATCGACGGAGGCCGCGATCGCCTACCTGAAAGAATTGCGGCAGATATTCGGCTCGTGGACCCTGGCCGTCGCCGCCTACAACATGGGGGAAAACGGCCTGCGCGCTGAGATCCGCCGGCAGAACATTAGCGACTATTACCGGCTTTACCTGTCCCTGGAGACCCAGCGCTATGTCTTCCGGATTCTCAGCGCCAAGCTGATTCTGGAAAACTCCGAGAAGTATGGATTCCGGTTGGAGCCCGATGACATCTATCCACCGGTACCGTTCGAACGGGTCTCGCTGGAAGCCAGCCGAGAGACACCCATCCTGGCCATTGCGCAGGCGGCGAACACCTACGTCAAGATGATCAAGGACCTCAATCCGGAAATTCGGGGGTTCCATCTGGCCCCCGGCCAGCACCAATTGCTGATTCCCAAGAGCGCCACCGCCGGATTCCACGATCGCCTCTTTGAGCTGATGGCCCAGGCGGACGCGCAAGAGCGCGAGATCATCTACCTGGTCAAGGAGGGGGACACGCTTTCGGGGATTGCCGCTCGGCACGGCGTGACCGTCTCGGATGTGCGTTCGTGGAACCGCCTGGATCCGAAAAAGCAGATTCTACCCGGCATGCGCCTGGTATTGCGGATCATGGCGGAAACCACCGGAGATGAAAGCCCTTGATGGAGAAAAAGGAGGCGACGGGAACGACCGGGTCAGGGCCTTTTAGCCGGCATCACGATTTTGCGCTTCTCCGGAATCGGGTGGGGCCGGTAGAGAATGGCCGTATGTCCGATCAGGCCGGCCAGGCAACTGTCGGTTCGCCGTTCGATTTCAGCAACGCACGCCGCCTTCAACCGGCGGTCTTTGAAATCAACAAATTTGACCTTGATGAGCTCATGGGCGTCGAGCGCCTCCTGGAGGGACTCCAGAAGAGATGAGCTGATGCCCTTCTGTCCGACCAACACCACCGGCTTAAGGCGGTGAGCCAAGCCCCGCAAATACTTCGACTGAAAACTGCTCAGCGGTTGCATGAACCTTCACCTAACGGTAATATAGAGGCCATCGACATACAGAAAATTCCAATCGTCATTTCACCTGCTTCATTAACACCTTTTCCGAAGAGATCAAAGGCCATTCAGGGAAAACAGGAGCCAGGCATGCAGAAAACCAACTACCCGCAGGAGTCTGTCAAGTTTCAGATTCAGGCATACCGCAAACCCAAAGACCTTCGCGCCTTGCGAGCGGAAAATGTGTCCTTTACCGGAAGCCCCCGCAAACATCCCTATGACGTGGAACGAATCATACTGGTCGCCGACCCTTACAGCGCCAACACGTTTTACTTCGAGTTCGAGAAAAGTGATATCGCTTACGTGGAGGAACTTCCCAGTGTGGTGGACATGGAGGCCAACACCCTGACCATGATCCGAATCTGGGTCAAGAAGGGCAGCGTCGCCGTGCGCTGCACCCCGTTCATCACCGGCGACACCCGTGCGATGGAATAATAGGCAAAGGCCTAAACGGACCTGAGAATAAGGATCCTAGAATCGGATGTTCAGCTGAAAGGAAACGTCCTCAACAGAGGCGTTGCGCCTACCGGCATCTTCGTTCGGCTTGAGATCCGGAGTGAAGGCCTGCGTTCCCCACAGCGAGAAACGAAGGGATTCGGACAAGTGGTAGTGCAGCCCGAGTGCGAAATCCATGGTCTGCCAGTCCGGGGAGACCCCGATCGGTTGTTCGAAAAAATCCTCCTGGTTCCTGGCGTGGGCAGCCATGAACACGGCAACCCGTGAGGACGGAAGGATCATCCAGGTTTCGAGACCCAATTTCTGATAGGTGTGGTCACGATTCTTCTCTGATGAGTCGTCTTCCACCTGAGTTACGGATGGTATCAATTTGACCCATTCCAGCGGAGAAAGAATCGCTGCCAGCCTGAAGCCGCTTTCGCTTTCGGCCGGGATGGTCGTTTGGACCGCAGCCGACGAATCGGGATCCGGCGGCGTTCCGGTTTCCTCAAGCGCATTCAGGAAAAATCCGCTCAGCAAAAACTCCAGCGAGTCGTTGATCCGGATGCCGGCTTCTAGAAGGCTGAATGGTTCGTCCGGATCCGAGCCCTCCAGAGAAAAACTGAAGGAATCCTGAATTAACGATTTTCTCAGATCCGCCGCTTCTTCCTGCTCATCGAGCAGATCGATTCCGCGAGCGCGCTTCGAGAACATGTACCGCGACTTCCAATAGCCGTCGTCCAGGCGCGAAATGGTAACTCCCTCCGAACGCGCGGCATGCAGAAAGTGCCCCCCGGCCAGGTACATACCCACATGATTGACGCTTTTGCGGTTCGGGCCGAAGAATACCAGATCACCGGTCTTGAGATCGTCTTTGCCAACGGGATCAAGGTTGCTCAGCCGGCTTTGTTCACTGGAGCTGCGCGGGAGGTCGATTCCGAATACCTCGGAGTAGACCTGCTTGATCAGGCCGGAGCAGTCAAACCCGCTTTGCCCTTCGCCCCCAAAGCGGTAGCGCAGGCCGAAGAATTTGGAGATCTCATTTTCGAGGTTCTCCGGCAGCTCCGGCGAAATCCCGGAGGTGATGGCTTCCGCCTTGGTTTTGGTCACGGCCGAGACCAGGGGTTTTGCAGCCCGCGCCTTTTTCTTCGTTCGGACCGCGGACTTAGGCTTGGCGCCAGGGTTGGATTTGGGCTTGGACTTGACCTGAGCGGTTTTGGATTTGGGGACTGCACAGGAGGACGAGGCCGGTTCAACCGCCCGACGCGGAGCGGCCGCGACGGCCGGCGCAAAGCAATAAAAAATCAGGAAGCAGGCCGCCATGGCAAGGCTCCCGCTCCTGAATGTTTCACGCCATATGCTGCGATGATGTTCGTTAGGCGATGCGTTGTGTGGATGGTGCAATTTTCCAGACCTCGGTGATCGTCTCGAACTTTTTCCGGCGCTTGCCCTGCGCCCTATTCCTCCCAAGGCACCCTCTGCGGAAGCAGATCTTGCGTCTTTCAGTCCGTGGAAGCGATTCCGGCCCAACCCAACAACGAATTTCTAATTCATCCTTGCAATCGGCAGCTGCGTGGATCGCAAGCGCTGTGTTTTTAGTCCGGCATCACATACGGTGTCAAGCTTTTTCGGCAGAAAATAAAAATTGTTGAACCAAACTCAGAGCAAGATAGATGCCAAGTGTTGTGATCGGTATTGCCTCGGGCAGATTCCTGTGGCTAGCATGGTCTCGCTCCGGCGGACCAGCATCCACCCGATTACTTGACTGAAGTTTGGGTAACTGCTTTTTAAATTTTAGATACAGGTTCAAATATAACGAGCGCCCAAGAAAGATGGATTTATTCCAAAATTGCAGATGTTCGGATCCGAACAATTCCCTTGACTTCAATAAAGTTATTATGTAGCTGCTGCATAGCTAAATTTTAACCAGATGAATCAAGTAGGAAAAAACACAAGGAGGGCATCCATGAGATCCAGACCGGTGAAATATTATCTGATTTTGGTTTGCGTGGTCAGCGGTTTGATTGTCTCCGCCGCGGCCCAAGCTGCTGAGCCGATCGTCATCGGCGTGCCGACGTCGCTCGGTTTTCTGGAGGGCAAGGAATCCCATAAAGTCGTGCAGATGGCCGTCAGCGAAATCAACGCCAAAGGCGGCGTCACCTTGGGAGGACAGAAAAGGATTCTGGAAGTGTCCTCCATGGACATCCGCGACGCCGCTCCGGGGGTGCCCGTACCGGAGGCTCTGCTCGGAATCGAGAAAAACATTCTTGAAAAGAAACCCGCTGGCATCGTGGTCGGGCCCTTCCGGTCCGAAGCCTTGGTGGCGGCCATGGATCTGATCTCCAAGTATAAGACCCCCTTGATCGGAACCATTGCCATGACTCCGGCCTCCGAGGCCAAAGTCAAGGAGGAGCCGGAAAAGTATAAGTACGTTTTCCGTAATTGTTTAAACGCGGTCTATTTGGTCAAATATCTAGTCGGAACCATGGAGGCCATCAACAAGGAATTCGGATTCACCAAGGTCTACATCATGCACCAGGACGTGGCCTGGGCCAGGGCCACGGCAGACGGGGTTAAGAAAAGCTATTTCGAGAAAGCCGGCTGGGAGGTGATGGAGCAGGAAGCCTATCCAACCGGCACCTCGGATTTCTCCTCGGCCCTGATGAAAGCACGTTCCAAGGGCGCCCAGGTGATCATGCCGATTTTCGACATGCCCCAAAGCGGCACCCTGGTCAAGCAATGGAAATCCATGAATGTGCCGGCCCTCATGGCCGGCTTCATCTCGCCGCTGGCGGGCACGGATGCCTGGAAGAGCTTCGACGGCAAGATCGGCGGCGCCATCAACTGCGTTTTTGAGATGGGCAGCGCCATTGCCAGCGACAAACTGCCCAAGTCGGTCGAATTCTACAACAAGTACAAAAAGATCTACGGCAAGGAACTGCAGGCCGGCCACGGCCCTGCGCCAGCCTACGAATCCGTCTACATTCTGGCGGAAGCCATCGAACGCGCCGGCAGCCTCGATCCTGAAGCGATCGTCGCCGAACTGAAGAAGACCGATCGGATGGGGATCATGGGCCGCATCCGTTTCGACGCTGGCAACCAGGTCATCTACGGCTTCGACCCCAAGGAAACGGCGGTCGCCGCGGTCTTCCAATGGACCGACGACGGCAAACGCCGGATTGTCTTCCCGGAGTCTCTGGCCGATTCCAAAATCCAGCTGCCCAAGGGCCTGAAGTCCGCGAAGTAAGTTAAGGAAGGGGCCAATGCTTCTGGGAACCATCATTTACGGCCTGCTCAACAGTGCAGTTTTGGCCGTGATGGCGATCGGGTTCAATTTGACCTTCGGCATCAGCGGCGTGGCAAATTTTGCCTACGGCGCCATGTACATCTTTTCCGCTTACCTGAGCTGGACGCTTTTCAACCTCTTGGATTGGCCTTACGGGCTGGCCGTCAGCGCATCGATTTCGGCGACGATGGCACTAGGCGCCCTGATGTACCGGTTTGTTCTCCTGCGGGTGCGCGGGCAGGCCCTCTCGGAGGTGATCGCCACCTTTGGAATCGGACTAGCGATTCTGGAGCTGTTTCACTATCTGGGCTTTGTCGGCTTCGAATATACGCTGCCGGTTCTCATCGATGACGGCATCATGATCGGCGATACCATGGTCGACTGGCAGCGCATCCTGATCACGGGGGTCGCCGGGCTGCTCGTGACGGGCCTGTGGGCGTTTACCCATTACACCCGCTTGGGGCTTGCCTTCCGCGGAATCGCCCAGGACGAGCGTACCGCGCTCACCCTGGGTATCGAGTCGGACCGCATTGCGATGATCAGCGTGTCCCTCGGCTGCGGCCTGGCCGCGCTCGCCGCCACCGTTATCATCCCGTTGGGCAGCATCTCGCCCAGCGAAGGCTACGAAGTGCTGATCAAGGCCCTGGCGGTGTGCATCATCGGCGGACTCGGCAGCACGGGCGGCGTCATCGTAGCCAGCTTCCTCATCGGATTCGCCGAACGATTCACCGATACCTATGTCAGTTCGCACTGGACCATGATCGTGAGTCTAGCCGCCATTCTTCTCGTCCTGGGCTTCAAGCCCTCCGGTCTATTCGGCCGGCAGAAGGAACTGGAAGAAAGGATCTGATCGCTTTGGAACGACGCAAAGAGCGCATCGATCGGGGCATCAAGGTTCGCGCGGGGGACGTTTTCGCCTTGTGCTCGTGGCGCGAGATGCTCTATCTGCTGGCCCCTCGGCTGATCCCCGTCCTGGGCTTTCTGCTTCTGCCCTTGGTCCTGGATAATTACTGGCAGAAGGTGCTCCTGTCGGTGGCCGCGTTTGCCTTGCTGGCAATCAGCTGGGACATTCTGGCCCAGTCCGGCATGGTCTCCCTGGGGCAGGCCCTGTTCTTCGGCCTGGGGGCCTACTGTTCGGGGGTCCTGACCCATACCTTCGGCTGCCCTCCCCTGCTGGCCTTGCCGGCCGCCGCGCTGCTGGGGGGGCTTCTGAGCACGCTGTGCTTGCTGCCGGTGTTGAGGCTGCGGGGGGTCTATTTTTCCATGGTGACCCTGATTATCCCGCTGATGCTGGTGCGCGTCATAGAAGCCACCAAAATCTTCGGCGGCACCGAGGGCCTGAGCGGCATCGCCCCATTGCCATCGAAGTGGGTCGAGCTCTACCTGATCGTCGGGGCGCTCCTGGCTGCGCTTTTCGGATTCCGCCGCCTGCTGGACTCCGACTATGGGCTGGTGCTCAAAGCGATCAAGGACAACGACCGCTCCGTCATCAACGCCGGCATCAACATCTATTGGTTCAAGGCTCAAGCCCTTTTCATCGCCAGCAGCCTCGCCGCGCTGACCGGTGCGTACATGACCCACGTTTACATGTTCGTCGGCATGCCGGTGTTCGCGCTGGACTACTCCATCCTGCCGATTGCCGCCGCCGTGGTGGGCGGCCCGGGCACTCTGGCCGGGGCCACGGTCGGGGCCGTCATCCTGGTGCCGCTCTCGGAGGTTCTGCGCGGGATCGGGGGGCTGCGCATCGTTTTTTACGGCCTTTTCCTGGTGGTGTTCATCGTGGCGCTGCCGGAAGGCATCTTCCATTACATCCAGCGCAAATACCATCAGGTTGAGCGCTGGGTGGAGGTGCAGTGATGGCCGCCGGTGCCTTGCTCGCGCTCAAGGCGCTCAACAAGAACTTCGGCGGTATCCTCGCCATCAACGACCTCAGCTTTGAGCTGGCCGAAGGCGAACTGCTGGGGCTCATCGGACCGAACGGATCCGGCAAGACCACGGCGGTGAATCTGATCACCGGCTTCGTCAAGCCGTCAAGCGGCGCGGTCGTCTATCGGGACCGCGACATCACCGGGATGCCCCCTTATGCCATCGTGCGGCTGGGCATCTCGCGCACCTTCCAGATGGTCAAGCCGTTCTATCAGCTGCCGGCCTACAAAAACATGATCATCCCGCTCTATTCGCCGAGGGTCAAACAAATGACCGGCGGTCGTTACGGCGACCGCGATGCCGTCGCCCTCGACCTCTTGGAGGAGGTCGGCTTCGAGCGCGATGCCCAGGTGGCCTACAAGAGCGCGGCCGTTCTGCCGCAGGGCTATCTTAAACGCCTGGAGCTAGCGAAAGCCATTGCGCTGAAACCCGACGTGATCATCCTGGATGAGCTCTTTTCGGGATTGAGCCTGGCCGAAGTGGCCAGCATCGTCCCGATCATCGAGCGCCTGCGTCTGGAAGGCAAGAGCATCATCATGATCGAACATCGCCTGAAGGAGCTGTTCCGGATCGCGGACCGGGTGGTGGTGCTCAATTTCGGCCAGAAAATCGCCGAGGGCCGGGCGCAAGAGGTCATGGCCAGCGATGCGGTGAAAAAGGCTTACCTGGGAGTCGAGGCGTGAATACGTTTACCCCAAGTGCCGACCCGGCCCAAGTCCGGCCCTTGCTCGAGGTGCGGGAGCTGATGGTGTTCTTCGAAAACGCACTGGCCATCAACGGCCTGAGCCTGGAGGTGCATGCGGGTGAGATCGTCGGCGTGATCGGTTCCAACAGCGCCGGCAAGACCACCCTGATGAACGCGCTCTCGGGGCTTATCATCGACATGCGCACCAAGGAAAAGCGCCGCGGCGGCGAGCGTATCACGCTCTACGGCAGCGTTTGGTTCAACGGCGAAGAGATCACGGAGAGCCCCCCCAGCGAGCGCGTCAAAAAGGGCATCGTCCTCTCCCGCGAACGGCACCCCGTCTTTCCCGAAAGCAGCGTTCTGGAAAATCTGCGGATCGCAGGCTATCTGCGGCCGCGCGCAGAGGTCAAGGAGACCATCGCCTTCGTTTTCGAATTGTTCCCCCACTTGGCGCGGCTGAAAGCGCGTAAAGCCGGCTTCATGAGCGGCGGGGAGCAGCAGATGCTCGCCATCGGCATGGCGCTGGTGGTGCACCCAAAGCTGCTGCTGCTGGATGAGCCGCTGCTCGGGCTCAGCCCCCTGATGCAGCAGTCCGTCATGGAGGCCGTGGTCAGCCTGAAGCAGCGCTTCGGCATCACGGTTCTGTTGAGCGAGCAATTCGCGCGGCCGGTTCTGCCGGTGATCGACCGGGGCTATGTGGTCGAAAACGGCATGCTCGCGCTGGCGGGCACGGGTGCCCAATTGATGGAAAACCCGGAAGTTAAATCAGCTTACTTTGGAATATAAAAAAACTTGGAAAACCGTTTCGGATTTGAGTCATTCGATATTCGTATTTGTTTCGGATTTCGATATTCGTATTTCGAATTTCTATAGTAATTCCTCCCACCGTGAAGATGGCAGGCATGCTGGACCTGAGTAGGCAGTCAATTTATTCTGTCTTCGCCGCGACCGCCGAGCGCCGCGGGGACCACCCGGCGGTGATTTATCTGGGCAGCCGGTTTTCCTATCGCCGCGTCAAGCAGCTGGCCGAGGCCTTTGCCGCCGCCCTGGCGGGGCTTGGCGTGACCGCCGGCCAGAGAGTGATGCTCTACATCCCCAACAGCATTCAATGGGTAGTGGCGTGGATGGGGCTCCAGCGCCTCGGAGCTGTGGCCGTACCGATTACTCCGATTTACACGCCTCACGACATCACCTACATCGCCAACGACAGCGGCTCCGAAACCATCGTATGCGCCGACACGAACTTCGGGTATGTCAGCAGCGCTCTGCCGCAGACCGGGTTGAAACGAGTCATCTTCTCCAACATGGCCGACTTGCTGCCCGCCTGGAAGCGGGCCTTCGGCTATCTCTTCGATGTGGTGCCGCGCGGCCGAACCCAACGCAGCGCAACCGCCCACAACTTCCAGGGTCTTATCGCGGGCTTCGTCGGCAAGCCTCTCCCGGAAGCCGGCGCGCGCCGCGGCAGCGACACGGCCGAAATTCTTTACACCGGCGGAACCACGAAGTTTCCCAAAGGGGTGCCCATTTCGCATGCGTTTTTCCTGGCGTCCGCAGACGAGCAGATCCGCGTAAGCGCGCCGCTGTTCGCCCCGGAGGACAACGTGGTCATGGGCAACGCCCCCCTCTTTCACGTGCTGGGGCAGACCTGCAGCTTGGCGGCCCTGCTCGTGGGCGGATCCCTGATCATCCAACCGCGGATCAACCTGGATGCGGCCTTCGATGCCATCCAGCGGTTTCGGGCCCGAACCATGATCGGCGTACCGGCGCTCTACCGCATGATCCTGGAGCATTCGCGCCTGAACCAGTACGATCTCAGCTCCCTGGAATACTGCTTCAGCGGCGGCGATGTGCTGCCGACCGACCTGGGCCGGCGTTGGCAGGAGAAATTCGGCCACCCCATCCGCCAGGGCTACGGCGCTACCGAAACCTGCGGCGGTGTGGCCATGTGCCCGGTGGACCGCGAAAACCCGCCGAAAAGCGTGGGGCGGGTGGTGCCCAGCAAGAAGGTCAAGCTCGTCGATCCGCTCGGGCTCCAGGAGGTCGGAATCGGAGACCCCGGGGAGCTGCTGGTATCGGCACCCCATATGGTGAAGGCCTACCTCAACAAGCCGGAGGAGACCGCAGCCGCCTTCGTGCAGATCGACGGTGAAACCTGGTATCGCACATCCGACATCATGTCCATGGATGCGGAGGGCAACCTGTTTTTCGTGGACCGCACGGTGGACACCATCAAACACAAGGGCTATCGCATCTCCGCCTCGGAGGTAGAGTCCGTGCTCCAGGAGCACCCGGCCGTCATGGCCACCTGCGTGGTCGGCGTGCCGGACGCAAAAGTGGGCGAACGCATCAAGGCTTACGTCGTGCTCAAGCAGGACATTAAGGGGATCAGCGGCTACGACCTCATCAAGTGGTGCCGCAACACGCTGGCTCCCTACAAAATACCGCATTACATCGAGTTTCGTGACATGCTGCCCAAGTCCAAGGTCGGCAAGCTGCTGCGACGCGAAATCCGGGATGAAGAAAAGCGCCGCAAGGAAGTATGAAGGTCAGACACCAGGCTAAATCGGAGACGAAGCGATGAACATTTCCCAGCATATCGATCGCGCTGCCAAATTTTTCCCGGACAAGCCCGCCATCCTTTTTGAAGGCACTTCGTTGACATACCGGGACTTAGGCGCCCGCATCGATCGCCTGGCCAACGCACTTACCGCCAACGGCGTCGGCCGAGGCCAATGCGTTGCGCTTTACCTGCCGAACATCCCTCCGTTCGCCATCTGCTACCTGGCCACCGTCAGAACCGGCGCCATCGCGCTGTCCGTCAACTCCATGTACAAATTCGAGGAGCTCAACTATATCCTCAACGACTCCGGTTCCGTCTTGCTATTTACGATCGGGGATTTGCTACCCAACATTCCTTTGGCGGACTGCCCGACCGTAAAACAGGTCATCGTATGCGAGGGGGACGCACAGGGGCACCCCACCCTGGATGAGTGGATCGAAAAGGCTTCCGATCGACGTGCGCATGCGGATATGAATCCGCACGACCCTGCCGTATTGCTCTACACCTCGGGCACCACCGGGTTCCCCAAAGGGGCGACGCTCTCACACGGCAACGTCATCTCCAACGCCTGGGCCACGGTTCACCATGCGGGTTACACCCGCGAAGACCGGATGATCCTGTTTCTGCCGATGTTCCGATGGTCGTTGCGGCGATCGTCCTGAAAGGGGACGCCGGAGCCACCGGCGAAGAAATCATTGCATACTGCCGCAGCCACATGGCCGCTTACAAGGCCCCGGCGCGGGTGGATTTCGTATCGGAACTACCCAAGAGTGCCACCGGCAAGATCCTGAAGCGGACCCTGCGGGACAAGGGTTGATTAAGCCCATCGAGAGGACGGCATGGACTTTCTACTCAACAAGGAACAGCAGGACATCGTCAAGGCAGCCCGCAGCTTCGCTCTCAAAGAGTTTCCGGAGCGCGCCCGCGAATTCGACCGCGAAGAGACATTCGATCCCGGCCTGTGGAAGAAGGCCTGCGACCTCGGCTTCGTAGGGGTCTTCATCGACAAGAAATACGGCGGGCTCGGGTACGGCTTTCTGGAGCATTGCCTGATCAACGAGGAGTTCTGGGCGGTGGAGCCGGGCATCGGGGCCGCGATTTTGTCGGCCACCTTCGGCGCCGAGTTGATTCAAATGTTCGGCAGTGAGAACCAGAAGACAACCGTCCTGTCCGAGCTGGCGGAGGGCGCAGCCATCATCGGCACGGCCATCACCGAGCCGGATGCCGGCAGCGACGTCACCATGGCCGTCACGACCGCGGTGAAAGACGGCGATGAGTGGGTCATCAACGGGTCCAAGATGTTCGCCACCAACGGCACCACCGCCACGTACATCAACGTCTTCTGCCTGACCGATCCGGAGAACCCCTCCCGCCACAAGCGCCACAGCTTCATCCTCGTACCGACCGCCATGCCCGGCTACAAAGCCATCAAAATCCATGGAAAACTGGGAATTCGGGCATCGGACACGGCGGAGCTGGTGTTGAAGGACCTGCGGGTGCCCGCCGAAAATCTGCTGGGGGTGGAGGGCGAAGGCTTTTCCCAGCTGATGGCGTTCTTCAACCACACCCGGCTGCATGTCTGCGCCCAGGCGGTGGGCCTCTCGCGCGCGGCCCTGGAGGAGGCCGTCCGCCACGTCAAAGGCCGGGTGCAGTTCGGCCAGCCGCTGGCGGCGTTTCAATCCACCCAGTTCAAGATCGCCGAAATGGCCACCCGCATCCGCGCTTCCCGCAATCTTTATTACGAAGCGGCCTGGGGTGCGGACCGCGGCAGGCTCGATCACGGTCTGGTGGCCATGGCGAAGTGGTTCTCCGGCAAGACCGCCGTATACTGCGCCGACGAGGCCCTGCAGATGCACGGCGGCTACGGCTACATCGACGAATACAAGGTCCAGCGCTTATACCGCGACGCCAAAATTCTTGAGATATACGAGGGAACCAAGGAAGTCGAGAAGACCATCGTCGCACGCAACGTGCTGCGCTGAGTGGTCAAACGGCCGGCCGGATGGATCCCGAACTGCAAAACGCCCTTTTCGCGCGGATCAACCGCATCCCCATCGTCGCCACTCTGGGCCTGGAGATCATGCGCTTCGGCGACGGCTTCTGCGAATCCCGCACCCCGCGTAGCCTGAAGTACGACGGCGTGTTCGAGTCGTTTCACGGCGGCCTGCTGATGACGATCGCCGACAGCACCGCCTGCTTCGCGATCCTGACCCGCACCGGCGCCGACACCCGCCTGACCACCACCGACATGAACATCCGCTTCCTTGCCCCCTGCCTGACCGACGCGACCGCCCGGGCGCAGGTCATCAAATTCGGCCGCACCCTCTGCCCGGTAGCCATCGACCTATTCGACGCGAAGAGCCAGCCGGTGGCTGTGGCCCAGGTCACCTATATGCTGCTCTACCACTAGTGCGCGAAGAGGATACGTCAACTTTTCACCAGCGTTCCTGTCATATGACTACGCTTTCAGCCGCGGCTTTAAGGAAGGATTCGCTTGCCTGTATCTGATGCTGAACGGCGTAAGTCTATCGCGCGGAAGCAGAGGACAACCTCTCGATCGTCAGAAAGTTCCCGGTAGTCACTCCAAATGGCGAGCAGTTGAAGTTGTTCTAACACAGATTTTATTGTTTTTGTGAATTGCGTTCGGGCCAAGGCAACAATCAATAATGAACAGAGCATCACTCAATCTGCGCTTTGATCAAAAAGTTGTGTTTGAACAGAAAAAAGCTTCTACTTCGCGGCTGTTTTCTTGCCTGGCTTGGTGCAAGATTTAGCTTTGGGCCGGTAGTGGAGCGCTTTTGCGGCTTCTTGACTGTCTTCTGGGTCTTTGCCGCGGGCCGCTTGCGCCGTGCCGGAGATGCTGCGCCCCCTTTCGAGACACCGTCTATGTCTATATCGATGCCGAAGACCGATGACAGGTCCTCGGAAGCGAGGACCCGGCTCTTGCGAGGCTTGCCGGCCTTCGACGGCTGCTCGACGGCCGCTTACACCATCTCGGCCGGATCGACGCCTCTCAAGGTGAAGAGCATCTCGGGCGCACGGTCCAGGCGCGCACCTACCCCGCAGAGCACGGCCGCCACATGCTTGCACATGCTCGCCCAGTCCGGACACGAGCAGCTCAGCACAATCTCCCTGGGGAGAGGGAAACAGCCCCTCGCCCTTGCGGGTCACGATCTCCATCACGCCCTTCGAGATGGAGCCTTTAAGAACCTCCACCAGCGAGCCGATCTGGCCCGCGCAGCGGCACTTGATATCGGTCCAGCGCGGCTTCGCGAGAGGCTTGATCTGATGTCCACCTCGTAGATGTTCGAGCCGCTGACGAGCGCGCGCACGCGGCCGGCCTCGATCTGCAGGTCGATCACCGAGCCATTGCGCACGTAGGTCCGACCGCGGGGAAGTCGATTGGATACCTCTTGACGATTGCTCGCATGTTACCGGAACGGTAATCCGCCTCGCTTTCTTCCACCCTCGTTGCATAGGCACTCGGGAAGGGCTTGCAGGCCGATCGGCACCGGCGTTCCATCCTTCGTCAGTTGGTAATCATTTCTGCGGGAGCGATCCAGGGAATCAAATGAGAGGCTTGTGACACCAGCATTTGGGCGCTGGCGGCGATCAGCTGTTCAGCGGGCCGGAATCCCCACAGCACCCCCAACGGAAACATGCCGGCCGCGCAGGCGGTCTGCATATCGATGGGCGTGTCCCCGACAAACAGGATTTCGTGCGGAGGAATACCCAGGCGTGCGGCAATTTCCAGAGCGGCCGATGGATCCGGCTTTTTCGGCCTTTCGGGCGTCGCCCCCAACACCATTCGGAAACCGGCATCCGGAAGCAGCGCCCGGACGATGACTTGGCTGGCATCGTCCGGTTTGTTGGAGAGCACGGCCATGGCCACCCCGGCGGCCGCAAACGCATTCAGCATCTCCGGGACGCCGGGGTATGGCCGGGTCCGGCAGAGCCATCGCCGGGCGTACTCGGCTTTCATCTCTCGGACCCAGCGTTCCAGCTCGCCCGCGCCGGCGACCTGAAACGGCAGTGCGCGTCGCACCAGCATTTCGATGCCGTCGCCAACAAAATATCGGTATGTCTCCGATTCGTGGCTGGGCAAGCGATTGCGCTCGAGAACGCAATTCATGGAATCGGCCAGGTCATCCAGCGTATTGAGTAGGGTCCCATCCAGATCGAAAATAGCCGCTTTGAATTTCAACGGTCCTCCGCATGACGGAAAAGGTTATGCCGCCCTGTATCATTCTGGATAAAAAGGAGACGCATGTCAAAAGAATTATCGCCGGCCGGAGCTGTGAAAAAGCCCATTGACGGTCTGGGGAACGGCTCGAAACGATTGACAGAGATGGGCGATTCGCATACCGTTAGCGCCGGTTTCATCCCAACGAACAGGAGGCAGGAACGTGAGCGAGGCCGTTCGTCCGTCGCCGGAGAGCACCGGGATTCCCCAGCTGGACCAGATTCTGGGCGGTCTTTTCATCGGCGACAATGTCGTCTGGTACGACGATGCCGGCAGCCTCGCTCCTGCTTTTTGCTTCAACCTGATCGAGGCTGCCGATGCTCGCAGTCAGCCGGTAATCTACGTCAGCTTCGATCGTTCCCCCAAGAATCTCATGGACAAACTGGGTCGCTTGTCCACCTCGCCGGCGTTGACGGTTATGGATGGGTTCACCCACGGCAAAGGAGCAGGGGCCGATGTCTTCCTGCAATTCTATCGGCGCCGATCGACCGCAGACCGCGCGCGCTTGATCTGTTTGGACCAACCCCAGCAGCCGAAGCATTTCTCGGACGTCCTCTATGAGGCCGTCCATGCGGCCAGGGGCGATGTGCGTCTGGTTTTCGAAAGTTTGACGGGCATGCAGGAGCTTTGGGGCGGAGAGGAGCATGTCATCCGCTTCTACTCCCGGGCCTGCCCGCGCTTGTACGAGCTGAACACGATCGCCTATTGGTTGATCGAAAAGGCGGCGCACACGCCGCGCTTGAAATCCAGCATCAACCAGATCGCCCAGGTGGTGGTGGACCTTTCGGTCAAACGCGGCAAGACCTTCATGACCATCATCAAAGCCGAGCGGCAGGCCACGGCATCCCTGAACAAGCCGCTCGCTTTCCTGACCCGCGCTACGGAGGTGCGCTTCGAGTCCCAGAACCGCGCATCGGGGCCTTACGATCTGGGGGACCGCCTGAAGGCGCTGCGCCTGCAAAAAGGACTTTCCCAGACCGAGCTGGCCCGCCAGGTAGGCGTCACGCCGAGCACCATTTCCCAGATTGAAAGCAATTTCATCTTCCCCTCGCTTCCGGCCCTCTATCGGATGGCCGAGATTTTATCGACGGAGATTTCATCGCTTCTGGGAGAATCCCCCCGGAGAACCAGAAAAGTGGTCTTCATGAAGTCGGAAGCCTTGCCCGCAAAGCTTTCCGGCTCGGCTTCCGGCGACTGTTCCGCCTGGGTATTGACGCCGGGGAAAACCGGACTCGCCGCCGAACCGTATCTGATCGAAATCCCGCCTCAGCGGACACTATCCGGCCATTTCACGCACGCCAAGGCACCCGAGATCGGTTACGTGCTGTCCGGAAGCGTCCGTCTGACGATCGGCAGCATCGCTCAAACGGCGGCAGCCGGCGACACCATCTATCTCGGCCGCGAAACGCCACAGCAGTGGGAAAACGCGGGCTCAGAGCCCGTCCGGCTGCTCTGGCTGACTATCTATTAAGCCCAGCCGGGCCCGCCGGCTCACACCAGCCCCTGATCCAGCATGGCATTGACCACTTTGAGAAAGCCGGCGATGTTGGCCCCGGCCAAATAATTGCCGGGGATGCCGTATTCCGCAGCCGCATCGAGGCAGGTGCGGTGGATGCGTTTCATGGTCATCTTCAGACGGCTGTCCACCTCGTCCAGCGACCAGTTCAGCCGCATGCTGTTCTGGGCCATTTCCAGACCGGACACGGCGACCCCGCCGGCGTTGGCCGCCTTGCCGGGCGCGTAAAGAACCCGCTGATCGAGGAACACCTTCACCGCCTCGGGCGTGGAGGGCATCGTGGCGCCCTCCGCAATCAAGCCGACGCCGTTGGCCGTCAGGTGCTCCGCATCCTTTCTGCTGATTTCATTCTCCGTGGCGCAGGGGAAGGCGCAGTCGGCCCGCAGACTCCAGAGCGGGTTGTGGTCGAGACCCGACAGCCTCTCCACGAACGTTGCCTGAGAGTATTTATCGACGTATTCCTCGATCCGCGCCCGGCGGATGTTTTTCAGCCGCTTCACGAACTCCAGCTTCCCGCGGTCGAGACCCTCCTCGTCATAGATGTAACCGGACGAATCCGAAAGGCTGACCACCTTGGCGCCCATTTCGATCAGCTTCTCGGCCGTGTGCTGGGCCACGTTGCCGGCACCCGACACCAGGCACACCTTGCCGGCTATGCTCTGGTTGCGGGCAGCCAGCATTTCCGCAGCGAAATAGACCAGGCCGTAGCCGGTGGCTTCCCGCCGGACCAGACTCCCGCCCCAGTCCAAACTCTTGCCGGTAAAGGCCCCGGTGAACTCGTTGCGCAGCTTTTTGTACATGCCGAAGAGATAGCCGATCTCACGCGCGCCCACGCCGATGTCACCTTCGGGAATATCCGTGTAAGGGCCGATGTGGCGGAACAGCTCGGAGATGAAGCTCTGGCAGAAACGCATGACCTCGTGGTCCGACTTGCCCTTGGGATCGAAGTCTGATCCGCCCTGCCCGGCGCCCATGTTGAGGGTGGTGAGCGAATTCTTGAACACCTGCTCGAAGGCGAGAAATTTCAAAATACTCAAATTCACGGAGGGGTGGAACCGCAGGCCGCCCTTGTAAGGCCCGATGGCGCTGTTCATCTCCACCCGGAACCCGCGATGGACGCGGGACTGTCCGTGGTCGTCCATCCACGGCACCCGGAAGAGGATGACGCGCTCCGGTTCGATCAGGCGCTCCAGGATAGCCTCGCGGCGGTACTCCGGATGTCGATCGAGCACCGGCGCTACGGATTCGAGCACCTCACGGACCGCCTGATGATATTCCTTCTCGCCCGGGTCGCGCGACGACAGTATTCTCGATATGTCCAGCATGGGAATTCTCCTTTGCATGAATGCGATGTTGGTTCTCGAGTTCAGGCATCGATGATGGCCAGAGCCTCTTCCCGGAAGGCTTCCATCACATAAGGCAGCCCGGTGACCTTGGCGCACTCCTCGCTCAGCGCGAAGAGGTCCTGCCGGCTGATGTGCTTCAGGGCCCAGTTGCGCGTACCCGCCATCAACTGCTGCAGACCGACCCGGAGCTTGTCGGTCGCATTGAAGATGCCGATGGCCCCTAGCGGGAATTTATCCACTTCCGCGCCGTATTTCTCCTTAAGGACCTCGTAGTTCATGAAGATTTCCTCTTTGGTCATCCCATAGCGCGAAACACTTTTCGGAAGGCCTTCGTCTTCCCCGCGCAGCCATTTCTCCGCGTTCTTGCCCACCATCCCGGGGATCATCAGTGCCCGGCCCATGCAAACCGCCTTGCAATAGGGCGCACCCAGGGCGAGCGCTTTGAAGACATGATCCTCGGAGGAAAATCCGCCCGCGAAGGCGATGTCCGGAACCGGCCGGCCCCGAGCGTCCAGGCGCGAGCAGAGATCGTAGGCCATGGCATGCAGATAGATCGAGGGAATGCCCCATTCGGTCATCATACGCCACGGGCTCATGCCGGTTCCGCCCGGCGCGCCGTCGATGGTCAGCAGATCGATCCCGGCATCGCTCGACCAGCGGATGGCCATGGCGAGTTCACGCATGGGGTAGGCCCCGGTTTTGAGCGTGACACGCCGGGCGCCTAGTTTGCGCAGCCGTTCAACCTCCTTCATGAACCCTTCCTGATCGATGAACCCCAGCCGCGAATGCCGCTCGAACTGCTTCAAGGGGCCGGCCTTGAACGCCGCCTGGTGCGCGGGAAGTTCGGGATCCGGGGTGACGATGTAACCGCGCTTTTTGAGTTCGAGGGCGCGTGTCAGAGAATTGACCTTGATCTCCCCCCCGATGCACTTGGCGCCCTGCCCCCATTTGAGCTCGATAGTCTCAACTCCCAGCTTGTCGATCGCGTATTCGGCCACCCCCAACCGCGTGTCCTCCACGTTCATCTGCACCAAGATGTCGCCGTAGCCCTCATGAAAGCGGCGGTATTCACGCACCCGTCGATCCATTTCCGGAGATTTTACGACTTTACCGTCGCCGTTCAGCTCGAGTTCGGGGTCGATGCCGCATACGTTCTCGCCGCAGACGATGCTGATGCCGCTGATGGCCGCACCCACCGCAAAGTGCTCCCAGTTCTTGCGGGCGATGTCGGTGCTTCCCAGGGCGCCGGTGAAGATCGGGACCTTCATCTTGACCTGAGGCTCGGCGCCGAAGCGGGTTTCGGTGTTGACACTCGGAAACGTCGCCTTGTCCGGGTCGGCCTCAACGCCCTTGGCCCCTAACGCATAGCCCATGATGTTGAGATGCGAGTAGTCCACCGGGTAGTCCTTGTCGGCTCCGGCGGTGACGTTGCCGAAGGGCTCCGGATAGAGGACTTCGCGGCCCCGGAAGGTCGCTCGGAACAAGTCGCAGTTTCCGCGGCAGCCGTCGATGCAGCGGCTGCAGATCCCCGACTGGGGAGCCACATTCCGGGAGCGGTTAGCGGTTTGCAGAGCGTCATTGGCATTCGGGCGGTGCAGGTTCATGCAGATTCTCCTTTCAAAAAGAAAGCGCCCTTCCACATGGATCGTCGGGCACTTGGATTGGGGTTCCACGCCATCGCCGGTCGTGCATGGTATTTCCATTCATACTGAAATGATCTTCTGCTTTTAAATTTGACTAAACTTATTGTCAATAGTTTGCCAACTGAATCCGGATCATTTATCCCTCCGAATGCGCGGGATGCGTGTGACGCATGTGGCCAAAATCGTGCGAACGGTGTTATAATTCAATCCACTCGACAAAATGCAGCGTCGCTGTCAGCACGGAAGAACTGGAGTACGTGGCGTCATGAGTCCACCTGCCCTCGAAATTACAGCGTTGATCGACCAGTTTCTCAATTACCTTCTGGTGGAGAAAGGGCTTTCACAGGCCACGCTTGAATTGTACAGCAGCGACTTGTTGCGATTTACGGACTTCATGGACCGAAACGGCTGCAGCAGGGTTTCAGAGGAAGACACGCCCCTGCTCCTGAAGCATCTGATCCAGCTGCGCACGGAAGGACTCGGAGCGCGCTCCCGTGCCAGGCACCTGGTCGCCTTGAGGGGCTTTTACCGCTATCTGGTCCAAGAGAAGCTCCTCGCCCTTGATCCGGCCAAGCTGCTCGACATGCCCAAGACCACCCTTAAACTTCCGGACGTCCTCGGCGTGGATGAGGTGCGGCGCCTGTTGAATTCACCCGACACCCGCTCGCCCCAGGGAATCCGGGATGCGGCCATGCTGGAGGTTCTTTATGCGGCAGGGTTGCGGGTGTCGGAGCTCACTCGCCTAAAGATCCAGGATGTCCATCTGGATGCCGGTTTTGTGCGGGTCTTGGGCAAAGGATCGAAGGAGCGGGTCGTACCGATCGGGCAGTACGCCCGCGAAAAGATCCTTTTCTACCTCGAACACGCCCGCGGACGTCTGGTGCGGAAACACGCCAGCCCCTACCTGTTCGTGGCGCGCGCCGGCCGGCCCATGACCCGCCAGGCCTTCTGGAAACTGCTGCGCCAGTATGCAACGAGCGCCGGGCTGATCAAGACGGTCACCCCTCACAGCCTGCGGCATTCATTTGCCAGCCACCTTCTGGAGGGTGGGGCCGATCTGAGGGCGGTACAGGTCATGCTCGGGCATGCGGATATCTCCACCACTCAGATCTACACCCATGTCACCAAAGACCGGCTCAGGGAGCTGCACCGCAAATTCCACCCCAGGGGATGAAACAGGTTCTTGACAGGGGCGCCGGCTTTCACCTAAGTGTGTCGGACGAAAAGGCTTCCTCCCGCTGGGAGGGCTTATTTCTAAATTGATCCGAATGACCCATCCGAACCCTTCGATAAACATCGGCTGCTGGCATGCGGGGGCATCGCCACCGGAGCCGTTTGACGCCTCGGTTCAGGCGGCGTTGCTGAACGTGACCCGTCCGATCTACGTGATCGAACACCCGCACGGACTCGCCGTCAGCCAGAGCGGTACCGCCGAGCTGTGCGAAGGCGCCGGTGCGGCCGGCAGGGGCATGCCCCTGCGCGCCTTTGTACCGCCCCTTCATCCTCAGGGGCTCGGGGATTGCGTGTTCAAGACCACCCATGGCCTGCGTTATGCGTATGTCGCCGGTGAAATGGCCAACGGCATCACCTCGGTGCGCATGGTCGCAGAAGCGGGCCGAGCCGGCATGGTGGGATTCTTTGGAGCCGGCGGCCTGATGGTGCCGGAGGTGGAGGAGGCGGTCGCCCGCCTCCAGATCGAAGCTCCGAAAATCCCCTTCGGAGTCAACCTGATCCACAGCCCCGGAAACCCCGAACTGGAAATGGCGTTGGCCGAGCTTTTTCTGAGACGCAGCGTCCGGCTGGTCAGCGCCTCGGCCTATGTGGAACCCAATCTGCCTCTGGTTTATCTCCGCGCCAAGGGCATTCACCGCGCAATCGACGGGCGGATCGTCTGCCCCACCCAACTCATCGCCAAGGTGTCGCGGGTGGAAGTCGCGCGCAAATTCCTGGCGCCGCCGGCCGAAAAGCACCTGGCCCGGCTGGTGGAACTCGGGCGCATCAGCTCCGAGGAAGCCGCCCTGGCCGCGTCCGTTCCCCTGGCGGCCGATTTGACGGCCGAAGCCGATTCCGGCGGACACACCGACAATCGGCCGGCGCTGACGCTTTTGCCGACGATGCTGGCGCTGCGGGATGAGGTGTCGGCACGTCATGCCTACGTGCGGCCGCCATGCGTGGGGCTGGCCGGCGGGATTGCCACTCCAGAGTCCACGGCGGCGGCCTTCGCTCTTGGCGCCGCCTATGTGCTCACGGGGTCCGTCAACCAATGCTGTGTCGAAGCCGGCACCTCCGAAGCCGTGTGCACCATGCTGGCCGAAGCCGGGCAGGCGGATGTCGCCATGGCGCCGGCGGCCGACATGTTTGAACTGGGCGTGAAAGTCCAGGTGCTCAAGCGTGGAACCCTGTTCCCTTACCGGGCCGCCAAGCTATACGAGCTATTCACGGCGCATGACAGCTATGACCAGATCCCCGTCAAACAGCGTGAAGCTCTGGAGCGTGATTTCTTCCGCTGTTCGTTCGATCAGGCATGGGAGCAGACTCAGCGGTTCTTCATGCAGCGCGACCCGAAACAGGTCGAGCGCGCCCGCACCGATCCCAAACACAAAATGGCTCTGGTATTCCGCTCCTACCTCGGACGATCCTCCAACTGGGCCATCCAAGGCGAGCCGACCCGCCGGATCGACTATCAGATTTGGTGCGGGCCGGCTATCGGGGCCTTCAACCAATGGGCCAAGGGCAGCTTCCTGGAAACCCCGCAAAACCGCCGAACGGTGACCGTGGCGATGAACCTGCTTTACGGCGCCGCCGTCGTCACCCGAGCCAACTGGCTGCGCGCCCAGGGACTGGCGGTTCCCGGCAGCGCTGTATCCGTTCGACCGCTGGAACTGGCGGAGATCCGCAAACGGATCGACGCGTCATCCTGACGCAGGCATATTTTTGAAGCTTGATCTTGAAATTTTTGCGGCAATTATCTATATAGATTATTTGGTTTTAACTTCCGGCAGCCGGGCTCCCGCGATTCATCGGTCAACGGCCGAGCCCGGGCGCTTATTATTTGCATAAATTCATGGATCAGGCAGCCTGAGTGAGCATGAAGGAAAATTCCTCCCCCGTCGCCATCATCGGGATGAGTTGCTTCTTTCCGAAGTCATCGGGATTGAAAGCTTACTGGAGGCTTTTGTTTCAGGGGCTGGACGCCATTTCGGAAGTCCCCTCGACCCACTGGTCGAAAGAGGATTATTTCGACCCTGACCCACGTACCCCCGACCGGGTCTATTGCACCCGGGGGGGATTCATTCCCCCCATCGACTTCGACCCCTCCGAATTCGGCATTCCCCCGTCCTCGCTGGAGGCGACCGACACCTCTCAGCTGCTGGCGCTTGCCGCCGCCAAGCAGGCTCTGCAGGATGCGGGACTGCCGATGGAACGCCGACGTACCAGCGTCATCCTGGGCGTCACCGGAACCCAGGAGCTGGTCATACCGCTGAGTTCCCGGCTTGGTTTCCCCAAATGGCGCCGGGCGCTTCAGAATGCCGGCATCGACGGCGAACGCTGCGAGCAGGTCATCCGCAACATCGCCGATTCCTATGTGTCCTGGCAGGAGAACTCCTTCCCGGGGCTGCTGGGAAACGTAGTGGCCGGCCGGATCAGCAACCGTCTGGATCTGAGCGGGACCAACTGCGTGGTGGACGCCGCCTGCGCCAGCTCGTTTGCCGCCCTGCACCTCGCGCTGCTGGAGCTCGCTTCGGAACGCAGCGACCTGGTTATCACCGGCGGCGTGGATACGCTCAACGACATTTTCATGCACATGTGCTTCGCCAAGACCCAGATCCTCTCGCCCACCGGCGACGCGCGGCCGTTTTCGAAAAACGCCGACGGCACGGTGCTGGGCGAAGGCATTGGGCTGGTGGTCTTGAAACGCCTGGCGGACGCCGAGCGCGACGGCAATCGCATTTATGCCGTCATCAAGGGCCTCGGTTCGGCCAGCGACGGCCGGTCGCAAAGCATTTACGCGCCGCACATCGAGGGCCAGGTCCAGGCCCTTGAAACCGCCTATGCCGCGGCCGGAATCGACCCGGCCACCGTCGAGTTGGTGGAGGCGCACGGCACGGGCACGCGCGTGGGCGACAAAGTCGAGTTCCAGGCGCTTTGCCAGGTCATGGGCAACACCGCCGGCAGCGGCAAGCGTTGCGCCCTGGGTTCGGTCAAATCCATGATCGGACACACCAAGGCCGCGGCCGGCGCCGCCGGTTTAGTCAAGGCCGCTCTGGCGGTTTACCACAAAGTTCTGCCGCCCACCCTCAAAGCGGACGAGCCGGATCCCGCTCTGGAATTCGAGTCTTCGCCGTTTTACCTGAACACCCGCACCCGGCCCTGGCTGGCGGCCGACGGGCATCCCCGGCGCGCGGGAGTCAGCGCCTTCGGCTTCGGCGGGAGCAACTTCCACCTGGTGCTGGAAGAGCACCGCTCCGCTAAACCGTGCATCGCCTGGGACGGTTCGGTCCAGATTCTCGCTTTTTCGGCGGATCACCGCGAAGGCCTCCTGCAGTCCATCACCGCGTTCAGACAGTCTCTGGCTGATCCGCTCCCCGAATCGGACTGGGCCCGGGCCGCCGCTCGGACCCGGACCCGCTTCGACGCACGCCACCCGTTCCGGCTGCTTCACGTGGTCGAGGATCCGAGCCAAGTTCGCACCGATCTGCAGCGGACGACAGAAGCGCTCGCATCGCATAGCCGCAGGGATTTTTTCAAACTGCCCCAGGCGTTCTTCGGAGGTCCGGCGCAACGCGGCAAACTGGCTTGCCTGTTTCCCGGCCAGGGCAGCCAATATACGGACATGGGCCGGGATCTGATCTGCCGGTTCCCGGCCGCCATGACGGTGTTGGAGAACGCCGATCGCCGCACACCGCTCAACCGGCCGCTGAGCCATTTGATCTACCCCCCCACCGGGACCGAAACCGAAGCGCCGGAAAACGCCCTACGGGCGACAGACGCGGCCCAGCCGGCCATCGGCGCGGTCAGTCTGGCCGTGTGGCGCGTGCTGGAAGAGTTCGGCGTCGGAGCAGATGCCGTCGCCGGACACAGTTTCGGTGAGTTAACGGCCCTATGCGCGGCCGGTTGGATCGACGAAGCCGACTTCCTGGATTTGGCAGCCGCCCGGGGTCGCGCCATGGCCCATGCCGAACCGGGCGCCATGCTGGCGGTGCGGGCGCCGCTCGCCGAGCAGGCGCAGCTGATTGCCCGCTCGAACCTTCCGGTGGTCCTGGCCAACCGCAACGCGCCCGATCAAGGCGTGCTGTCCGGATCACCGGAAGCGATCGCGCAGGTTTCAGCGCTGTGCAGGCAAAACGGATATGCGCTGAGGCAGCTCCCGGTGGGCGGTGCCTTCCACAGCCCGCTGATGAGCGGCGCCCAAAAGGCGTTTTTGAAAACCCTTGAGGACGCCCGCATTCGGACGGGTCCCATCCCGGTCTTTTCCAACACCATCGGCGGTCCCTATCCGGAAGATCCCGAAACGGCGCGCCGCTTGCTCGCCGGACACATGCTGCAACCGGTCGACTTCGTCGGCGAGATCGAGGCCATGTACGACGCCGGCGTTCGCACGTTTGTGGAGGTCGGCCCGCGCAGCATTCTGACCGGATTGGTCTCCGCCATTCTCAAAGACCGACCGTTTCAAGCGCTCGCGCTGGACGGATCGAACGGCCGGCGCGCCGGCCTCGCCGACCTGGCGAGGGCGCTGTGCCATCTGGCGGCCCTCGGTTATCCGGTCCGTCTGGAAAACTGGGAATCCCCCCAGCCGCCGGCGGAAGAAACCCGCATGCGCATCCCGATTGCCGGTGCCAACTTTCGCAAGTCCGAGCCGCCGGAGCCGGCCGCCCGCCAACGTCGGGCATTGTCTCAAATTGGCGCGCCGGACCGGCCATCCGCAATAGAAGCACCGCTCCGCTCACGCCACATTCCACCCCATCGCAAAGACATCATGGTGAAAAACATCAACGCCAATCCGGACTCCGTCACGGATGCGCTGCGGTCGGTCCAGGAGGGGCTTAAGGCGATTCAGGCCATCCAGCTCCAGACCGCCCAGGCCCACGAGAAGTTCCTCGAAACCCAGAGTGAAGCCACTCGCGTGCTGCTTGAACTGGTCAGAAATACGAGCCAGCTGGCGGGACTTCCCGGCGGCAGCCCGAAAGAACTCAGGCGGCCCGAATCGAGCGAATCCGCTCAAGCACCGGCAGACTCATTTTCACAGCCGACCGTTTTAGCGCTTCGACCCCCGGCCGATCGGCCCGCCGACCCGGCGCTCGTGGCGGCTTCCGAACCGACGGATCACACCGCGATCCCGTCCGCACTGCCGCCGGCAACCGACTCTCCGGCCACGCGCTCCGGGCTCGAAGCGGTTCTGCTGGCCGTCGTCAGCGAGTTGACCGGCTATCCGGCCGAGATGCTCGGACTCGACATGAATATCGAAACCGACCTCGGCATCGATTCCATCAAACGCGTGGAAATCCTCTCCGCCCTCGAAGAGAAGCTCCCCGGCCTACCGGCCGTCGCGCCCGAGGACATGGGACGGCTCCAGACCCTCGGCCAGATCATCAATTTTCTGTCCGGTCCCCGGTCTCAAAATCAATCCGCCGCCGCACCGCATTTCCCTGCTGAACCCTCCCCGACGAACAGCGTCGGCCGCGAGGCACTCACGCAGTCGCTGCTGAACGTGGTCAGCACGCTTACCGGCTATCCGGCCGAGATGCTCGGACTCGACATGAACATCGAAGCCGACCTCGGCATCGACTCCATCAAACGCGTGGAAATCCTCTCCGCCCTCGAAGAGAAGCTTCCCGGCCTGCCGGCCATCGCGCCCGAGGACATGGGACGGCTGCACACCCTGGGCCGGATCATTGACCACTTCAGCGGTTCGCCTCCGGCCGCCGATGCGACCCCAGCAACCCGGCCGGTTCCGGCTGCACCTCATGACGAGGAGCCGCCGCCGGCTGGTGGGGGAGTGGCCGAGCATCCCGCCGCCCGACTCGCCCTGCGCCAGGTCGTGATGCTGGAGCCGGCCCCCGCGTTGGAGCCTGCAGCGGCCTCACTTCCCAGCGGCCGCAGGGTATTCATCACCGACGACCGCACGGGGCTCGCCCAGGCGGTGCTGGCGGAATTCGGAAACATGGGCATCCATGCCGTCCTGGTATCGGCCGACATTCTGAAATTCAAAAGAGATCTGCCGCCGGCCGCCGGCCTCGTCATCATTCAGAATCCGACGTCAAAAACCCTGGAAGCGGATCTCAAGAACGCCTTTGAACTGACCCACGCCATCGCGGCCGATCTTCTGGAATCGGCCAAACAGCAGGCAGCTGTTTTCACCACGGTCACCCGCATGGACGGTGCCTTCGGCTTCAGCGCGCAGCCGGTCGCAAACCCGATTCAAGGGGCGCTGGCCGGCTTGGCCAAGACTGCGGCGGCGGAGTGGCCGGAGGTAATCTGCCATGCCGTGGACCTCGCCCCCGGCTGGACGGATCTGCGCCTTGCCGCTCGTGCGTTGATCCGGGAGGCCATGAACCGCGGCCCGGTCGAAATCGGTTTGACCGCGACCTCCCGCAGCGTGCCGGTGCTCGTCCCGCAGGAGTATCCCGAAGGCGACATCCATCTGCAGCCAGACGATGCGGTCGTGATCAGCGGCGGCGCGCGCGGCATCACGGCGGCCTGCGCCGTGGAGCTGGCCCGCCGGGTGCGGCCGGCTCTCATTCTCTTGGGCCGCACGCCCGAGCCGGACCCCGAACCGGAATGGATGTACGGCATGGAGAATGAGGCCGATATCAAGAAGGCTCTGCTGCAAACCGAGTTCACTGCGGCTTCCGCCACGCCGGCTGAGGTCGAACGCCGTCTGAAACAGCTTCTGGCCGGTCGGGAAGTGACTCGCACGCTCGACGCCATCCGCGCGGCCGGTGCCGCAGTCGCCTATTACGCGGTCGACGTTCGCAACGGCGCGCAGGTCCAATCCGCGCTGGCAGATGCACGCTCTCGTTTCGGGCCCATCCGCGGGCTGATCCACGGCGCCGGCGTCCTCGAAGATCGCCTGATCGGCGCCAAGAGCATGGAACAGTTCGAACGGGTGTTCGACACCAAGCTCAAAGGATTCCTAGCGCTGCTCGATGCCGTGGCCGACGACGAACTCAAAACCATCGTCATATTCTCATCGGTCACGGCCCGCATCGGCAACCGGGGCCAAGCCGATTACGCCATGGCGAATGAGGCCCTCAACAAGCTAGCGTGGGCGGAGGCTGGGCACCGGCCAGACTGCCGGGTCGTATCGATCAACTGGGGACCGTGGGAATGCGGCATGGTCACGCCTTCCATCAAGCGTGAATTCGAACGCCAGGGAGTCACCCTCCTGCCGGCGTCCGACGGCGCCCTCTCCCTGCTGCGCGAGCTCGGCCGCGCAACCGGCGCCCCGGCGGAGGTGGTGATTGGCGGGACCTTGAATCCGATCCAGGCGGAGACCGCCACTCAGGCGCATCAGACGGCTTTGGCTCTGCTTTTCGAGCGCGAGATCGACCTCGAAAACCACCCGGTGCTCCGTTCGCACGTCATCGACGGCAAAGCCGTCGTTCCCATGGCGCTCATGGCCGAGTGGTTCGCTCACGGCGCACTGCACGAAAACCCCGGCATGCTGCTGCATGGACTCGAAGAACTGCGCATTCTGAAGGGCATCCGTCTGGACGCCGAACCGATGCGGATTCGCGTCCTGGCCGGAAAAGCCCGGAGAAAAAACGGTTTTTCCGAGGTGGATCTAGAACTGCGCAACGGCCTGAGCCAGGGGAAAAACGTCCTGCACTCCCGGGCGCGAGCCATCTTGACCGATGATTATTCCAGCCCCCCGGCCTTCCGGCTGCCGGCGGAGCTTTCCTGCAATCACTACCCGCGTTCGGCGGCTGAGATCTACGAGAAGATCCTCTTTCACGGGAGCCACCTCCAGGGACTGCGCTGGGTTCAATGTTGCACGTCGAACGGCATGGTGGCGGAGGTAGCCGGCGCCCCCGCCCCGGCGCACTGGATCGCCACTCCGCTGCGCCACTCGTGGCTGTGCGACCCGCTCGTGCTCGACTCGGCCTTCCAGATGGCGAGCCTCTGGTGCTATGAGCAGTACGGATGCGTCTCCCTGCCCAGTCATGCCGCCTCCTACCGCCAGTTCCGGCCGTCCTATCCGGCGGAAGGAGTCAAAATCGTGCTGGAGATTCGGGAGGACACTCCGAAAAAGATGCGGGGCGACTTCACCTTCCTGGACCCCGAACAGCAGGTCATCGCCAGGCTGGTCGGCTACGAGGCCATAATGGATCCGCGACTCAACCGGGCATTCAAGCCGGACCTGAAACCTTGACACCTTGTTTCGTCCGTCCGTGCCCATCCTTTAAAGCTGCATGCATCCCGCGCCGGCGGCTCTTGATCGGAAGTCGTCGAAAGCGGCCTGAAGAGGTTATCCATGAAAGGGCTTCGTGCAAGCCGAGCTTTCCGAATGAAGCTTGCGGCAGCGCCGAAACGGGTTTTTCCCCTGCTCTGCCCTATCCGCGAATACGATTGGATCGACACCTGGCAATGCCGCTTGATCTATTCGGACTCCGGTTATGCGGAGCCGGACTGCATCTTCAAGACCGATTTTCCGGCCGACGGCCCGCAGGATACGTGGGTGGTCTGTCGTTACGAGCCGCCGCAGCTGATCGAGTTCGTGCGCGTCAACCCCCTCCGGGCCATCCGTTACACGATCCGCCTGCGTGAAACCGCTGTCGGCGAGACCGAAGCTGATTGGAGCCAAGTTATCACCGGGCTGGACGAGGACGGCAACGCATTCGTTCGGGGCATAGATGAAGCGGCCTTCACAACCCGCATGGAGGAACTCGAAAAAATGCTCAATCACTATCTCAGCACCGGCCGGATGCTTCGCCATGCATGACCTGCCTGCCCCACCAGAGTCCCGGCGATGCGGAGGGTACCCGTCCTGCGCATGAATCCCTGCCGCAGACTTCAGCCGCCCGCCGCGTCCTCGACACCGGCTGCGGAAGTGGCATGCGGACGTAGGAAAGACTCCATGATCAAAACTCGGATCACTGAATTCTTCGGCATCGAACGGCCGGTCGTCCAGGGCGGCCTCATGTGGGTGGCAACGGCCGAACTCGTATCGGCCGTGGCCAACGCGGGCGGCATGGGCTTCATGACGGCCCTCACCTTTCCCGATGCCAAACAATTCCGGGCCGAGATCCGCAAGTGTAAGACAATGACCGGCAGCCCCTTCGGTGTCAACCTGACGTTCCTGCCGACGCTGCGCCCGCCGGATTACCCGGCGCTCATCAACGTGTGCATCGAGGAGGGCATCCGCTTCATCGAGACCGCTGGCCGCAACCCGGAGCCCTATCTGCCGCAGATCAAGTCCGCCGGCATCCGGGTGATCCACAAGTGTACCTCGGTACGTCACGCCCTCAAGGCCGAGAGGATCGGATGCGACGCCATCAGCATTGACGGGTTCGAGGCCGCCGGACACCCCGGGGAAGACGACGTCACCACCCTGGTCCTCGTTCCGCTGGTCCGCGACGCGGTGGGCGTTCCCATCATCGCGTCCGGCGGATTTGGCGACGGCCGCGGTCTGGTGGCGGCGCTGGCGCTGGGTGCGGACGGCATGAACATGGGCACGCGCTTCGTGGCGACTCAAGAGGCGCCGGTGCACGCAAATGTGAAGCAGGCGCTCATCCGCCATAACGAGACGGATACCCGCCTGATCATGCGCAGCCTGCGCAACACCGAACGCGTGCTTCACAACCCGGCCGCCGACAAGGTCCTCGCTATCGAAAAACGCGGCAACCCCCAAATCCAGGATCTCATCCCTTACGTCTCGGGTCTGCTGGGCAAGGAAATGCTGGAGAACGGTGAGATGGAAAAAGCCACGATGGCCGCCGGCCAGTGCATCGGCCTGGTCCGCGACATCCCCACCTGCCGGGAGCTTTTGGATCGCATCATGGCCGAAGCCGAAGAGATCATTCAGACCCGCTTCGCACGCATGCTGGCGAAAGGATAAACGGAAAGAGCAGCCATGGAGCCGATCGCTTTCCAGGATTTAATACCGGACAACCGCTGCTACGGATGCGGACCGCACAACCCCCGCGGGCTGAAGATAAAAAGTTACTGGGAAGGCGATGGGTCGATCTGCATCTATCAGCCCGAACGGCACCATTCGGCGGGTCCGCCCCAGTTCCTGAACGGCGGTATCATCGCAACGCTGATTGACTGCCACAGCGTCTGCACCGCCATCGCCAACGCCTACCGGATGGAAAACCGCCAGATCGGCTCCGACCCTTCCATCTGGTGCGTCACGGCGAATCTGAACGTAACCTACCTGCGGCCGACCCCCCTCGACCGGCCGGTGACGCTGCGTGCCCGCGTGACCGAAGCCGGACCCAAGAAGACCCTGCTTCAGTGCCGGCTGTATTCGGATTCGGCTGAGTGCGCTCGCGGAGAAGTTCTGGCGGTGAGGGTGCCGAACAGCTGGCGGAATTCGATTTGATCGCAGGGGTGAAATCCTGCCGGTAAAACCGCTGCGGCACCCCCGTGATTCGACGACCCCACTAGGGCCGCCGTATTTCGCGTAGAATGAGGCAAACGTCGAAGGCCGAAACCCGGCAGGTTATCCCACAATCCGATTGATGGACACCGGCACGCACGGCAGTTCGACCGCCTCAAGCGTGGCAATATACATTTTGCACGCCTGGCAGAACTTCTTGGGCCGGCCCCGGCCCGCCCAAAGGATTTTCATGCGGTGGCTCATTCCGCATTTGGGGCAAACGCATTCCATGGTGATTCCGTCTCCGCATTGAAATTCGGGGGAATCAAAACCTTCCTCAAATTCATCGTACTCCTTCAGTTTTTTTGCTCGCATCGCCACCCTCCTCTCTCACTTCTTGGGTTTGGAGTACTTCCGGAGCAGCTCCGCGACGGCCTCCTCCAGGAGCTCGCCGATCGATTTTTCGGTGTCGACGGCAAGGTGCTTCAGCGCCTTCAGGAGATCATCGTCGATGCGTGTGGAAAACGTCTTCTTCTGCCCCATAATTTAAATATTACACTAAATAATTATTAAATACAATAAAAATTTAATTAATTTTTATTTTATTAAAATTTTAGTTTATTTATTTTTTTCTTTAATTTTGGGCGCCTGAAAAGTAACCATGAGGGTCGTGCGATGCTGGTTTCGTTGGGAAGGCGATCCGGTTTAGTCTAGAGGCAATCGTTCATCAGGAGGGCGCGGTGGTTTATGGCCGGCAGCCGCCATTGGCGGGCAATACGACCAGGTCAACGTCTGCGCGGCAAGGCTTAGAGGACGATGCGGTTTTCGCCGCAGAAAAGGATCAAATCGGATTCCTTATCCGTACATGCAAGGGTCATGTTGAGCGCCCGCCCCATTTCGGCGGCAAGCGTGGTCGGCCTGGACATTCCAATCATGATCGAGAGCCGCGCTCTGGCAGCTTTTTGAACCAATTCGTAACTGATTCTCGAAGATAAAACCAGGAGGGTTGCTTCGAGCAGTTTCCGATTGATAAAAACCTTCCCGATGGCTTTATCGAGTGCATTATGCCGCCCGACGTCCTCGGCAAAAGAAATCATCTCAAGCTGATTGCCAAATATCACTGCAGCGTGCGAGCCTCTGGTTCTCCGATAGTACTTTTGATTTGCAGAAAGCGTGCGGATGCAATCAAGGATTCGGGCGATTTCAACCCGAAACCCATCTTTCGCGGGAGTCAGTACTTGATACAGGTCCTTGAGCATCTCCTTTCCGCAGATGCCGCAACTGGTCTGGCTGACAAACCCCCTTCTCTCCAGCAGATCATGAACCTTTTCGCGCCGT
Organism: uncultured Desulfatibacillum sp.; assembly: GCA_964570965.1. Taxonomy (GTDB): domain Bacteria; phylum Desulfobacterota; class Desulfobacteria; order Desulfobacterales; family SpSt-501; genus SpSt-501. The sequence continues at coordinate 52,435 of CAZNAX010000006.1, forward strand.
TCAGGTTTGAGGCGGATATCAATGACATTCGGGTCCAGATCTTTACAATACCCGATCGTGAGAAAATCATCCGGAGAGTCGGCAATCCCCTCTCCAAGACAAAACCCGGCCGCGTGAAATAACTCTTCGCCGGGTGTCCTCATCACGACCGAGTAGGGCTTCCCATCGATACGGATCAACAGAGGCTCCTCGCCCATCAACTCGTGAGAACCGGCCCGGCACTCCCCGTCTTTGCAGCGAATCACCCGATAAGACCCGGTGTCTTCTCCGGTGCCCCTCAACGGCTCTTGCTTTTGGATAACCATGGTTCCCAGTCCTCATCCGGTTTCTGTCGCATCAGGTTCTACCGGGTGAGGGCAGATTGCTTCTTGCTCTTTCTGTCTAGGGTTCTTTCTTCTTCAGGAATTGGAGGCGGAACCGCCTCTCCGGAAATCTTCCTCACCGCACCAAAGCGCGAGGGGCAGGCATCGAAGCAAGTTCCGCACTTAATGCATTTCTCCTGGTCAATGACATGGATCTGATTTTTGCCGCCGGCAATCGCCTCGACGGGACATTTCTTGAGGCAAATCATGCAGGCCTGGCATTTTTCCGGATCGATATGATAGGAGATGACTTCGCGAAACAACCGCTCGACTTCCTCGATGGTGAAGAGGTCTTTGTAATCCTCCTCCTTGTTGAGGCGAGACGCCAGCTTTTCTCTTTTAACCAGCTTGAGGTAAGGGATGAGTTTGGCCACTTTTTCGAGTTTGGACGTTACTTCGCGCCGGTCCAGGCCTTCGCCTTTACCCAGAGGCCCCAGCGCCTCGACCTTCTTGCCGAAGCTGTTGATGACTTCGGTAAAAAGAATTCCTTCCGCGGCGGACATAAACTCGATCCTCAGCCGCTCCGGGTTCAGCCCGATATGTTCCATTATTTTTCGGAATAGAAGCGCCATGTTCAGCGCATGGTAGTTGCCGTGCGTAACATAATTGCATTCATTCAAACGGCAACCGCCGATAAACACCCCATCCATTCCATTCAAGAAGGCCCGCAGCACAAACGACAGATCGACTCTGCCGGTGCACATGACGCGAATCAGCCTGATGTCCGTCGCATATTGAAGTCTGGAAACTCCAGCCAGGTCAGCAGCGCCGTACGCTCACCAATGG
>CAZNAX010000007.1:0-53071 GCA_964570965.1 uncultured Desulfatibacillum sp.
GCCGCCGCCCCGAAATCTCAGCAGTCCGCGCCGGCAACCGAAACCGATGCGGTGGACCCGAACTCCCTGCGCGCCGCTTTGCCGCCCGGGCCGCCTGAACCCCCGCCCCTTAAAAAGCTGCCACGGGTGGCAATTATTATCGACGACGTGGGATATGATCGCGTAATGGCCGAAAAATTCATCGGCCTGAAGGCCGCGCTCACGCTTGCCATCCTGCCGCACAGCCCGCACCAGCAGGCGATCGCCCGCATCGCGCATGCTCAGGGTTATGAAATCATGCTGCATCTGCCGATGGAGCCTTTGGAGTACCCCGAAATTAACCCGGGTCCCGGCGCCCTGCTGACTTCCATGAGCCCGGATGAGCTGCTGAGCGCACTCGATGAAAACCTACGGGCCGTGCCGTACGTCAAGGGGGTCAACAACCACATGGGCTCCAAGCTGACCGCCCACTCCGAACAAGTCTACCAGGTCTTCTCCGTGTTAAAAGGACGCGGCCTTTATTTCGTTGACAGCCGCACGACGGAAGCCAGCGTCTGCCAGCCTTCGGCGCGTTTGCTACAACTTCCCTTTGCCCAGCGGGACGTGTTCCTGGATCATGTTCAAGAACCGGCGTTCATCCGCAAACAGGTTCGGGAATTGGTGCGGCTCGCCCGAAATAAGGGCGAAGCGCTGGGGATCGGCCACCCCCATTCCACCACGTACAACGTCCTCCGGGAAATGCTGCCGGAGCTGCGCCAGCAGATAGAATTTGTTCCGGCGTCACGCCTGGCCCGTGTCATCGGGTAGATTCAAAGGCGTTTAGACCCCCTTCAAGATGTCGTAGAAGGATCCCGGCAAGAGGAAAGTGAACTCATAGCGGGCGAAGCTGATCACATCGCGGTCATGAATCGCGACCGGTTTCGTTTGCAGCCGCTCGCCGTTTAAAAGAGTCCCGTTCGTGGACCCGCTATCTTTCAATAGATAGATACCCCGTTTCTCCTCAATTAGGGCGTGCTTTTTTGATATAGCGTAGTCCGGCATGATGCAGTCATTGCCATCAATGCGGCCGATACTGAAGAAAGAACCGGCGGAATTCGCATGCTCGCCCTTCACCAGCGGATAGACGGCATGCTTGAGGCTTTCGGAAGGAGAGACCATCTGTTCGCAATCCACCGCCGGTTCAAAGAGGATGGTGCGATTCATCTCCCGAGAGCCGGAGGTCGCCTGGGCCGAAACCAAGGTTCCTTTATAGACGGCGGATCCGGCAAGCACGGGAGCCTGCAAGAAATTTACGAAATCGCCCTGAGAAACCGCTTGAACCATGCGTTGCAGGACGGGCAGACTCATTCTTCCGGCAGAACTGATCATCTGTGCGATACCCCCGGAGAACACCCTCGCAGCGCTGCGCACGGCGGGAACCGGATCCGGTTTGGCGCGCCCCTTCAGGCAGTTAAAGGCTTTTCCCAGCATGATCCTCCTTCTCTGCGAACCTCGCAAACCGTTTAGAGAGGTTGGCTTCGACCAGGCCCATTACCCGATGGGTTTGACTATATGCCCGGGGCTTTATAAAATGATGTATTCAGATCCTATCATCGCCTTAACTACGGGATAACTTTAGCACCGAGGCCGCCCCTCGTTTCGGGGGCCTCGGCGGCCGACATCATTCTATGACGCGCACAGCCCTCATCTTGGCGTTGGTACTACTCAATTTCGCGTCCTGTTTCATTGAGGACATCTATTTGGCCGTCGGATCCCCCAAATTGGATCAGAGGGCGGCGTTCACTCTGAGAGCCGATCGCCCGTTAACATTTCCGGAATCGGAGGATCTCTCATTGGCGATGCCCGGATCGAACTCTCCCCGCGTCCATTTAAAGGCGGGGGAGGTGGTCGTCCCTTTCCTGAAGCGCATCGATGAACACGACCAGCGGTTAATCCGCGCGCTGGAGGCCCAGCGTTCGGAGGCGCTTTTCCGGGAATCGCCCCTGGTTCTGTTTGTGAACATCTGGATGGTGGTCTTCCTGGGGTTCTTTCTTTTCGTTTTGCCGAAAGGCGGCTATAGGCGATCCGTCTCCCATCCGCTGCTGCTGGTGCTCCTGATTCTCCACGGGCTGATCCTCAAGGCGGTCCTGCTCTTTACTACGCTTCCCGTGGAGAGCCTGCCGTTGGTCCTGTTGCCGTTGCTGATGGTCGCCATGAACCAGGGCCGCGTGACCGCCGTCGGTACCCTGCTGGTGGGCTTCGTGCTGGCCACTCTGTTTATGGGAAGGTCATGGGATCTTCTCGGCAGCTCGTTGGTCGTTGGGTTAGCCGCGATCATGCTGGCACCGCGGAACCTCCGCTTGCGCAGCGTCATTCTGCCGTGCTTGCTGATCAGCATGGTGCATGCGTTCTTTCTCATTCTATTAAGATTGGATTGGAGCGCCATCGCTCGATTGCCCCACCCGGAAGATGGATGGAATATGGGCGCATTGCAAATCCTGGTGACCCACCCCTGGGCGACACAAAGCGCTTGGGCGCTGCTGGGTGGAGCGTCGTCCGGCGCGCTGGCGCTTCTGCTGCTTCCTTTGCTCAAAGCCGGGAGGACCGTGGGCTCGACGATCACCCTCCGGCGTTACGCCGATCTCGACCAGCCCCTGCTGAAACGGCTTTTCACAGAAGCACCCGGCACTTATCAGCACTCCATGAACGTAGCTTATCTGGCGCAGGCGGCCGGGGATACCATCGGCGCCAATCCTCTGCTGCTCAGAATCGGTGCTTACTTCCACGACATCGGCAAAATTCAGCAACCGGGAGGCTATATCGAAAACCAGCTGAACGGCGTAAACCTCCATGACACGCTGGATCCTTATGAAAGCATCGAAATCATCACCGGACACGTAAAGCACGGTTTGCGCATCGCCCGGGAAGCCCGTTTACCCAAGGATGTAATCGATTTAATCGAGCAGCATCACGGAACCCAGGCGATTGATTATTTTTTTCATAAGGCCCTGAAGCTCAAGCCCAAAGGGAGCGTGCGCGAAGGGGATTTCCGTTATTCAGGACCTAAACCCCAGAGCATAGAAGCGGCGTTGCTGATGATTGCAGACGCCGTGGAAGCGGCATCCCGGTCGTTGAAGTCACCGGGTCGTGAAAGCTTCGGAAAACTGGTTCGTTTCATTGTCGTCAAGCGCATCGCCGACAGCCAGTTCAGCGAATGCGTGTTGGACACCCGAGACATCGACGCCATCATTCACTCGATGGTGGATGCGTTGGAAGCCGCCTTTCATTCTCGAGTGCGTTACCCCTGGCAGCAAGCGCAATCCCCCCCGGCCAAGATCAGAAATTAGATCGCAGAAATAATCCGTTCCAGCTTGCCCTGCATAGAGTGAAATGGTATTTAAAAAAAATCCCATCCGATCGATGCGCCGGTCGGGATGACGCCAGACGGAATCTAGGCGTGCTCGCCCGGATGCGATACGTCTGATCGCTTTCCGCGGATCACTTTCAACCCGCAACGAGGTTTGGCTATGGCATTATCCCTAATGGAGGGCAACGAAGCGATCGCACGTGGGGCAGTTGCCGCCGGCTGTCGTTTTTTCGCCGGCTATCCGATCACCCCGGCCACGACGATTTTAAGCCACATGCTGGCCCTGCTGCCGCCGCTCGGAGGGGTCTGCATCCAGGGCGAGGATGAAATCGCCTCGATTGGATTCTGTCTGGGTGCTTCCATGGCGGGCATGAAGGCCATGACGGCGACCTCCGGCCCCGGCATCAGCCTTTACAGCGAGCAGATTTCCTTCGCGATCGGCAGCGAAATTCCCATCGTCATCGTCGACATCCAGCGCCTGGGTCCCTCCACCGGATCCGCTACCCGCGGCGCGGACGGCGACATCCAGTTTCTGCAATGGGGCAGCAGCGGCGGTTTGCCGGTCATCGTCCTGGCGCCGGCGGACGTGGAAGACTGCTTCAGCCTGACCGTGCGGGCTTTCAATCTGGCGGAACAATACCGCTGCCCGGTTTTTCTCGCCTCCAACAAGGAGATCGCCATGACCCGGGCCAGCGTCGACCCGGATTGCCTGAAAGCGCCGGAAGTCGTCGACCGCGCTGCACCTGCACCGGAGCAGAATTTCATGCCCTTCCAGATCAACGCCGGCGAGCGGGTCCCGGCCTTTCTGCCGATCGGTGGCCGCACCCTCGTGCGCCAGACCTCTTCCACTCATGGTCCGGACGGCTACATCACCACCGATCCGGCCGAGATCACTCGGCAGCTGGCCCGCATGCAGACCAAGATCACGGCCGCGGCCGATCAGTTGGGAATAGTCGCGCATCACCCCTCGGCCGCGGCCGACACTTTGGTCGTCACCTACGGCGTCACCTCCCGAGCCGCTCTATCCGCCGCACGTGCGATGAAGGCCAGCGGCACGCCGGTGTCGCTGCTGGTGTTGAAAACCCTGTGGCCGGTTCCGGAGGCGGCGATTCGTCAGGCGGCCTCAAACGTTCGGCGGGTTCTGGTCGTCGAAATGAACCGGGGGCAGTATGTGCGCGAAGTCGAGCGCATCCTGCCGGGGAAAGCCGTTCATTTTTGCGGACAGATGGACGGGCGACTGATCGCACCGGAGACTATTAGAGAGGCGGTTCTTCATGGATAGTTTGTTGAATGCGGCGCGGCCACCGGTGTTTTGTCCCGGATGTTCCCACGAGCGTATCACCCACACTCTGGACAAAGCGTTCCAGGCGATGGACTTGAGCGGCGAGCGCATCGCCATGGTGAGCGATATCGGGTGCTCCGGGCTTTTCGACACCTTTTTCAACACTCACGCCCTGCACGGCCTGCACGGCCGGGCACTCACCTATGCGGCAGGACTGAAGCTCGCTCGGCCCGAACTCACCGTGGTGATCACCATGGGCGACGGCGGGCAAGGGATCGGCGGCGCCCACTTCTTGGCCGCCTGCCGACGGAACCTGGACATGACGCTGCTGGTTCTCAACAATTTCAACTTCGGCATGACCGGCGGTCAGTATTCCGCGACCACCCCTCCCGATGCGGAAGTAGGATCGGGCTTTCTTAACCGCCTGGAGAGGCCCCTGGATGTCTGCAGTGTAGCAAGGGCGGCGGGAGCTCCTTATGTGGTTCGTTGCTCGGCCTACCGTAGCGACATCGCCGACGTGATCCGCAAGGCCATCGAGTTCAAGGGGTTCTCAGTGGTGGACATTTGGGGGATCTGCCCGGGTCGGTTTTCCAAACGCAACCGGCTGACCCCGAAGGCCATCGAGGAAATGCTGTCGCGGCTTACCCCGTTCGAAGGAGAGGTTGCGGAAAATCAACGTCGGGAATTCGGGGAGCACTATCGTGAACTGGCTGCCGCTCAGAAAACGATCCCTGCGCCGGCGGCCATTGTCGCCCAATTCGACCCGGTCAACACCGCGCGCCAGGAGGTCATTCTGCTGGGCAGCGCTGGGCAGCGCGTCATCACGGCCGGCGAAATCCTATGCCTCGCCGGCTTGCACGCCGGCCTCAACGCCACCCAGAAAAACGACTACGACATCACCGTGCTGCGGGGCCCCTCCATCAGCGAGATGATCCTGTCACCGCAGACGATCGATTACACCGGTATCGGCCGGCCGACGGTGGTCGTGGCCATCGGCCCGGAGGGCGTGGCTCGTCGCAAAAAGATGTTCGCCGGCCTCGACGAAACCTGCGCCGTCATTCAAGCCGCAGGCGTGGACATTCCCGCCTGTCGTGCCCGCATCCATCGGGTGGACCTCAAGGCTCAGGGGTTCAAGGGCACGGACTGGGCCCTGGCGACTTTGGGGGTGATGTCTCAGCTCGGCTTGGTGGTCCGCCCGCAGATGCTGGAAGCGGCGGTTGCGGCGCGGCTGAGAGGGGAATCCATGATCGGGGCGCTGGAGATCGTCCGCAGGGTTAAAACCGGCTGAATCGGTTTAGGTAGGGATGGCGTTCTTGGGTAGACGAAAGGCCCATATCAACATGGGCCTTTCGCGTTGGATGAAATCAACTGGATCTGCGATCGAGAGCGAAATTATTCCAGAACCATCAGCACTTGCTGCGCGGCCACCGTGTCGTCTTTCTTGACCTTGAGTTCCTTCACTTTCCCGGATTCAGGTGACGGGATGGCGTTTTCCATCTTCATGGCTTCCAGGATCAGAACTTCCTGATATTCCAGGACCTCTTCGCCCACCTTGACAAGGATGTCGACGACCTTTCCAGGCATAGGGGCCAAGATTTGTTTGCTCATGCGATTTGCTCTCCTCCCTGTGTTTTCGCGGACCAGCGCGGCTGACGATTTGCCATAAAAATATAGGTGCTTGATACTGAAAGGCTGAGGGAATGTCAAGGAGAAAGGCCGCTTAATCGCTTCCGTCCTTGACGCAGCCGATCAGTTTGTATAAGGAAATTAAGTCAAATTTTGATGCACGGGAACCCAGCCATTCAGCGGGTTTAATGGCCCGACCGGGCAACACTTCAGAGGGGGAGGATGGAGGACATGCGACCGTATTTCGAGAAGATGAAAGAGTTCGGCAGTGCGCTCAAGCCCGGAATGATCAAAAGCAGAGAAGCTAACGTCAAGCTGGTCAAGGATGTGGAAACCGAGTTGGAAAAAGCGGTTGAGAAGCTCAAGAACGTCGGCCTTCCGACCTCCGTAATCAACAAGCGCAAGCAGTTGACGATCTGGCAACGGTTGGAATACCTGCTGGACTCCGGCACATGGACCCCGCTGAACACGCTTTACAACCCCAACAACAACGTGGAGGGGACCAACAATGTCTGCCATGGCCTGGCCAAGATCTCGGGCAAATGGGCGGTGGTCATCGGCTTCGACAACAAGGTGATCGCCGGCGCCTGGCTGCCGGGCCAGGCGGAGGAAGTCTTCCGCGCCACCAACCTATCCAAACGGCTGAACATCCCGCTCGTCTGGCTGGTGAATTGCAGCGGCGTCAAGCTGCCCGAACAAGAAAAGTTCTATGCCGACCGCCGCGGCTCCGGGACTACTTTTTTCAGGCATGCGGAGCTGGAGCAGGCCGGGATTCCTATTTTAGCCGGCATTTATGGAACCAACCCCGCCGGCGGCGGCTATCAGGGCATCAGCCCCACCATCCTCTTTGCCCACAAGGACGCCAACATCGCCGTCGGCGGCGGCGGGATCCTGAGCGGCATGTCCCCCAAGGGCTTCTTCGACCTCGAGGGCGCAGAGCAGCTCATCGCGGCCGCCAAGCAGTTCAAAGCGGAGCCGCCGGGTTCGGTCAAGATCCACCACGATGCCACAGGGTTTTTCCGCCATGTCTATGACACCGAAGAGGGCGTTCTGGACGGGATCAAGGACTACATGAAGGGCATGCCGGCATATAACCCGAAGTTCTTCCGCGTCGCCGAGCCCAAGCAGCCGCGCTTTCCGGCCGAGGACATCTACTACTTGGTGCCTTTCAACCAGAAGCAGATGTACGACTTCGACGAGGTTCTGGCCCGGTTGGTGGATGGCAGCGAGCACATGGAATACCGTCCTGGCTACGGGCCGGAAGTATACACCGGATTGGTAAAAATGGACGGTTACCTGATGGGCGTCATCGGCAACCGCCAGGGCTTTCTCGGCGAAAACTACCCGGAATATGCTTCTTATCCCGGCATCGGTGGCAAGCTCTATCGACAGGGACTCATCAAAATGAACGAGTTCGTGGTGCACTGCGGCCGCGACCGCGTGCCCATCATCTGGTTCCAGGACACCTCGGGCATCGATGTCGGCGACATCGCGGAGAAGGCCGAGTTGCTCGGCCTGGGGCAGGCCCTGATCTACTCCATTCAGCAGACCGACATTCCCATGATCCTTACGGTGCTGCGCAAGGGAACGGCCGCAGCCCACTACATCATGGGCGGCCCCACGGCCAACCGCCATAACGCCTTTACACTCGGCACGGCCACCACCGAAATCTACGTCATGCACGGCGAGACTGCCGCTGCCGCGAGCTACTCCCGGCGCCTGGTGAAGGAGAAGGAATCCGGCAAGCCGCTCGATCCGGTCATCGAAGAGATGAACCGGCTGGTCAAATCCTACTACGATAACTCCCGGCCGATCTACTGCGCCCAGCACGGCTTGGTAGACGAAGTTGCCAAAATGACCGCCATCCGCGACTATCTGAAGGCATTTGCCGGCGCTGCCTACCAGAATCCCCGCTCCATCTGCCCGCAGCACCAAATGATGCTGCCCCGGATCATCAGGGGTTAAATCCAGGCACCGAGGAAAAGGGGGAGGGCGGCTGTCATCGTCCCTTCCCCTTTACGAGCCATGTAAAGACTCCTATCTTTGCCTGCATCATGAACCCATCCTCCTACGGCATTTATCCGACCACTTGGCGCCAAGGCAGCACCTTGCTCAGCGTCCTGTGCGTATTGTGCGGTTATGGGCTCCTTTCCAATTTCTTTTGGCCCCAACCCGCCGCTTCCCAGCTGACAGGGGCGGGGCCTATCCCCCGGATCACGCTTTCAGCTGCCGCGGTGGAAACCGGGGACACGCTGCTCGTCGAGATCGACTGTCGCCACATGCCTGCTTCCGTCCGCGAGCCGGTCGTTTTCTTCGGCGAACAGAAGATTCATATGTTCGCGCATCCGGCTGAAACCAAGCGCGTCTTCGCCGGCGTCGTGGGAATCGCGCTGCGAACGCGTCCGGGCGCTGCCAAATTAAAGGTGGCCTGGAGCGAGGGCACCCAACGGCACTCCACATCCGCCGCTTTCGCCGTCCGGCCAGGCACCTACAGCGAAGAAACGCTGAGGGTCGACCCGCGCCATGTGCGCCCGAGCCCCGCTGACATCCAGCGCATCCGGCGCGAGCAGGAGGAATTAAAGCAGATCTACGCTTCCGGCAACCCGTTGCGGCTTTGGCAGGATGGGTTTCAGGTTCCCGTTCCGGGAGAGATGAACGGCCCGTTCGGCACCCGGCGGATTTTCAACGGAGAACTTCAAAGCCAACACGCGGGGGTTGATTTCCGTGCACAAACCGGAGACCCCGTACATTCAGCCGGTTCCGGAGTGGTGTGCATGACGGGGGATCTTTTTTACTCCGGCAACGCGGTCATTGTCGACCACGGTGCCGGTGTCTTCACGTCCTATTCCCATCTCAGCCGGATCCTGGTCGATGTCGGTCAACGAGTTGAAAAAGGAATGGTGGTCGGTTTGGCCGGGGCTACGGGCCGCGCCACCGGACCTCATCTGCACTGGGGTGTGAAAGTCAACAGCGTCACCGTCAACCCCCTGACCTTCCTTCGAACGATCACCCTGCTGAACGCAAGATGACAAATTCTTTTTTGCCTTGACAGCCACTCGCCGTTCTTCTATAAATCGCGGCTTCTGATGTTTTTCGAACCATCATACTTTCCGGTCCTCCGCGACCGGCTCTTTTTTTAAGGACATTATGAACCATCCGAATCCCATGTGGATTTACTCTGGTCTTAAAAGAGGAATCCGGGATGTTCTGTATGATTCTAACATCCGTGACCTGGCGGCACTCAGCGTCGTGCTGGGATTCCAGGATCCCTACACCCGGGGCCATGCCCGCCGCGTGGCTGCCTATTCCCAGCGCGTGGCGCAGCGCATGGGTCTTCCCGCTGAGAATGTGGAAACCATCCGAATCGGCGGTCTGCTCCACGATATCGGCAAGATCGCTTTCAGCCCGGAGCTTCTTAACAATACACAAGAAACGCTTTCAACAGAAATGCGGGCCGAGATCCAGAGACACCCGGAGATCGGAGGTCGGTTTTTGAAAGCCATTCAAGTGGCGGAGCCGGTAATCGACTGCGTTCGCTATCACCACGAACGCCTTGACGGGTCGGGTTACCCTTTGGGCCTAAAAGCCGATGAAATTCCCCTTGGGGCGCGCATCATCAGCGTGGCGGATTGTTTTGACGCTCTGAGCACCGACCGCTCCTACCAGAAGGGCCGGACCATTACAGAAGCAATTGAAATCATTAGCGGTTTAGGCGATGAGAGCCTGCCGTCGAAGCTCGTGGCACAACTGATAGCTGAAGTTCGTAAGAATGGATTGCAGATGTAGAGGGGCCTCCGGGCTCAGCATAAGACCGTTCAGAGGAGTTGAGAACGCCAATTTGTTTTACAATCAGCCAGTTTAAGGATAAAATAGAACATGAACGATATTTCCTATGGAGCGCTGATTTTGACGAATAAAGCGGTTAAAGGCTGGTTCAGGGCCATCTTCTCAATGGCGTTTTACATCGGTTTGTTCAGTGGAATCGGCTACCTAATTCAAATGACGCTTTTCTAGCTCCATCGGCTTGCCACGCGAAAGGCAGCGCGCTGAGCCGACATCCGCCCCGCACGTCTAACAATTATTTTTTAGATCGCATCCTTTCCCCCTCCCTGTTGCCCCGGCATTAACATGATAGAGTTTGGTGGTGGCATGCTCTCCAAGCCCCGGTTATCGGTGAGCGGTGGGTCCGACACGATCGCCCGAGACGGTTGGTTGCCTTCGCGACTCAGGATGAGGCAGTGGGTGATGCAGACCGGAATTTCGTCAAGGTGATGGCTAATGAAAAAGATCGTCGTCAAGCCTGTGGCAGCAATGCGATCGACCGCCTTCAGAATCAACCTTCGATTGCCGATATCCAGACCCTGGCAAGGCTCGTCCAAAACGAGGAGCTGTGGCGGTTTCACCATGGACCGGGCGAGCAACACCATGCGTTGTTCGCCATGGGACAGGTGGTTGAACCTCTTGCCTGCCAGCGCCTGCAGGCCGAAGGATTCGATCCATGCTTCAGCCGCAGCCGTCTGATCCCGCGACGCTTTCCGGTACAGACCGATGGAGTCGAAGAAACCGGAAATCACAACATCGAGCGCCGTTATGGTTTTGCGGTAGCGCACCTGCAACTCCGCCGAAATAATCCCAATGCCCGCTTTGGTTTCGCGAATGCTCCCGCCACCGCCTCGCCGTATTCCGAACACGCTGACGGTATGGGCGTAAGCCTGAGGATGATCGCCCACCACCAAGCTCATCAGAGTCGACTTGCCGGAGCCGTTCGGCCCGCATACGGCCCAGTGCTGGCCGTGCCTGACCGTCCAGGAAAGATTCTCGAACACGGGAACCGTCCGATGCCTCACCGTGACGTTGCGCAGATCGACCAGCACCTCCGAAGGCGTGTTGAGCGGCCGTATGGAGGCGTGAACTCCCGCTGCTGGCAGCTCAGATAAGGGCAGCGACGATGATGCGTATAATCTGTCCATCCACCTGGAATCCAAGAGCTTCTCGCGTCGACCTTGAAAAACGATTCGCCCTGCCTTGACCCCGATTACGTGAGTGGCATTCGGGGGGATTTCGCAGCGGCGGTGGGTGACCAGCACCACCGCGCGTTCGAGATCCATCAGCTCGTTGATGATCCTCGCCAATTCCGTTTGATACGTTTGATCAAGACCCTCATAGGGCTCGTCCAGAATCAAGAGGCGCGGGTGGGTGCTGAGCGCCAATCCGATCTGAAACCGCCGCATCTCGCCGGATGACAGTTCGCGGATGCGGCGGTCGAGCAGGGGCGAAATCTGAATTCGCGCCAAAATATCCGCAGAGCGATGCGTTGCCTCCCGTCGTGGCATTTGGATGAAGTCCCCGACCCGCGCCCCTCCTTCCGTTCGTCCGCTGAAAGCCCGGTGGTCCTCCCGCCGGTCTTCCAGCGCGATCAGATTCCGCTGGCTTTCAAACGATAGGTAGGCTGCCTGCCGCCGGAGGCGCTCCGGCTCGAACGGAAAAACCTCGCCGCGGACGATCGGGACTTCGCCGATTAACGCCCTCACCAGCGTGGATTTCCCCGCGCCGTTGGGGCCCACCACCGCCCAGTGCTCGCCTGTTCGAATTTCCCAAGTTATGCCTTCAAGCAGGACCCGGTCCCGAATACGCAAGCTTGCCTGGCGCAGAGAAACGAGCGGTGTCATTGCATTACTTTCCCCAAAATGCCCTTGCCGCTTTATTTTTAAAAAAGTACAATTGAAGCGCAATTCCGTCAACGCATCGAAAAATTAAACCACCCTGCGACCAACGGAGGCAGCCATGCCTGATTTGAGAAGCGCTTTAAAGATTTCAACCCAGCGGATCGATGAAATTAATGCCCTGTTAACCGACCCGAACAACCCCGTCATCAACGGACTTCTCAAGGTAATTGAACGCTACGGCGGCCCGCAGGAAATCAACCGCCAGGCGGCCGAGGCCGCCAAGATTGAAACCCTCATGGCCCGCCTGGAGCAGGTGAATTCTCCTTATGTGAAAGACCTCCAGTGGCTGATCCAACAGCGCGACCGAAATGCCTTCATTTCCATGGCGGACTATATCCGCAAGGTCAATGGCGCCCCCGCACTGAACCAGAAAAATGCCGTGACGCTCGAAATCAGCGCGTTACAGTATTTTCCTTGGCTGATCAGCGAGGCCCGGCGTTGCATTCAAGCGGGCGAACTCATGCCCGGCCGTTTTATCCGGGTGCGCCGGATGGTCGAACAGGAAGCCGACAACGGCGACATCATGGCGGTGGCGGCGGCCATGCAGATCATGGGGGTGAGCTACGTGGAAACCTTGGATACGAAGGGCACCGACGGCTCCAATGTCCATTTAGGCGGTCCTGAGACCATCACCGGCTACTTCGGCGGCATCGGCCAACCCAACCACTACCCCCTCGCGTGGGCCGACGAATTCTTGAAGTACTATACCACCTATGGCATTCGTCAGGTACTCAACATCAACCCGGGCACGGTGTTGGTGGGATACCTAATGCACCGCCTCGGCATCGACACCGAATTTAAGATCTCCGTCTTCATGGGCAACGACAACCCGTTCGCTATTTTGTGGACCCTCCTGACGGCAAGGCTTTTCGCACGCGAGGACGGAGGGACACCTCTCATCGGCTTCAACCTGTCCAACTCCGCCGGCAATGAAACCCTTCGCCAGGCTTCCTATCTGCGCCGGGTCCTGGGATTAGAGGCGATGGTGCGTTTTGAGCATCATATCACTGAAACCTGGAAATCCATTGTGCGGCAGCCTTATAACCGCCGCGCCGAGTTGGTGGAAATCGCGCAAGAGGTCCCCAACATATCTGCCAAACATGAGGGCGGCGAGCCGGAAATCGAGCCGACGCTTGCGCACCCCTCGGACATCCTCGATTACTTTCTCGCCAAGGCTGACGCGGAAAAAGCGGGGCTGATGCCGGCTCTTGAAAAAAACTACATGGAAAAGCACCGCTCGGTGCAGCTGACCGCCCAGGCCTTGGTCAGGGCCGGTATCGGGGTGGTCTGCGCTCCAAAGCTGCACCTATAGCCGCATCCAATTCACATTAAGTCAATGAAGGCATTGAGGATAGATGGCGCCCCCTCCATTATGGCAACACCCTTTTCGGCTCAAACCCGATGGGGCGACGCGCTTCCGGGCGTTGGAGCATTGGTCATTTACTTTTACATTTCACTGTGATATTTTATATCCTTTTAAATCGATTATTTTAGCCAAAGCCAAATCATGCAATGGGGCCTGTCATGAAGAAGAAAGACTTGGATTTTTTTAAGAAGCATTTGCATCAGCGCATGCAGGAGTTGCTGAGCCAGGCCGATGACACCGTTTCCGGCATGACGACGACCAATGAAAATTTTCCGGATCCCACCGACCGGGCCTCCCTGGAGGCCGACCGCAATTTTATGCTCCGGATCCGGGATCGTGAGAGCAAGCTGATCAAGAAAATCAAGCAGGCGCTCGAACGGATCGAAAACGGGACCTACGGTATTTGCGAATCCTGCGGCGAAGAAATCTCTATTAAACGGCTTAAAGCGCGCCCGGTGACGACTCAATGCATTGAGTGCAAGGCAAAGGAAGAATCCTTGGAGAAGGCGCTTGGAATTTAAGCCTGCCGCTTGCATCGACCTTCACATTCACTCCACGGCTTCGGACGGCACGCTCTCGCCGGCCGAAATCATCGCCTTGGCCTTGCGTATGGGTCTTGGCGCCATTTCTATAACCGACCACGACTCCATCGCCGGCACCCGTGAAGCCCTCCTATGCGGAATTCCCGATACGCTTGGTTTTTTGACAGGAGTTGAAATCAGCGCCGAGCCGCCCCCTTTTTATCCGGGTGCCGGAAGCATTCATATTTTAGGATACGACCTCCGGATGGATGACCCTGAATTGAATCGCGCGCTTGAGAAGCTTCAGGATTCCCGTAGGCAGCGCAATCCGGAGATCCTTGCCCGTTTGAACAAGCAGGGGATTTCCATTCGGATCGACGAAGTCGAAAAAGAGGCTGCCGACGGACAACCTGGCCGACCTCACATCGCCAAGCTAATGGTGAAAAAGGGAGTTGTGAAATCGATCGACGAAGCGTTTGATCGGTACCTGGGAAAAGGAAAATCGGCCTATGTAGACAAATTTCGGATCGACTCCGCTCAGGTCGTCGAACTCATCAATGCCGCAGGCGGAATTCCGGTTCTAGCTCACCCTTGTCTGTTGGAGCTGGAAAGCGTGGAGCAGCTCGATGAGCTCTTGCAGGAAATGATGTCTATGGGGCTGAAGGGCCTTGAGGTCTATTATCCCCAACACACCCCCGAGCAGACCCGCCAATATGCGGATCTGGCCCGTCGCCACGACCTCCTGATGACCGGAGGGACCGATTTTCATGGAGACATCCAACCCGAGATCCGGTTAGGGGTCGCCCAAGGGGATTTCCACGTCCCCTATGCACTCTATGAAAAACTAATAGCACGCTGAGCGTACCCCTCCGGTCCAGATGGCGCCGTCACTGCCTTTGGAATCGTCCCGCAATTTGGTTTTGATCCTCACGGTCGCCTTTATGATGCCAACTGAACCTCAATAGAAAGCGTTCATCAAGGGTTCGTTCCATGGTCTCAATGACGATTTCTAAGGTCGAAAATGCCCTTCATTATTCCTTCGCGGACAGGCGATGGATAGAGGAGGCTTTACGGCACAGTTCCTATGTCAACGAGGCTACGGCGGCCGACCTGCGTGACAATGAGCGCCTGGAGTTTTTGGGGGATGCGGTGCTCAACCTCGTGGTGGGGCATATCCTTATGGAGCGCTATGCCGATTTGAACGAAGGCGACCTGTCACGCATGCGCTCCTCCCTAGTCAACGAGCAGCAACTCGCCAACCTCGCTCGCCGCCTTGACCTCGGCACCCACATCCGGCTCGGCAAGGGTGAAGCTCAGACCGGGGGCCGTGAAAAAGGCTCGATTCTGGCCGGAACCATTGAGGCGCTGATCGCCGCAGTCTACATGGATGGCGGCTTTGCCATAGTATTCGAGATCGTTCAGGCCATGTTCCTGCCGCTGGTCTGCGAGATCGAGCGCACCAATGAACACGTTGATTTCAAGAGCCAGCTCCAGGAGCTGGTGCAGACTCGCCCCGGCCATATGCCCGGTTATAGGGTCATCCGCGAAGAGGGCCCCGACCATGACAAGACCTTCTGGGTGCAACTGCGTGTCATGGAGATTGAAACCGAGGGCGTTGGAAAGAGCAAGAAAACAGCCGAGCAGGACGCGGCTCGCAAGGCCTTGATCCGGCTCAAGCCGCAATGACGACCGGAAGGCCTGCCGTCGCGCCTCCGCGATTGATCAGGCGCCCGTCTAAAACGGTCCCATGAACCAACGACCTTTCATCGTACCGGTCTTTATCCCACATGCCGGCTGCCCTCACCGTTGCATCTTCTGCAATCAAGAACTGGTCACTGGTTATCCTGGAATGATCCCTGGGCCTGAAGTCGATTTTTCGTCTGTGGGAGAATTCCTCCGTTTCCGCGGTCGCCGCCAAGGACCGGCTGAAATCGCATTTTTCGGCGGCAATTTTCTCGGGCTGCCAGGGGATCGGGTCCGATTTTTGCTGGCCACTGCATCGGAATGGGTTGACAGGGGCGAGCTCGACGGTATCCGCTTTTCCACACGGCCGGATACCGTTGATTCCCGCGCTCTGGATCTGATCAGTGGCTTCCCAATAAAGTGCGTAGAACTGGGCGTCCAGTCCATGAACGATGACGTGCTCCGCCGATCCGGGCGCGGTCACACTGCAGCCGACACAACAACTGCCGTTCGGCGCCTGAAAGCCAGGGGGTACGAGGTTGGACTGCAGCTCATGGTGGGACTTCCCGGAGATGACGAGGCCCGTCTGCTGGAGACCGGGCGACGCATCGTCGGCTTGAGCCCCGCCTTTGTTCGCATTTATCCAACCTTAGTGCTGCTTGGAAGCGCTCTGGCAAGATGGTTCCGTGAAGGTCGTTATCGCCCCCTCTCCCTCGACGAAGCGGTCGACCTCTCCATGAAACTTTATCTTTTTTTCCGGCGGCGCAGCGTACCGGTCGTTCGCACCGGGCTTCAACCTTCAGCCGACCTTGCTGCCGGCCGCGGTATGGTCGCAGGCCCCTACCACCCCGCCTTCGGGCATTTGGTTCAGAGCGCGTGCTACCTGGCGGCTGTCCGGGGGGCTTTGCGACGCTGGCCTGTTTCAAGTGACACGATCGAACTGCATGTGCAACGGAGCAGCATTTCGCGAATGCGTGGACAAGGCAACGCGAATTGTGCCGCGTTGCAGAAGGAATTTGGGTTTTCAGTCGTGCGGGTAGTCCCAGACTCCAGCTTGACGGACGACCTCATCGTGCTGCCGGAAGGCAGGGTGTTAAGGGTATACGAACCGGCGAATGGATAGGCGGCGGCTGGGGAGCAACCGTATGCCAACTTTCATACGGCGCGCACCGGCAGACAGGCGGAGGCGACCGGCGGCTCTGTGAGAATAGATCACCTCGGGGCGTCCCCGAACGTCTATCCCATGCACAACGCAGCGGGTTTATTTTCATAAGTCCTTTTTGAAAAAATCTTCGGTTTCTTTGACTTCGCCCGGCCGTTTGCTGAAATCAATCGGCACCGTGCCTTCCTTAAAGCATTCAAAAATCGTTTTGCGGGATTCGGCCACCGGGAGCAGACCCGTCTCCGCATCGATCTTCGCAAAAATGACTCCTTCCGGCGCCTGAAACGCTTTGACGGATTCGCTGGCGAGGACCTGTTTCATGAATTCCAACCAGATCGGGCTGGCAGCCACCGCACCGGTTTCGGTCTTACCCAACGGAGCCTCGGTATCGAACCCGACCCAAACCCCGGTGATGTATTCCGGGGTATAGCCGATGTACCAAGCGTCATACATATCGTTTGTCGTCCCGGTTTTTCCAGCAGCCGGACGTCCTAATGCCTTAATTCGCTGGCCCGTACCATGCTGGACCACACTTTCCAACAAGTTGGTCATGATGAAAGCGGTGTCCTTCTCGATAACCTTGTGACGTTCAGAAACGGCTTCTTCGAGCACATTTCCGTCCCGGTTAATGATTTTCAAGACAAACACCGGCTCGACCAGAAACCCCTGGTTTGCGAAAACGGAATAGGCCCGGGTAAGTTCAAACAGAGATACTCCGGAAGCTCCTAATGCCAGTGAAAGCGTACGGGTCAAATCGGCGGTGATCCCCAGGTTGCGGGCGTATTCGATGGCGTAATCGACGCCGATGTCCTGAAGGATCTTGACCGTGACGACGTTACGCGACTGGGCCAGAGCTTCTCGCAAAAGCGTCGGACCGTAAAACGTTTCCTTGTAGTTCTTGGGCTTCCAGCTTTGCTCTCGGGCCCGATCTTCGAAGACCACCGCGGAATCGATAATCATCGTCGCCGGGGTGTAGACTTTCTTGGGGTCGGTGAACTTGCGATCCAGCGCCGCCGCGTAAATAATGGGCTTGAAAGAAGAACCGGGTTGGCGTCGCGACTGGATCGCGCGATTGAACTGAGTCTCGTTGAAGTCGCGCCCCCCCACCATGGCTTTTACCAAACCGGTCTCGGTTTCCAGGCACAACAGGGCGCCCTGAACCAGAGGCTCCTGTTCAAGCGCCACCTGCCACGGCTCATGAGGATTCTTGCGTGAATCTTTGATCTTCACGCGAATGAGATCTCCGGGCTTCAAGGCCGTGCTCGGCTGACGAATCTTGGCTTCGTAATGGGCCAGGTCCGGATTTGGCTTGCGGGCCCAGGCCATATCTGCCAGCGCCAGGACCCCTGCGTCTTGGCCGATTCTGACTCTCACCGTTTTGGCCTGATCATTCACCTGGGCGACCACCGCTGGGGTGATTCTGCCCGGGTGCAGCGGGGTGCTTTCCAATTCCGCTGCTTGTTCTTGCAAAAAGGCCTCGATTTCAATGGGGGCAAGAGACTTCACCGGCCCGCGGTATCCCTGGCGCTTATCGATTTCTTGCAGCCCCTTGTTGACTTCCTGCTCGGCCATCTTCTGGACGTCGATGTTCACGGCCGTGTAGATTTGGAGCCCATGGTTGTAGAGGGCGTCTACACCGTATTTGCTTTCCACATAGCGGCGGACATGTTCGGTGTAGTAAGGCACCTGTTCCACGTAAATATTCCGGCGCGGCTTGATGTCCAGCATCACGGAGAGCGCCTCGTCGGCCTGCTCCCGGGTGATGAACCCTTCCTCGACCATCCGGTTGAGGACGTACACTTGCCGTGCACGGGCCTGTTCGGGGTGACGGAAGGGGGAGTAGCGGGTCGGCGCCTGAGGCAGCCCCGCTAAGACGGCACACTCCGCAAGACTCAACGCCTTGACGGATTTGCCAAAATAATTTTCCGCCGCCGCCTGCACCCCATAGGCGCCGTGGCCGAGATAGATCTGGTTGAGATAAAGAAAAAGGATCTCCTCTTTGGTGAACGCCTTTTCGATGCGGTAGCTAAGAATAACCTCTTTGATCTTGCGGATATAACTTCTCTCCGGAGTGAGCAGAAATGAGCGCGTGACCTGCTGAGTGATGGTGCTTCCGCCCTGCTTGATGGTTCCGGCCTCCAGGTTTTTCAGTGCCGCTCGCAGGATGCTGAAGGGGTCGATTCCCTGGTGCTGAAAAAACCGCGAGTCTTCGGCCGCGACGAAAGCGTTGACCAATAAGGGTGGCACCTCGCTCAAGGGGATTACGATACGACGTTCTTTAAAAAATTCTGCGATCTGGCGGCCGTCCTCGGCATAAACCGTGGTAATGATCGGCGGCCGATAATCCATGAGCGAATTGATTTTCGGAAGATCCTGGCTGATGTACTGGTAGCCGGCCACTGCGGCCATCAGCGCCATCAGTCCAAGAATCATCAGCGCCAGAAATGGCACCAGGATGAAACGTCTGAGAAAACCCTTCTTCCGGGTCAAGGGGGGCTTAGGCGGCTTCTGTGGAGCTGACTGTTTTGTGGCCATGGCTGATAAACCTTTAATGCGACCCTAATAGCAAAAAATAAAGGACTCAACAATAAAAAATATTTGACTCACGCGCTCCAAAGGTATTAGTAGATAAGTTTTTGATAAAACTTAATCTGTGGAACCTTCCGTACGATTTAAGCATAGCGCCGGCTCAGGCCTAGTTCAAGATAGGCTGAGACAGGGGGTTCCATAGAGGTCGGGTCCCGATGGTCGCGCTTGACTTCAACAAATTGGGAGGTCTCGTTACCGCCGTCGCCCAGGATTTTCGCACGGGCGAGGTCCTGATGGTTGCTTTCATGAACCGGGAAGCATGGGAGGCCACCTTGGCAACCGGCCGGGCTACGTATTACAGCCGCAGCCGCAAGAGGCTGTGGGTGAAGGGTGCAACCTCCGGACATATTCAAATCGTTAAGGAAATTTTGATCGATTGCGACGATGACGCGATTGTACTGAAAATTGAACAAATCGGCGGCGGCGCCTGTCACACCGGCCATCGCAGCTGTTTTCACAAACGGTGTCAAAACGGGTCCGTTCAGGTCGTCGGGCAGCCGATCTTCGATCCCAAGGAGGTCTACAAAAAGTGACTCAAAAGCTGAAATTGGGCATCCCCAAGGGAAGCCTTCAGGAAGCGACGATCGCTCTGTTCAAGCGGTCCGGCTGGAATATCCGTGTTAACAGTCGCAGTTATTTCCCCGAAATCAACGATGACCTGATTGAATGTGCGATATGCCGCGCCCAAGAAATGTCGCGCTACGTCGAGAATGGAACCCTGGATGCCGGACTCACTGGAAAAGACTGGATTGCTGAAAACAATTCCAAGGTGCACGTGGTCGCCGACCTCGTCTACTCCAAGGTCAGCGCCCGTCCGGCGCGCTGGGTCTTGGCCGTGCCATACGATTCGAAAATCTGCCGGCTGGAAGATCTGGCCGGTAAAAAAGTCGCCACCGAACTGGTCGAATTCACTCGGCGTTATTTCGCCGATCGCAAGATCGAGGTGGCCATCGAGTTCTCCTGGGGGGCCACCGAAGCCAAAGTAGTTTCCGGCCTGGTGGATGCGATCGTTGAAGTCACGGAAACGGAGAGCACGATAAAAGCCCATGGCCTGCGCATCATCCATGAACTGATGCAGACCAACACGCAGCTGATTACCAACCAGGATGTTTGGATGAATACCGACAAGCGCCAGAAAATTGAGCAAATCGCCTTGCTGCTCAAAGGCGCGTTGCTTGGCGAAAAAATGGTCGGATTAAAAATGAACGTGCCCGAGGCGCGCATGGAAGAGGTGGTTGCCATGCTGCCAAGCCTGAAGGCGCCGACCGTTGCACCGCTTTACCGGTCAAACTTTTTTTCGGTTGAAATCATGGTGAGCCGCGAAATCGTCCGGGATCTGATTCCACGGCTGCTTTCGCAAGGCGCCGAGGGAATCATCGAGTACCCTCTGAATAAAGTTGTTTAAAGCCGATTTGAGGATTTTGCACAACATTGCCTAAATTTTTTTAATGTTAATTTTTCCGAAGGAAAAATTATGGTCTCTCAGAGAACTCAGGAGTTGACTTCCTTCATTGTTATGGACGTGTTGGAGAAGGCCAACGAAATGGAGCGTCAGGGCGCTCATATTGTACACCTCGAGGTGGGCGAACCGGATTTTGATGCCCCCGCTTGCGTGAAAGAGGCAGCCTGCCAGGCACTAGCCAACGGCCACACCCATTACACTCATAGTTTGGGCAATTACGAGCTGCGGGACGCCATTGCGCAATATTATGGTAACACCTACGGCGTGCAGGTCCAGTCGAATCAGATCATCGTCACATCTGGCTCCTCGCCGGCGATCTTGCTGGTGTTTTCAGCTCTGCTCGATCCCGGGGACGAGGTGATCATCTCCGATCCGCATTACGCCTGCTATCCCAATTTCATTAAATTTGTTCAAGGTGTTCCGATCAGCGTTCCGGTATTTGAGGAGGACGGCTTCCAATTCCGGCCTGAAGCCATTGCGAAAAAAATCACGCCGCGGACCAAGGCGGTCTTCATCAATTCGCCCTCCAACCCTACCGGCAACCTGCTGGCGCCCGATCGCATGCGGCAGATTGCGGCCATGGCCGCGGGTCCGCAGGACCCCATGATCGTCTCCGACGAAATCTATCACGGCCTCGTCTACGAGGGCAAAGAACACAGCATCCTCGAATTCACCGACCGGGCTTTCGTGTTGAACGGATTTTCCAAGCTATACGCCATGACCGGGCTCCGGCTGGGGTATGTGATTGCACCGCCATCGCTCATCCGGCCCATGCAAAAGCTTCAGCAGAATTTCTTCATCTCCGCCAATTCAATGGTCCAGAAGGCGGCGATCGCCGCACTGAGGTGCGCCGGTGAAGATGTCGCCCGCATGAAGTCCATCTATGATGAACGCCGCCAGTTCCTGATCCGGCGGCTCAGGCAGATCGGCCTCGGCATCACCGTCGAACCGACCGGGGCCTTTTATGTGTTTGCCAACGCCAAACGCTACTCGCAGGACTCCTACAAACTGGCCTTCGACATTCTGGAAAAGGCCCGCGTCGGCGTCAGCCCCGGTATCGACTTCGGCCGGAATGGCGAAGGCTATTTGCGGTTCTCGTATGCCAACTCCATGGAAAATCTCGTCGAAGGCATGAATCGGCTCGAGAAGTACTTCCGCGATCATCACCCGGATCGCTAGCATGCTATGCCCGGCCGGACGTCGACTCGGCAGCGTATCGACCGATAGCCTTCTGCATTCCACGTTCTCTTTGACGGAGCGATCCGATGCTGATTAAATCGGCAGAATTCGTCACCAGCGCTGTAGAGGCGCAGCAGTACCCGCCTGGATACCTGCCGGAATTTGCTTTTGTCGGCCGCTCCAATGTGGGCAAGTCCAGTTTGATCAACACGCTGGTCAGTCGCAAAAAGTTGGTCCTCACCAGCTCGACACCGGGAAAAACCCGGCTGATCAACTTCTTCTGCGTGAACGGCGCTTTCATGTTCGTCGACCTGCCGGGCTACGGCTATGCACGGGTTCCGGAGGTCGAGCGCCGTAAATGGCGGCCCATGATCGAGCGGTACCTATCCGAACGGGAGAACTTGAAAGCCGTCGTGGTCATATTGGACATCCGCCGGACGCCCAGCGGGGAGGACCACCAGCTGTTCGACTGGCTGGATCGACACGAAATCGCTTCGATCCCGGTCGTTACTAAAGTCGACAAGCTATCGAAAGCGGGCCAGGCCAAGCAGCTGCAACTCATCGCTGACGCCCTGAAGGCTAATCCAAGCGACCTGATATTTTTCTCCTCCAAGTCTCGTCAGGGCCGGGATGCCTTGTGGAGAACGATTGCGGATCTGGCGACGGCCCCGCCCGAAGACGAGCGGGCGTGAGGGGTTTTCTTGGAGACCGCAGAGCCCTCCGAATCCTGCCGTCATTTAGTGATTCAAACCTGTGAAACCGATTGTCAGCTCAAGACGATGAGAGGGCCATGGCGACCGATCCCGCACTCAAGACACCCCCTTTTAAATCCGGCTATGTCACCATTGTCGGCGCCCCCAACGCCGGCAAGTCCACCTTGCTGAATAAGATCCTGGGAGAGAAGATATCGATCATTTCCAGCAAGCCCCAAACGACGCGCCACCGGATTTTAGGCATCTGTCACCGCCCCGGGGTCCAGATCATATTTTGCGATACACCCGGCCTATTCATACCGAAAGATCCGCTCAACGTGAAGATCGTGGACACGGCCTGCGGCTCCATCGGGGATGCGGACGTGCTATTGGCGGTCGTGGATACCGCCCACCCGGACCCGGCATCGGAGGCCCTCTTGGCGGAGAAGCTCAGCGGTCAGCAGTTGCCGGTCATTATGGCATTGAACAAGGTCGACCTCGTCGCAGACAAAAAGGCTTTGCTGGAAATCATGGCGCGGTGGTCGGCTCGACGGCCTCTTGCTGCACTAGTTCCGGTTTCTGCCCGGGACGGCACCCAGCTCGATGATCTCCTCAGGGCCATCATTGAGGCCCTCCCCGAGGGGCCGCCTTATTTCCCGGAAGACAGCCTGACCGACGCCACGGAACGGTTCATGGCCGCCGAGCTCATCCGCGAGAAGATCTTCCGCCTGACCGGCGAGGAGATCCCTTACGCATCTGCCGTCACTGTAGAGGGTTTCAAACTGAGCGCCGATCAAAGCCGGGTAAGCATCGAAGCTACCATCCATCTGGAGCGCGACTCCCAGAAAGGGATCATTATCGGCAGGCGCGGTGCTATGCTCAAGCGCATCGGGATTGAAGCTCGGAAGGACATCGAGAAGTTGACGGGAGCAAAAGTGGTTTTGAAGCTTTTTGTGCGGGTACAGAAAAACTGGCGCAGGGACACCAAAGCCATCGATCGCTTCGGTTACTAGCCGTAAGCGCTATAAAGAACATTAGCCTTAAATCCAACCAGAAAAGCGAAGCGCTGAGCTTCGCTTTTCTGGTTGTTCAATTGGATGGATAGACCTTAAGGGCCTACCATCAGCTGATTGGCAGCTGGCGCAATCTTGGAACGAACGGGCTTTTTGGACCCCCACGGCAGTCGGAGCAGACCTTCGGGCATGACGCTGAAGAGCGACAGCAGGAAGGCTGCCGCGTAGGGCAGCGCCTGGATCAGCAGCAGCGCGGCGCGGATCATTCTTTCTTCGGTCTGGTCGTTGCCGAAGTTGTAGTTGACCACCACCGCAAATAAAAGCAGCACCATCATCAACGCCTCACCGCGCGCCATCGTGAGTCCTTTTATCAGCGCACTCTTGCTTTCGCACTTGGGGGTGCGCAAAAAGGGCATGGTTTTAGTAAAAATGCCGCGCAGAATCGCCATGGCGATGGTGTGGGTCAAGGCTGTCCCGGCCAACGCCGCACCCAAGCGCTGCGCTAAGGTGCATGGCACCCGCGCGGTGTAGAGCCACATGAAATGCAGCAGTTTGAAAAGGAAGGCTCCAATCGGGGGCAGCATGAGGACGTAGAGCGGTGCTCCGAAGTATTTTGGAAAGAGCGCCATCCCGATTGCCCAGAAGATGCAAAGCACGTTCATGATCAGGCTGATGGCATCCCCGAACCAGGGCAGCCAGCCCGCTATAAAATGGTAACGTTGAGCCATGTTCAAACCGCTCTTACGGCTGAAAGGCGATAGGATCGGCCAATGCCGCTTGATGATCTGGACGGCACCATACACCCAGCGGAACCGCTGGCGCTTGTACCCGGCGAAGGAATCCGGCGTTAAGCCCTTGCCGAAGCTTTCCTTGATGTAGACGGTGTCATGCCCCAGGCTCTGGATGCGCAGCCCCAGTTCGGCGTCCTCACAGATGCACCATTCGGCCCATTTGCCCGAGCTGAGCAGGATTGATTTGCGGATGAGCGTCATGGTGCCGTGCTGGATGATGGCGTTGCGCTCGTTGCGGTGCACCATGCCTATCTCAAAGAAGCCGTGATATTCCCAGTTGATGACCTCCTTGAAAAGACTGCCCTGCCAACCGCGGTGATCCTGGGGTGCTTGCACCACCCCCACCTCCTGCCGTTGGAAGTGCGGCACCAACAGGTTGAGCCAGTCGGAGCGGACGATGTAGTCGCTGTCGACCACGGCCACGAATTCCGCGTTTGGATCGGTGTGCTGCAGCGCGAAATTCAGCGCACCCGCCTTGTAGCCCTCGACCTTCTCGATGTGGAAAAACCGAAATTTCGAGCCTAGTGTTTCACAATGCGTTTTCACCGGCTGCCAGAGTTCCGGATGGGGGTTGTTATTGTCGATGACCAGCACCTCGTAGTCCACATAGTCCAGCGCCGCCAGGCCGTTCAGGGTTTCAATCACCATATCGGGAGGCTCTTTGCATATCGGCACATGGATGGAAACTCGCGGTGCAGCAGTCAGTGGGTCCTTGGGAAGGGCTGGCGTGAAACGGCGTTTAAGCCCTTCCAGCCAGATCATCTCAGACATTTCAAAACCGTTGACCAAGATGATCATGAGCAGCCCCGCCTGCATCGGCAGGAGCAGCGCCCAAATGAACGTCTCCCAGACAAGAAACTCGCCGATTAACGGCGAGGCGATCACCCAAACGAAAACCGAGGCCGTCGTTTGCAGCAGCAGCGCAAAGAACAATTGGCCGCTGAAGGGCTGCGACGGCCGGTTGCGCAAGTACAACCAAACCAGCAGCAGGCCCGCCATTACAGCGGCGACGCCACTATATAGTAAGGTTCCGGCCTGAATCGGCCCCTGGAAGGAAAACTTGGGCTTGCGATCCACATCATAGATTCCCCAGAAGCCACCCACCACGCCTTCGTGCGGTTTTTTCCAAGGCTGATCGAAAACCTCCATGATGCAATAGTCCAGTTGGCGCTGATCTGCGATGTTCAGGAACCGCCGCAGAAATTTGGCTTCATCCTCCCGGCCCGGCTTGGCCTTGCCGAAATTTTCACCGTTGCTCGGCCAACCCACTTCCGCCAGGAAGACCGGCTTGCCGGGGAACGCTTCCTTCACCTGCTTGACGCGATCAAGAACCCAGCCGATGGAATCAGAAAAGGAGACCCGCTCCCAATAGGGCAAAACGTGGATGGCGATGAAGTCCACATGGTTGACCAACTCCGGGTTCTTGATAAAAACGTGCCATGGCTCGGCCGTGCCGACAGGTACCTTCACGGTGCTCCGCACTCGGTCCAGGTAAGTGATGAGTTCCTCAACCGAGAGATCGGTACGATAGATCGCTTCGTTGCCAACGATGACGCGCTTGATGGTCGACGGATACCGGTTGACGTTTTGGATGAGGTTATAAATCTCGTCCTCGTTGCGCTCGTATCGGCCGTCGATCCAGGCGCCGGCTGTAACCTCGAATCCCTGGCGGGTGGCCATTCCGGGGATGGCCTCCATTCCGTCCAGGGACGAGTAAGTCCGAATTCCCTTGGTCTTGCCCCTGAGGAAGACCAAATCGTCCATGATTTCTTCCGGGGCGGGAAATTTGTTTTCGATGGGGTCCTGCCCACTTCGATACGGGCTGAACGAGACATAGTTAAAAGTACCCGACCAGTCAGGCTCGGGATTTTCCGGACGATTGAACACGGACCACAAGGCGATATTGAACGCGCAGGTTATGCCCAAAATGATCCACATGGTCTTGCGCATGGTGTTGAGTTTCTCCTTGGCTAGTAATAACTAGCCATTTTAATTTTACTTTAAGCGGGGAATCCTTTGCTCAATTCTCTGGCTCAAAAAAAGGCCTTTCGTTGAAGGCCGCCCCCATGAGCACACTGTCTTTCGGATTTACTTCTCTTATCGGGAAATCTTCAACGTCCTTTCATTATTTTCATTGTCCCAAAAAGCAATAAGCAGAGAATATACCCTGCTCATCCGTTGTCCCTGTCCCCGACCCAGCAAAATTTGGAGCGAAATATATCACGTCTATGGGTGGCGTCAAGAACAATCTCCCCGTAGCCATAACCCCACGCCGCCATCTTTGCTGTCGCAGGGCATCGTGGTCTATTAGTCGCCGCAGGGGCCTCTATCGCTTACATGGCGGCAGAGATTTTTGTATTTTAAGGATAAGCTTGAGAACAACAAATGAACAGACCAAGAATAATCGACAACCACTTGTTTTTATGATAATTTTTTCATATTTTTGTTGGATATTAATGCTTATGATAAGCAATCGGAGGCATATGAAAGGTTCGATATCAGTAAAATATATAACCATAACCATTTAAAATCGTAATTAAATTTTATTTCAGGCCGCGCTGGAATAAAATTTGCTGAAGATCGGACTGCTTACTTGGATTTGGCAATGCGGTCCTGGACGGTTCGTAAAAGTCCACTTCCACTAAATGGTAACGCCAAACTCGTATATGTTGGAATCATTTCAACAAGATATTGGTAAGCGCCTCTCAGGGAACTCCCACCCGTCTGTCTTTGGTTGTTGTTGTAAATTGTGGCGGCAAGATCCCACTCGAATCAACCGGGGTTTTTCGTTGCTGGAAACGATAGTAGTACTTTTCATTCTCACTATTGCGGCGGCGGCGGTTGTCCCGAATCTCATCTCCTGGCGCGTTGGCCTGCGCTTGCAAGGTACGATCAACGAGTTGTTGGGCGATCTCCAATCCGCCAAAGCGCTCGCCACAAAGCACAACACCACTATTACCGTTCAGTTTGATCCGGCAGAAAGCCGGTATCAAATTTCGTATGTCAATTCGGAGGGTCAAGTGGTGGCGCTGAAACAGGAAGCGCTTCCGCCAGAAATCCGAATCGATACCTCCCACCCGGATTATACTCTGACCAACCACCGAATGGCCTTTACGTCGCGAGGAGGGGCTACCCCGGGGACATTGGTTGTCAGTAATCTTTCGAAAAAATGCAGAAAAATCATCATCAGTTCAATAGGTAAAATAAGGACCGAGAACTGAAAATGAAAGCCTTTTCATCCCATGAAGTTCCACCTGAATACCCGTTTTGTTTTTTGGTGGATCCAAGAGGTTATCTTTTGGCCGAAGTCATGATTGCGATCGCCATTTTCTCTATTGGTTTTGCGGCGGTGGGAAGCTTGATTCTCACTACCACCGGAAACAACAGCAACGCGAACATTCTGACCCAGGCCACCCTGCTCGCAGTGGAAACTCTTGAGAATCTGAAAGAGGAAACGGTACAGGATTTAGCAGCCGGAGCGTATTCCGATGCCAACAACCCTATCGACGACCGGGGTAACAGCGGCGGCATATTCAACCGCAGCTGGGTTATCGATGACCCAATAGGCTATGATACGGCACGACGCGTCCGCGTAACGGTCAGCTGGCATCGCTTGGGAACGGGTCGGGCGATCGAGCTGACCAGCATCACCAGAGGCGACGGCACATGAAAATCGAATCTTGGGTTCCCACCGTTTCCGATGACGGCTTCACCTTGGTGGAAATGATGGTAGCGGTGGGACTTATGTCCTTGGTCTTTGGAATGATGGTCGCCTTCTTTGTGACGCTCACTCATTCGTCCGTGGCTCAAAATTCCGCCGCTGAAGCTCAGCATACGGCCCGGGCCGGTGTGGAATACGTTATTCATGATCTTCGCATAGCCGGACTGGACCCGAATAAAACCGCCGGCGCCGGTATTGAAGAAATCTCGCCCACGGGCACCAAGCTGCGCTTTACCACGGACCGTTGCGACCAGCCGATCAATTCATCCGGATGCGACCAACCGTCTCCGGATGGGGATTTGAACGATCAGTCCGAAGAGGTGACGTATTCGTACGATAGCGACCGCAGAAGCTTGAGGCGCTGTTTTTATGAAAGCGACCCGAATAGAGAGACCTGTGTGAATTTAATCGACCGGGTAGCTCCGAACCCCAAGGGAATTCCGCTATTCACCTTCCTGGACAGCGAGAACAACCAAGTCAATGAAAACATAGACCGCGACCGGATTCGGGCAGTGATTTTCACACTCACGATAGAAGCGCCTGCAGGGTTAAATAAAACAACCTCGCGGACCTACTCTTCGCGGGTTCGTCTGCGCAATATCGGCTTATGAACAGTCTTTGCTTCCAACTGAAGGAGTCTCTGCTCGATGTCTCTTTTATTTTCGCATAATAATGAGGACGGCTATTTAGCCATCATTGGCGCTCTGGTCATTCTGGCACTGGTTACTATCATCAGCATATCGGCTTCACGCTTGGCCAACACTGAGGTTACCATGGCGAGAAACGAGGTGGTTTATCGGCGTAACTTCTACCTTGCGGAGGGAGCCGCCCTGGAAGCAGCCGATCATCTGACCCGGTACGGAAACCTTGCAGAAAATCTCCAACCGTGGATGGAGATGGCAACCGGAGAAATGAACATGGACAGTGTGAGAGAATATTGGGACAACACAGCTGTCAGCGGCGACAAGGTGATTCCTGAGGCCTCCGTCGTCGATCCGAACCATACTCTTTTCATCATCGGGCACGAAGGGACATCCAGGGGCTTCTCGATAAGCATGGACAAACCGACGGTTCACGCCATCGCTATCTATGGACGATGCGCCTGGAACGGGATTTCTGTCGTCAAGATGGGTTTTCAGGCGGCATATTAATATGGAACAATTCGCGACCACGGGTACCGGAAAGTGACATCTCATGGGACAAGCACCTCCCCTACAGGCGGTCTCTCACGCTATTTATAAATTTCCATTTCTTACGCCGGCTTTCATTTTCTTAACGATGGGCCTGGTGTATGGACTTGCACCAGCCGTCGTCGCAGGAATCGAGCTTTCTGACATCCCAATGTTCACGCGGGTTCTTCCGCCGCCACCCAACATCATGTTTGTGCTGGACGATTCCGGCAGCATGAATTTTGATATCCTTGTGAGAGAAGGGTATGATGGCAGTTTCCCAAATCCGATCAATCCGCCGGATCAGCGCGGTTTATGCTACCTTTTCGACGATGTGGGTGACAATATTTTCAAAGCTTCAGATCACCCTGATTGGTATGCCGGATCAGAAGACCGGAAATATTGGAAATCCCAATGGTACGCTGTCAACGCTATGTACTACAACCCTAATGTGAATTACGAACCATGGCCCAGCCACGGTAACAACATCTTCACGAATGCGGATGTAGATAACCCGAAGAGCCATCCGGCCTCATCCAACGGATATAAATTTGAACTGGATTTGACTTCCTTCCATTTAGACGGCGTTAAGATTCCTCATTCCCACTACTTTGTTTATTCCACATCCGCAAACAGGCCTTATCTGGTAATTATTGACAAGGCGGAAGCATCTATAAGGCACTATGCGGTAACGGTCACGGGCAGCGGGCTTGCTGAAAAAGCAAGTGGACTCAGCTTGGACACCGCCCCGCCGCTGGATGTGGTCACCGGGCGAACATATGACCAGGAGCGCCAGAATTTTGCCAACTGGTTTAGCTATCATCGTCGAAGAGAGTTCGTAGCGAAAAGCGCCATAGCCGGTGTCCTCCAAACGCTATCAGAGGTACGAGTCGGCATCTATGGGATCAATCGACGCATCGTCTGCCCTTTGGAGCCGATACGGATTACTCAGGACGCTTCCATTCTTGACGGCACGCATCTCCTTATTGAAAAGCTTTATCAATACCAGTCGGAAGGCGGCACTCCTCTCAAAGAAGGTCTCGACACGGTCGGTCGCTACTACAGGGAAGACACTGGTACCCTGGCCGGAACTGCCGGCCCCGAACCTTACGGGAGCCAGGGGGAAGGGGCCGGTTGTCGACAATCCTTCGCTGTAGTCCTAACAGACGGGTACTATAGCGATCTTTCGCACAGGCCGTCTTATGTTGGCAACGCCGATGGCGACAAAGGTGAACCTTATTCCGATGCTTATTCTCACAGCCTTGCGGACATTGCCATGCATTATTATGCGAACGATCTTAGCGTGTTGCCCGATTTGGTTCCGGTCAGCAAATTCGACAGGGCCGCTCATCAGCATATGGTGACTTATGCGGTTTCCTTCGGGGTCAGTGGTAGCCTGACTCCTGCGGATTACGATTCTGCTTTTGAACATAAGACGACTGGACAGCCGATAGCCTGGCCCGAAGTTAAGATCGATCGGTCGCCGCAAACCATAGATGATCTTTGGCACGCCACGGTGAACGGCCGAGGAAAATTTCTAGGCGCGGGCAATCCACAGGAGTTGGCAACCGCGATTCGGGATTTGATGGATGCTATATCGGAGACCCTAATCGGATCGTCGTCATCTGTGGTGGTAAACGGAAATTCTCTTTATGGAAAAATTCGCAGCAACACTTACATCTATCAAGCAAGTTACAGTAATAAGGACAATGAATGGACCGGGGATTTGCGAGCGTTTCGACTTGATCCAGGCAGCGGTGACATTATTGCCAATCCAATCAAGTGGTCGGCTGCCCAGCAACTCGAAGACGCGGATTGGGATAAAAGACTGATCAGCACCTTCGCCAACTCATGCGGAGTTCCTTTCAGCGAAGGCTATCTTACCGATAGCCAACGTGCTGCCCTTGGAGCCGAGCCCACGAATAAGGTGAAATACTTGCGAGGTGGAAATGTTAACGGCTTGCGGGTGCGCTCCAAGAAATTGGGCGATATTGTAAATTCAGCTCCTGTTTATGAAGACGGCGTGGTTTTCTGCGGGGCCAACGACGGCATGTTGCACGCTTTTAACGCCGAAACAGGGCAGGAGATATTTGCGCATATCCCCAATCTGGTTTTTGGAAATTTGCAATTATTGGCAGACCCCGGCTATAAACACAAATTTTTCGTGGACTTGCCCCCCTCCATCAAGAGGGGAGAGGGGCTGTTGGGCGGCGTAGGCCAGAAAACGCTGCTTGTGAGCGGCTTGGGAAAGGGCGGCAAGGGATAT
Source organism: uncultured Desulfatibacillum sp. (assembly GCA_964570965.1). GTDB lineage: Bacteria > Desulfobacterota > Desulfobacteria > Desulfobacterales > SpSt-501 > SpSt-501. The sequence goes on from CAZNAX010000007.1 coordinate 31,574, forward strand.
TTCAGCTTGGATATCACCGGAGCCAAGACTATCTCGACCGAGGCGGAACTATCCAACAGGGCGCTTTGGGAGTTTCCAAAATCCGCAGATCCGGACATGGGGTACTCTTTCAGTAAGCCGGTGATTGTAAAGTCGAACAGCAGCAGCTATCCATGGGTGGTGATCTTCGGAAACGGCTACAACAGCGAAAGCGGAAAGTCGGTTCTTTACATCATAAGCCCTACTACCGGTGAGTTGGTTAAAAAAATCGAATCCGATTCCGGTCCTGAAAATGGACTTTCCAGTCCTGCCGCCATTGATGCGACGTACGACGGCAAAGTCGATTTTGTATACGCCGGAGACCTGCTTGGAAAACTTTGGAAATTTGATTTAACCGACAAAAATACCGATCAATGGAAGGTCGCCTTCAACCGCAACTCGAAACCAGAGCCTCTGTTTCAAGCCAAAGGACCGGCGGGATCGATCCAACCGATTACCATTCGTCCGGATGCGATGTATCATCCGGACAAGCATGGCTTTATCGTTTGCTTCGCTACAGGAAAATATCTTGGAGACTGCGATTTCAACGACAACTCGGTGCAAGCGGTTTACGGCATATGGGATTATGGCGATCGGGTCTATACCCTGAAGAGCAAGAAATGGAGTGACGACGACGACTTGGAGTATATTGGCAGCTTCAACCGCGGTATTTCTCCACAGCTGAGCAACCTGCCCATTACAGTAAAACTCCTCCGGCAGAACCAAAAACTATTTACCGTCCAGATGGCCGGTCTCGAACACCGAGTCAGAGTGCTTACCAGCTCCAAACCTTCCTGGGAGACCCAGCCGGACGCTGACCACCCAAGCCGACAGAAGCCTAATCCATCCGATTCAATTGATAATCATGCAGGATATTATTTCGATCTGAATCCAGGCGAACGAGTAATCAGCGATGTCATTATTCGAGACGGGCACCTCCTCGCAATCGGTTTCACTCCTAACAAAGACCCCTGCGGACCAGGCGGAAATTCCATCTTTATGGAAGTGAACGCCTTCACCGGTGGAACAGCCCGAGACGCTTTGTTTGATATTTCAGGGGATCGTGATATCAACAAGAAGGATTTGGTTAAAATCGACTTCGATGAAGATGGAGTCACTGAAGAGCTTGCTCCGTCTGGGCTTGAATTTATGGGTAACCTGCAGCTGCCATCAATTCTGCAATTCGGCAATAATCCAAAAATTCCGCTTGAGAAAAAATACTTTAGCTCTTCAACAGGCCGTATCGAACAGCTGATCGAAAAGGCCCCCAAAATGGGCGTGACCTACTGGATGGAGGTCCACTATTGAAGGAGATGAACGTTTCAAGCATCCCATGATTGTTTCTTTTCACCCTATTTTCAAAGCTAATCTTAATATTCTCTGCGCAGGTCGGGAACCTGGTCCTTCAGATCTTTCCGCTATACGCAAAGCGACCGCTGTGATTTTACCTCAAGGATGTTCGCAACCCCTTTACTTCATGGCCAGAAATAACTGCCCGAATGTATTCCCAAATTATGATGCTCGGTTTAGTTATCCCGGCAAAATAGGGCAAATCAAGCTATTCCTTGAAAAAGCGATACCGCATCCACGTACCGAAATTTTTCCAAACTTGGCCGAATTCAAACGCCGTTATCGAGGTTCTGAGTTTCCAAGCCTGCCACTTGTTTTCAAGTTTGACTGGGGCGGGGAGGGGGACACCGTATTTCTGGTTCAATCCTCGGATGAACTCGACCACCTCATTATTCATGCTGCTCGCTGCGAGGCTTCCGGGCAAGGCGGTTTTCTGCTCCAACAGTACATTCCGTCCGGCAACCGTTCTCTGCGAGTGGCTGTTATCGGCGATCAAATAATCTCCTATTGGCGCATTTGCGAAGACCCAAGGGGTTTTCATGCAAGCCTTTCAAAAGGCGCTAAAATCGACCCGGCAGGAGAACCTGGACTGAGACAAATGGCAGATAAAATGGTAGCACATTTCTGTCGAAGCACAGGAATCAATTTGGCTGGGTTGGATGTGATATTCAGCCAAGACGAACATGGCCCGCAGACGCTTTTGCTGGAGATCAATTATTTTTTTGGAAGAGTTGGGATAGGCGGCTCTGCGGAATATTATCGAATTCTTAAAAGAGCGATCAAACGATGGCTGAAAACCATCAATCATTGAATGGCTCGAATTCAAAAAAGGTTTTCCAAGATTTTTTGGCTAAATCGATATTACCATGAAATCAAGAAAAAAAAATGAGCTTTTATATCCTCCGGAAGAAATCGAACTCAGGCGCGAGCGCGCCAAAGCGCGTGAATTGCGGGGGAGCCAGTGGTGGAAACGCCGGCTCGCCAAAGGGCAATGTCATTATTGCGGCCGGACATTTCCTGCACGGGAACTTACCATGGATCACGTCGTTGCAATTTCGCGTGGCGGCAAGAGCAACAAGGGCAACGTAGTGCCATGCTGTAAGGAGTGCAATAACGCAAAAAAGCAGCTCCTGCCCATGGAATGGGAAGATTACATCAGATCGTGGTCTCGCAATAACCTTCCTTGAGAAGAAGTTCCCGATACCAACAGGCGAACTCGTACATACCTCGAAATCGATCGTCTCCATTGACGATGCCCAGGGCGATCTCCAGAACACCCCGATTGAAAGCGGTGTTCTGCGCTTCACCGGAGCGGGTCTGGAGAAATTCACGGACCAGGTCTTGGGTGGTTCGCCTGGTCTTGTCTTTGCGGATATCGATGGGATCTTTTGGCTCCTCGAACGGATCCCACCTGTCGTAGCCCCGTTTCAGGATATGTTTTTGGCGGCGAGGCGACATACTATCCAAAATCGCTCTTTTACGACGCTCAGTCTCATCGTTTGAAAAATCGCTCATGGATGCCTCCTTGAGCGCTTCCGTTTAGGAGCGGGCTCATCGGGCGGATCCTCCTTCAACCCGAAATAGACCTCGTCATATTCAGTTATCAGAGCCGTGGAAAGCGGAACCAGAATGTCTGCTAACTTGATGTAACGGGATTTCAGGTCGCGGATCAATTCGGCCGATAACTCTTGGAGCCGGGCGTGAATGGTGTCCAAATTCACAGTTGGGTAGGTTTCACCTTCTTTGAATCCTGATAATCCACAGGTATGCCCGCCGCCGGCGATCGCGGTGGGAATCCCATAGAATCTGCAAGTTAGAGGGCGATAGCGGTAAAGGTCGCATAAATCCCTGGTGTTCAAAAGGGGACAGCGAACGCGCTCTCTAGCCAAGTCCGTTAGGATTTCTGCCTCGGGTCTTCCAGCCAGAAGATCCTCTTGCGCCTTCCGCTTGATCTTGGCCATGAGTCGATCGGTTCGATTGGCTTTTTCCTCCAAATCAACCCTATCAGCGCTCTTAAACTCTTGCTTGAAGCGATAGTTGATGTAAAGCGCCTCAATCAAGGTAAGATCGAAGACGGCATGGCAGCAATCCGCACAGCCCTCCCGACACATTACGCATTCGGCATGCGCCATTTTTACTCGTTCAAATGCGGCATCTGAAGCGGCAACCAGTTTTTCATATCTCTCGAAGTAAGGCCAGAAATCAAAATCCATTGCTCACCTGCCTCTATTGGCTGGGCAACCAGCTCGCTGCCAGTCGGCCAGAAGTAAATTCTTAGTGGGCCCATTGGTAACCAGGCCAAAATAATGGGCTTGATTACTGATGTTTCACGTGAAACGTTCTCATTGCATATTTCGCGGTCAAGCCTTCATGTTTCACGTGAAACAAAATCCACTCAAGGATCAAGGCTACTTGCCAATGCAGAAGCGACTGAAAATGCGGTCGATAATTTCAGCCTTGACGCTACGCCCCAATATTTCATCGATTCTTTCTATTGCCTGCCTGAGATGGATGTCGACCAGTTCGGGCGATTCATTATTTTCAAGGCCGCTAGCGGCTGCTCCGGTCGCCTGCAAACAGTCTTCCAGAAGCGTTTTTTGCCTCAAGTTTGGGATAACATCTGGAGTTTTTTCTAAAAAACAATCGCCTCTCGCATACTTTAGAATCGCCTCCCGAAGGGCCTCGATCCCCAGTCCGCTCAGGGCTGATACCGGCGCTCGAGGTGTTTCAACCCAATCACCAGGAATTATGTCCGACCGGAAGAACCCGCCCATAAGATCGATCTTATTGAAGACGAACACCATGGGTTTTGATCCGATTTGCCGATAAATGGCATGGTCTTCTTCAGTAACAGGCCTGTGCGCCTCGAGCACGAATAAAATCAAATCCGCCTGAGCTGAGCGCTCGATGGTTTTCTGTATTCCGATAGCTTCAATCGGGTCCCCCGCTTGGTGCAATCCAGCCGTATCCCAAAGACTGACCAGTATGCCCTGAATTACTAAATCAGCTTCAATGGCATCCCGGGTTGTGCCAGGGTATGGTGTTACTATCGCACGCTCATATGAGAGCAGTCTGTTCATCAGGCTGGATTTGCCAACATTAGGGCGACCGACAATAGCAACCGTCAATCCTTCGCGCAACGCTTTTCCCTCATAAAAATTGCGGAGCAATTGCGCTATTGGCAGAATCGCCTCTTGCTTTAGGCGTTGGCTCATCATGTCGCCGTCAAGGGAATTTTTAATTACATCTTCTTCTTCGGGAAAGTCGATGGCGGCTTCATTGCGAGCCAGCCATTCAATCAAAAAACTGCGGACCTTCTCGATCTCTCTCCGTAAGACACCGCTGATCTGAGCGGAGGCAGCCTCAAGAGCACGATCGGTGCGCGCATTGATGATATCGATCACCGCCTCGGCTTGGGTAAGATCGATGCGGCCGTTCAGAAAAGCCCGCCGAGTGAATTCTCCCGGATCGGCCAAGCGCGCCCCTTTGCGCAAAACCAAGTCTAAAACCGCGCGAACCGCCGCAGCCCCCCCATGACAATTAATCTCCACAACGTCTTCGCGTGTGTAACTTCGCGGAGCCTTCATAACAGCCAGCAGAACTTCGTCAAGGGATCGTCCGCCATGATCATCAAAGATGTGGCCATAATAGATCCGATGTGAGTCAAAGCTGCCAGGCGCAGGTTGGCCCTTGCTTAACTTCGAAGTGGGCTGGAAGATGCTCGCGGCGATGGGAATGGAAATCGGTCCTGAAATTTTTATAATACTGATGCCGCCGGTGCCGGCGGGGGAAGCCACAGCGGCGATGGTGGAATCATCCATAACACATAACAACCAATACCCGTCCCCTCGCCAGGCGGACGGAATTTGTGGATCGGATTTCCGATCAAATGGCGAATAATCAAATTACCCGAATTTCTTTTGAGTATAATACTGCTGACCGATGGAAAGAACGTTGTTGACCAGCCAATAGAGCACCAATCCAGCTGAAAAGTTAATAAAAATGAAGGTGAATACCACCGGCATCAGAAGCATCATCTTGGCCTGAGTCGGGTCGCCGGCGGGCGGTGTCATTTTCTGCTGCCAGAACATGGTCGCCCCCATGACGAGAGTAAGAACCGGAATCCCATAAGGCGGTTCCATGAAGGGAATGGAAAAATCGAAATGAAAGAGACGATCTGGAGCGGAAAGATCATTGATCCACCAGATAAAAGGGGCATGACGCAATTCGATCGCCTGGTCGAGCATGCGGTAGAGCGCAAAAAAGACCGGAATCTGAACCAACATGGGTAAACAACCGCCTAACGGGTTGATATTGTAGGTTCGGTGCAGGCGCATGATCTCTTCGTTCATTTTCTTCCGGTCGTTCTTGTACTTCCCCCGGAGCTCCTGGATTAGGGGCTGCAGTTTCTTCATCTGGCTCATAGATTTGTAGCTCTTGGTACCAAGCGGCCAGAGAATAATTTTGCTGAGCAACGTCAGGATGATTATCGCCACGCCGTAATTCGGGATGATGTCATAAATGGAATTCATCAGCCACAGGCAAGGCCTGGCTAAAACATCGAACGTTCCAAAATCAACAATACGCGACAGTTCATGGCCAGCCTGCTTGAGGGCGTTCATGCTTTTAGGGCCGAAAAAAAGTTGATATTCAAATTTATTACTGCTTCGCGGAGCAAGCGTCTCCTCGGGCTCGACGTATTGGGCTTCCACCATACTGCCGGGCAATATCGTAAAACGGACGGCGGCTTCTTGGACTTTGAGAGGCATTAGGCTTGTTACAAAATAACGAGATTCCAGGGCTACCCAACTGATCTGGCCGTTCAGGCTGCCTTTTTTCTCGATTTCATCAATGGGAATTCGTTCGATGCTGTTATTGACCAGCGCACTGGGGCCCTCAAAAGCTTGGGAGTTCCTTTTGGTCGGAAATGTATTTCTGAGCGCGACGACAAGACTATCCTTCAAGTGCTGATCGCTTGTGTTGGTCAGGCGGACTTCAAAACCGATGGCATAGGAGTCGGCAGCAAACCGGTAAATCTTGTCGAGCTGCAAACCGCTTTCATTGGTTGAGCTAAAAACGACCTCCCGAGTTCCGTCAGTAAGACTTAGCTGATTGCCTTCAAGGCTGGCTTGGAACAGTTCGTTTTCAAAGGCGTCAGCCCCCTTGCTGGACAAACCCACGAGCAGCCCATTCACTGTGCTGTTATCGGGCAAAAGATTCATCAAGGGGGAGTCGGCAGCGGCGGCCGCCCGGAATTTTTTTAGAATGAAGCTGTTGATCCCGGCGCCTTTCTCGGAGAACACGGCCTTGTAGAGTGGTGTTTCAACCGTGATCTGACGAGATGGCTTCGCCGGTTTAGACGCGGTCCCGCTTTCGGCTAGCGGTATGGTCGCGGGGGATGGTGCTGCCGCAGGAGCGGCCGATTCGCCTTTTGTCTCTTTTTGGGCTTCCTGCCGAAGCTGAGGCGTAGGTTTTTGCTGGGCTTCCTGACCGAAGAAAACATTCCAAAGCATGAAGACCAGGAAAGATAGCACAAGAGCTAAAAGCAGCCGCATTTGATCCATATCGATCTCCTAAGACTGTGCTTCGAAAAACCTTCTGGTAAAACTTGAGCCGGGCATTCAGCGCTCGTTTTTACGCCATGCGAGCCAGGTAAACGATCAGGGGACCGGATCCACTCCCCCGCGATGGAAAGGATGGCATCGCACCAGCCTCTTGGCAGCATAAAAACAACCTTTTGCCGGTCCATGACGCGCGATCGCTTGATAGGCATATTCAGAACAGGAAGGATAAAAACGGCACGTGGGACCCAGAACCGGAGAAAGAACAAATTGATACGTCTTTATCAACCCGAGAAATAAAAAGGTCAAGAACCGTCTAATTTTCAATTTGCCTCGGAAGCATTTCGTAAATGTCCTTCAGCGCCAGGGCGATAGCCCGATTTGGCAGTTCGGCTGCAGCCCTGCGGGCGATCAGGCTGATTTCCAGAGGCCTTGCAAACAAATGTCGATTCAGCCGGAAAGCCTCTCTTGCCAAACGTTTAATCCGATTGCGCTGTACCGCCCCTCCGACTTTGCGACTAGCGGTGATACCGATCCGCGAACCTCCGCCTTTAGCCGGCGCGGCCAACACGATGAATAATCGGGTGGTTAGCCGTTGTCCCGAGTCTGATAATTCAATAAAATCGGAACGTTTCAAGAGACGATCGGTCTTTTTAAAAAAGTAGCGCAACTATTTTTTCTCTTAAAGGCGTAAACCGGTTCACTGACAATAAATCAGCCTGCAAGTCGGGCTCTTCCCTTAGCGCGCCGGCGGCTCAGAATTTTGCGGCCGCTTTTTGTGGACATGCGTTTCCGGAATCCGTGGTTTCTAGCCCGACGCAGTCTGCTGGGTTGAAATGGTCTTTTCATGATTGTTAATCCTCAATTGAATTCGATAAAAATGCCATATCTCCGGTTTGCGCAAATAAAACAGCTCTGCCACCAGCGCCTCGGCGGCACCGGCCGCTTGATATAAAACTTTGGAAATAAATCACAAGAGACTAAGTCTGTCAAGAATTATACGATTGTCAAAAAGGATATTCAGCTGGCGGAGCGGCGGGCGATCAATTCTCCTGGATTTCAAATATGTCAAACTGCTCCATATGATACTGTGGCTCGGGGTAAATGACAATCTGTTTGCTCAGAATTCTTTCCAGATTGGCAATGAGATGGTTTTCCTCTCGATGTAGGAACTCCGCCACTTGGGGGTTTGCCCTGATAGCCACTCGCTGGCCGAGAACGTCCCTTGAATTGCGCAGGATCTCGCGGTAGACATGGTAGCAAACGGATTGCCGCGAAACGATGTAGCCTTCTCCGTCGCAATAGAAGCAAGGCTCGCATAAAATACGGGTCAACGGCTCGCGTGTACGCTTGCGGGTCATCTGGATCAATCCCATTTCCGACATTGGAAGGACGTGGGTCTTGCTCTTGTCGCGCTTCAACGCTTCCCTGAAAGCGGTAACCACTCTCTCCTGATTTAATTTTTTCTCCATGTCGATGAAGTCGATTATTATGATGCCGCCGATGTCTCGCAGACGTATCTGGTAGGCGATTTCTTTTACCGCCTCCAGGTTGGTCTTCAGGATGGTCTCTTCAAGATTGTGTTTGCCTACGTATCGGCCGGTGTTGACGTCGACGGCGGTGAGCGCCTCAGTATGCTCGATGAGAATATAACCACCCGATTTAAGCCAAACCTTTCGCTTCAATGCCCTTGAAATGTCGCCCTCCAGGTTATATGCGTCGAAGACCGGCTCGGACCCGTCATACAGGATGACGTTTTCTTTGAGGCTCGGCATATACGTATCTAAAAAGGAAAGCACAGCCTCGTAGGTGGGCCTTGAATCGATGACAAGTTTTTCAACCTCGTGGATGAGCAAATCCCGCACCGCCCGCAGGCTGATGGAAAGATCCTGATAGATCATGGAGGGAGTCGGTGCAGTTGAAAACTTCCGCTGGATATTTTCCCATAGATTGGTGAGGAAACCCATCTCATAGACAATTTTCTCTTCGCTTTCTCCTTCGGCTGCCGTCCGGATGATATATCCAAAATTGTCCTTACGCAGATCGTGCACCAGCTGCTTGAGCCGGGAACGCTCCGTCTCGTCCTCGATACGACGCGAGATTCCGATGTGGCTGGATGACGGCATCAAGACCAGGAACCGCCCCGGAATGGATATATGCGAGGAGATCCGGGCGCCTTTGGTACCGATGGGTGATTTTGCCACCTGGACGAGGACTTCCTGGCCCTCCACCAGCAGCTCCTCAATCAAGAAATCGCGCTTTTGGAGTGGCAGCGGAATCGCTTCCTCATCGGGAAGGTTCTCCGAATCTTCGGAGCGCATCGCGAAAAAATTTTCTATGTCTTTGAAATTATTTTGATAAACGTCATCAACATATATGAAAGCGGCCTGGTTCAAGCCAATGTCCACAAATGCCGCCTGCATGCCGGGCAACACCCGCAGGACTCTTCCTTTATATATATTGCCGGCAATATCGGAATCGTCGCCACGGTCGACATGAAACTCTACAATGGTACCATCCTCCAACAGTGCAACCCGTGTTTCATGTTCGTTAACGTTTATGATAAGCTGTTTATACATAGCTTGAATCCTTGGATTTTTAAGCCATGGCCGATAATGATCCAATCTACGGCCGGGGGCACATGGCTTCGAGGCTAAGAAAATCGCTTTTCAGGCAAAAGGACCTATTCATTGCCATTTGACCGCGGCTGTCGTCTTGAGCTTGCGAATGCCGACCGTTTTCACTAATTCTTCAGCGAGTCCGAAAGCCTGTTTAAGCACCTCCGTTGCACGTACGGTCTTGCCTGGTTCGCACCCCAGGATCATGTCCAGGCTGTTGGTGCCCGCGGGTCGAATATCTATTAGGATATCCCTTAATGCTATCTTTTTCAACTTTCCTTTGGGAGATACAACCACCAGATCCTGGTTGTAATCAAGCTTGTTCAAAGAGGCCGTAAGTCCCTCGGGGAGATTCTTCGCAAAGGAAACCCTGAAAGTACAGCGTTCAGGCTGATCAAGTATATCCTCGCTACATGCATGAACGTACAAACCCTCCGGAAGCTGAGCATTCAACCCTCTCAGCAGGCCAGCAGGGGTCACGCTGCCGGCCACAGTAATGATCATGCGCTCGTCTTCACTCTCCATTCCGGTGGGTAGCGGATTGTCAAAGGCCACCTTGGGCTTCGGATGAAAGCCCTCGGAGAATTTCAAGGGAATCCCGGCACGGCGCAAGGCTCTGAAAAAAATATTAACCAACTCCAAGTGTCCGAAAAAGCGCGCAGGACCGAGTTTTGAATAGGTCAACTGAAGTTTTCGATAGGTGTCTGTTCGCAAGCTGGTAGAACGAGCAGTCTCTTCTGCCTGCGGCGCCATTTTGGAATAAACCCGCGGAGCGATGATCTTGAAATCACAGACTCCGCAGGCATTACACGCACCGAAACGACAGTCGCCCGTAAGGCCTGATGCAGCAAGGGCTTTCTCCCATTCCGAAATAAGGAACGCCTTGTCGACGAGAATATCGATATGATCCCATGGAAGCGGCTCACCGACATCCCGCTTCCGGGTCAAGTAAAAGTCCGGGTCGACCCCGGCATCGGTCAAGGCCTGAATCCATGCTCCAAAATTGAAATAATCGCCCCAGCCGTCGAACCGGCATCCACGGCGATGAGCAGCCCGCAGCACCGGCCCGAGCCGGCGATCACCTCTGGCCCAGATTCCTTCCAACCAGCTCATTTCCGGCGTCTGCCACTTGAATTCAATGCCGCCGGTTTTCAGTCGCCCCTGTATCCTCCTGAGCTTATCGCGGGATTCGGCCAGCGTAAGCTGAGAGGCCCACTGAAACGGCGTATGAGGCTTAGGGATGAACGTCGCCACGCTGATGTTGATCTGGCCACGTCGGCCGGCCGGCCCTTTAAGCTTGCGCAGGCGATATCCAAGGTCCACAAGGGCGTTGAGATCTTCATCGCATTCAGTGGGCAGGCCGATCATGAAGTAGAGCTTGACCAGCTGCCATCCCATCTGAAAGGCGGCGCGCACCGTTTCGATGATTTCCCCTTCATTGATGTTTTTGTTGATCACGTCCCGCAGGCGCTGGCTTCCGGCCTCCGGCGCGATTGTGAAGCCGGTCTTGCGAACCTGCCGGATCAGATCCATCAGATCGGGAGAGAGGGTGCCGGCCCTCAACGACGGAAGCGAAACCGCCACCCGTTCGGTTGCGTAGCGGCCCATCAGACGCTGCATCAGCGGAACGATGCAGCCATAGTCGCTCGTGCTGAGCGACAGCAGGGACAGATCCTCATAGCCCGTGGCTGCCAGGGCTTGCACGGCCAGATCAAAAACTTTTTGCGGCGTACGTTCCCGCACCGGGCGGTAAAGCATTCCCGCCTGGCAGAACCGGCATCCGCGAGTGCATCCGCGCGATACTTCGATCCTCAGCCGGTCGTGAACCGGTTTTCCGAACGGAACTACGGGGCGATTCGGGAAAGGCGCCCCATCCAAGTCTCCGGTTATCGCCCGCCGAACGGTTGTGTAGCGATTGGACCGTGGGACAACTGTCTGAAATCCTGAGGCATCATAGCGCGCCTCGAAAAAAGCCGGCACATAAACACCCTCGATGACGCACCAGCGTTCCAAAAGGGCCTGTCGGTCACGGGTGCCGGACTGTTTCCACTCAAACCATGCGCGCAGGAGCTCGACCACAACGGCCTCTCCGTCGCCCACGACCATGGCATCGAAGAATTCTGCCGTCGGCTCAGGATTGCAGGTGCACGGGCCTCCGGCGATTATGATCGGATGGGACCGATCCCGTTCGGCCGCCATCCATGGGATGCCGGAAAGTTCAAGCATGGTGAGCATGTTCGTGTAATTAAGCTCATACAGCAGGCTGAAGCCGATGATGTCGAATTGATTCAAGGGAGTATGAGATTCCAGGGAAAAGAGAGGCTTTTTCAAACGGCGAAGAAGGGCCTCCATGTCCGGCGCCGGCGCAAAGACCCTTTCGGCGGCGACATCCGGCTGGCTGTTGAGAATGTGATAGAGGATCTGAAGCCCGAAATGGGATGTGCCGATTTCATATAGATCCGGAAAAGCCAAGGCCACCCTCAGTTTCGCCTCGCTTACGTTCTTGCGGGTGGAGTTGATCTCCGAGCCCAGGTAACGGCTCGGCTTTTCAACGAGAGTGAGAAAAGTTAGGTTTTTTTCCATCATGGTTTTGCAAGGTTGCTGTTATTGGCAGTGGGATGTATAATGCGCAAAAATTTATTTATCTATCCCAGATCGATGAAAAAGCCAAATTTAAAATCGAAAAATTTCTTTGTCCGTTTGAACTGCTTCGACAGTCGTTGGGCCTGCATTTTTATTTTTTTATTCATTCAGCCCATTCCGGCTGAGGCCGCACCCGACAACCTGCGCGAGAGCGCCGTGGTAAGAGCCGTGCGCAAGGTCCGGCCGGCAGTAGTCAACATCAGTACGGCTTTCGAGGCCCGCACCCGCGCCAATCCGTTCTCAGGTTTCGGAAGCCCGTTTTTCGAGGAGTTCTTCAAGGACTTCTTCGATCCGCGCTTCGAGCGGCACCAACAGAGCACCAGCCTCGGCTCGGGGGTGATCATCGATGGCGAAAGGGGCCTGATCCTGACCAACGCCCACGTCATCCAGCGTTCGGGAACCGTTAAGGTGGTGCTGCAGGATGAACGCGAGTACGAAGCCCGGATCGTGGGGGCAGACCCTGAATCGGATCTGGCCGTGCTTAAAATCGAGCCCCGCGAAAAACTGCCGTCCATCGCCATGGGGAGCAGCGATGATCTGATGATCGGCGAGACGGTGATCGCCATCGGCAACCCGTTCGGCTTTTCGCACACGGTCACCACCGGCGTGATCAGCGCCCTTAACCGCAGCATCCGTACGGACGACCGCGTGTTCCAGGATTTTATTCAAATCGATGCTTCAATCAATCCCGGCAACAGCGGCGGTCCGCTGCTCAACATCAGCGGGGAGCTGATCGGAATCAACACCGCAATCTACGCCAAAGCTCAGGGCATCGGCTTTGCCATCCCCATCGGCAAGGCGCGGCGCATCGTTTCCGACCTCATCCAGTTCGGCGAGGTGAAACCAGTCTGGATCGGTATGCTCGTTCAGGAGCTTGACGAAAAGATTGCCCGATACCTGAGCTACCCCGGCCGGAAAGGCGTCATGGTCAAGGCGGTTGAACCCGAAAGCCCGGCCCAACGGGCCGGGCTGCGCGAGGGCGACATCCTGGTTGCGCTCGGCAGTAAGAAGATCACCGGGCTTGATGATTATTTAGCGGCGTCCCAAACCGTGACTGCCGGTGACACCCTTGAAACCCAGGTCTGGCGTGCCGGTCGAACCCAGACGATGAGCGTTAAAACCAAAGAGTTTCCCATCGAGCGTGCGGATGAGCTGGCCTGGAGCCTGCTCGGTATCAAGGTGGAAGAGCTGACTCCGAAAAACCGTCGGGATTTTCGGATTGCGATCAGGGAGGGTGTCGTTATCTCTGAGCTAAAAGAAGGCTCCTATCTGGCGCGCATCGGCGCCCGGCCGGGAGATGTTATCCGCCAGGTTGATGATACCAGTATTCCCAACCGCGAGGAGTTTCGAAAAGCGCTGATCAAATCCCGCCAGAAAACCACAATGGTCCTGCTGGTCCAGCGCGGCGAGCAAGGGTATCATGTGACGGTGAGCCCTTGAATCCTAACCGCCTAAGCGTTGTCAATACCTCGATGAACCCAAGGCGACGTTAATTCCGCAAAACCGATTGACAAACCTTCCAATTATCTATTTAGTGAACGTCTCTTTAGTGTCTGAATTATTAACACTCCCTTTGGGCAGGCAACGGTATGAAGATAGCGGTATTGGGCGGCTTGGGGCTTCAGGGTAAAGCGGCCCTCTTAGACTTGGCTCGCAGCAGCCGGGTGAGGGAAATCGTCTGTGCGGATGTCAGCCTGAAAGCCTGGGACAGGCTGGCGGCCATCACCGATGTTTCCAAGATCAAACCGGTCCAGGTGGAAGGCTCATCCAAGCAGGCCCTGGTGGCGCTGCTCAAGGAAGACTTCGACGCCGTCATTGATCTTTTACCGCTGCCTTTCATGATCAACGCTTTCGAGGCGGCCCTGGAAACCAGGGTACCGCTGGTCAGCACCAACTACGGCAAGCCCATCCAGCATCTGCACGAAGCAGCTAAAACAGCCGGTATCTCGTTCATGCCGGAGTGCGGCCTCGACCCCGGCATCGATCTCGTCATCTGCGGGCATGCCGTGCGCCAGTTCGACGAGCTGCATGTGCTGAACTCCTATTGCGGCGGCATCCCCGAGAAGAATGCCTGCACCAACCCCCTCAACTATAAGATCAGTTGGAACTTCGACATGGTACTCCGCTCTCAAAAGCGGGCATCGGTTTTCATCAAGACCGGTGAGAGGCTTGAGCTACCGGCCGAACAGCAGCACGAAACCGACATGATTCACACGATCCGGTTTCCGGGGCTCGGCGAGATGGAGGCGGTGCCGAACGGGGATGCCGTTTTCTACACCGACCTGTTGGGGGTGACGCCCGGCATCCGCGAGGCCGGGCGCTATGCCCTGCGCTGGCCGGGATGGTGCGCCTTCTGGCGGCCCTTGAAACGCCTGGGGCTGCTTTCAGATGAGCCTTTGCCGGGCCTGGACTGCGCAGTGACACCGCACCAGTTCATGGTGAAGCTCTTGGAACCCCAGCTTCAGTATGCGAATGATGAAAAAGACGTGGTGGCCATGTACAATGTCTTTTCGGGCCTGAAGGACGGCCGCTCCAAGACCATCAAGACCTCCCTTGTCATCGAACGCGAATTGAAATCCGGCCTCTACGGCATGAGCCTGGGGGTCGGGTTCCCGGCCAGCATCGTCGCCCAGATGATCGCCTCCGGCGAAATCGCCACAAAAGGCGTTCTAAACCCCGCTTTAGATGTGCCGTATGCCCCGTTCATGGCTGCTTTGGCCCAGCGGGGAATTGTCGTCACGGAAGAGGTGGAATAGCTCTACAACCAACCCCAAAGGCAAGGAGGAACGGATCATGAAACGCGTTAATTGGTTGATCGCATTGTTGATGGTGGTCGGGTTCGCATCGATTAGCGTTGCGGGCACTCTGGATGAAATCGCCCAGCGCGGGGAGCTGCGGGTGGCATGCCAGACCCAGGGACCTCCGTTCAGCTTCATCGACAAGAACGGCAAGCGCGCCGGGAGCTCGATCGAGCTTTGCGAGATGCTGGCCAAGGATATGGGCGTCAAGGTGACGTTTCTGGACTTTGACTGGGACGGCTTGATCCCGGCACTGCTCTCCAAGAAGGCCGACATCCTGGCGGCGGACATGACCCCCACTATCAAGCGGGCCATGAAGATCGGTTTCACCAAGCCCTTCATGTACACCGGCAGCGTCGCCTTTGTGAAGGCCGACAGTCCCATAAAGAGTATTGAAGATGCCAGAAAGGCAGGATTAAAAGCAGCGGTGCTGCTCGGCTCAACCGGCGAGACGGACGCCAAGAATTCCTTCCCGAAGGCCGAGTTGAAATCCTATAAGGGCGGCGGGCCACTTTTGATCGATGCCGTTCTGCAGGGTCAGGCTGATTTCGGGGTGAACGACTCCTCCGCGGTGATCGGCCAGATGGCGAATTTCCCACCCAACAGCATCCGGGTTTTGCCGGACTTGCTCTCCAAGCTTCCGTTGGCTTTCGCAGTGCGCTACGACTCCCAGGACCTGCTGGAGTTGGTGAACCTCTTCTTCCTCAATGCAGGGCTCGACGGCCGCCTGGAGCAGAATCTGAACTACTGGGTCAATACCCTGGACTGGAAGAAAGACCACTGATGCAGCCGCTCGCGGCTGCATAACTAAAATATGGGCCGCCTGAACAGGCGGCCCATTATTTACATGAGTGGCTCTGCATGCTTGAGACGTTCAATTTCCGCGTGATCATCGAGTACCTGCCCCTTTTTTGGAGCTGTTTTCTTGCCACCCTCTGGCTCTCGACCGCTGGGCTACTAGGAGCGCTGGTAATCGGCACCCTGGCTTGCGGCATGCGCATCGGGCGCTACAAACCGCTTGCCATCGCCGCTTCCGCCTACATCGAAAGCATCCGTTCCACTCCGCTGCTGGTCCAGCTATTTTTCTTTTACTTCGGCCTGCCATCGTTGGGGATTCGCTTGTCCGAGGCCACCACTGGAATCTTGGCTCTTGCTCTGAACAGCGGTGCCTACATGGCGGAGATCATCCGCGCCGGAATCCAATCCATCTCATACGGCCAGGTGGAGGCAGCCGTCGCCTCAGGCCTGAACTACTTCCAGCGCATGCGTCATATCATCCTGCCTCAGGCCATTGGCATGACTCTGCCTCCCATGCTGGGCCAGGCCATCGTCCTGGTGAAGGACTCGGCGCTACTGTCGCTGATCTCACTACCGGAGCTGACCCGTGCCGGCCAGATCATGACCTCGGAGCGGTTCATGCCGGCCGAGGGGTTCCTGACCTCGGCGCTGTTCTATTTGCTCATTTACTACATTCTCAAGGGGTTGACGCACTGGTCGCAGAAGCGGCTGATCTACATGCAAACGTAACATCATGTGGAGCTTCTACATCGAACAGCTCATTCACAGCCTGCCCTTCTTTCTGAAAGGGTTGTGGATGACCATCGCCGTTTCGGGCTTGAGTCTTTTGGCCGGCACCGTCATCGGCTTCATCTGGGGCATCCTGCGGGCCTCGCGCAGCCGGTTCGTCAAGCCCCTGATCGGCGCCTGGGTGGACGTCGTGCGCGGCACACCCTTCCTGGTGCAGGTCTTCATCATCTTTTTCCTGCTGCCGGAGTTCGGGATTCAACTGGAAGCCTTCCCGGCCGCCGTGATCGCCCTCTCCAACCTCGCCGCCTGTTTCATCTGCGAGATCGTGGCGGCGGGCATCCAGGCGGTTCCCGCGGGCCAGAGGGAAGCGGCCACCTCGACAGGCCTGAACGGCGTCCAACAGCTGCGCTATGTGATCCTGCCCCAGTCCATGCGCATCATCCTGCCGCCGCTGGTGGGTCAGTTCGTCTTGCTGATCAAGGACTCGTCCGTGGTCTCGGCCATCGGTGTCATGGACGTGACCCGGGTGGGTTGGCTCACGGTGCAGCGCGTGCCCCAGGGACTGCTGGTCTTCGGTTTGGTGGCGGTCCTGTATTTTGTGATCTGCTATCCGCTCATCCGGATTTCAAACAGCTTGGAGAAGCGCATGTCGGCGGGTGTCACCCAAAACAAGATGTAGGCGGACATGATCGAATTCAGAGACGTTCACAAATGGTTCGGGGAGTTGCACGTCCTCAAGGGCATCAACCTGAAAGTCGACCCGGCGGAGGTATTGGTGGTCTGCGGCCCGAGCGGTTCGGGCAAGAGCACTCTCATCCGCTGCATCAACCGCCTGGAGCCCATCCAGAAGGGTGCGCTCATCGTCGACACCATGAAAGTGCACGAGTCGAAAACCAACATGACCCGGCTGCGGGCGGAGATCGGCTTCGTCTTCCAGCAGTTCAACCTCTATCCACACATGACGGCCCTGCAGAACGTGACGCTGGCACCCATGAAGGTGCGCAAGACCTCTAAAAAAGTGGCCGAGGAGCAGGGCCGCTACGTCTTGGAGAAGGTCGGCCTGGGCGACAAGCTGAACCAGTATCCGGCCCAACTCTCCGGCGGCCAGCAGCAGCGCGTGGCGATCGCCCGCGGGCTTTGTATGCGGCCGAAGATCATGCTGTTCGACGAGCCCACCTCGGCGCTCGACCCGGAGATGATCAACGAGGTGCTGGAGGTCATGCGCAATTTGGCGCGCGAGGGGATGACCATGATCGTGGTCACCCATGAGATGGGGTTTGCGCGCGAAGTCTCCCATCGGGTGGCCTTCATGGACTACGGGGAGTTGATCGAAATCGCACCGCCGGAAGAATTTTTCTCCCGGCCGAAAAGCGAACGGACCAAGTTGTTCCTCAGCAAGATTCTAACTCATTGACATATTCTATTTGCACATAGGGCGACGCCATCAACCGGCACAGGGCAGGGTAGCCCAGGTGGAAAGCGATCCAGTCGCCGACGCGGGTGCGGTTTTTAATTGCAACCAAGAGATGATCGCTGGTTGCCTCCTTTACCGTGAGCCCCGGGGTCAAAGGAAACAGAAACCGGGGATCGGCGTCAATCTTGCCAAGCGCCAGAATGGCTTCGCCCCGTCTGCGATTTTTAACTTCAATCACTTCCGCCGATAGAACAAATGTGTCGCGCTCTAAGCCATCGATGGTAATCGGGTTCAGGGATGAAGCGAACCCGAGCAGGATGGCCGTTCCGATGCGAAGGTGGTTGATCCCCGGGTTGGCATGACCTTCAATGGCAAGGGTCCGAAAAATATTCGACGACCCGCCGGAAAGCATTGGGAGCGGTTTTCCCAGATCCGATTCGACCCGTTTCGCCAAAGCCACAAACCTGGACAAGGCCTCGATATGGAGGCTGCTGCTGCTGGCCAAGTGAAAATAGGCACCGAGGCCTGCGAGCCGAACTCCCGGAAGCGAAGCCACCTTGCGGCAGGCCGCCGGAATCCGATCCGCCTCGAGACCTTCCCGGCCGGTATCGAGATCGACCATGAGAACCACGGAGTGCATCTTGCGATGAACGCAGGCCTCACCCGAGAGCGCCTCGACAACGCCAAGATCGGCGTTCAGGCTGGCGTCAGCCAGAGCAACCGTCCGCCTGATATCGCTCGGTCCGGGAGATCTCAGCAGAGTGATGTGGGTCTTGATCCCCGCTTTTCGAATACGATCGATATTGTCGAGCCGGGAGTCTCCCAGTGATTTAACCCCACCGGCGAGCATGGCCCGGGCCACTTCGGAAAGCCCCCCAGCGCCCTTGGTTACCGCCATCACCTCGAATCCATGGGAACGACTGATCGCTATTGTTTTACGGGTGTTATGCACGATTTTTTCAAGATCGATTCGCAGCCTTGGGCTCGACATTGCGATTTCTTTCAGACGGTTAAACATATTTAAAGCACCTAACCCCACCATACCAAATAAATTGTAGCCGATAAAGCAGCATGGGATTTCAAGTAGAATATGATGATACGATGAATATGACCTCTTCAATCTTCACTGAATATCACACGATCCCGGTTCTTTTTGAAAACGATGACCTCCTTGCCGTCGACAAGCCGGTGATGCTTGCCTCGATTCCGAAACGCAATCCCGCAAAAATTTCCCTGCTCAAACTTCTCACGGATACCTGCAACCAAAAGTTATTTGTGGTTCACCGTCTGGACAAACAGGTGAGCGGAGTCATCCTGTTCGCAAAGAATGCCGAGACCCATCGCTATCTGAACCGGTTGTTTGAGCATCGCCAAATACAAAAAACCTATCTTCAGCATCGGCCATCCGATTGTGGGTGACACGCTATACGGTGACAAATCGCATCAAAAAAAACATCCCCGCCTCATGCTCCATGCGCTTGCCATCAGTTTTCGCTCGCCGGCTCAAGTGGTTATATTCATCGAATCGCCAGTTCCCTCGCTATTTCCCTAAAAAGTTAAAGAAAAAAGACAACGTACCGATAATTCAATAGGATCGGGATGAGCAGGGGCAACCTCCGCTCTAAATGGCATTCGAGGATATATTTTCTATAACTTATCTGTCTAAAAGGAGAAAAATGGATGGAGGTGAAACTGCCCGCCGCTCAGCTGGTCTATGCGCCCTTTCATTGCGCCAAGCTGAACCGCAACGTAATCCTGACTTCGATTCTTTTTTTCCCTGAAACCGATGGGCCAGCTGCGGGCGGGCCCGATCAAGAGGTGGTTTTCGATTGCGCCGAAAAGAAAATCTGCGGTGTCTGCACGGAGTGGGGTCGGACTCGTAGTTATTACTGGGAAAACTGCTCTCATCCAAATTTGAAGAAGACTGTTTCGGAATGAATCCTCGATTGCTGGAATACATTTTAAACGGAAACATCGTAATCAATTCCCTGGATGTTCTCGGGCACTGGATCAAGCGGTTTCCAGAAAATCCGGACCTGTTGAAAATATACGCAAACCTCCTGGCAGTGAACTCCCATTTGCAAGCAGCGGCGAATCATTATGACCGTGCAGCGCAGATCTTTTTCAAAGAAGGCCAATTTCTGCAAGGGGCTGCGGCAAAAATGGCGCAGTGGCAAGCTGTCAGGCCGCGCAAGGAAGAGATCGAGGCGGTCCTTTCAGTTTTTCAACACCAAGCGCCTGATGGAAAACCGGCTGAAGCATTTTGGAAGAGCCTGACAACGGACGAACTCTTGGATCTCTGCCAGAGCGTCGAGAATGTATGTCATCCGCCTGGTTTGACTGTGAAACAGCTCGGAGAAGTGGAACGGGCATTAAATTTTGTGGTATCTGGAGAGCTTAAAGAATCCAACTATCGGATGATCGAAGATCAGCAGGTCAAGTTCAAGAAACCCATCCAGATGTTGAAAGCGAATGATGTTTTTGGTGTCATTTATCCCCTTTCTGAAGACATACGGTCCCAGTCGCATATCGTAACGCTCAAGAGAACGGAACTAGTTAGAATCAAGAAAGAAAAAATCATTCGCCTGTGCAGGATGCACCCCGATCTTGAGGCTAAGATAATCGACCTCCTTCAAATCCGCGATCGGAAAACGTTCAAAAACGGCTCTGCTCTAGCGCGAAAGGCAAAGCGTTACAATCTCACCACTCCAATATCAATTGAAATTATTACAGATATAGATGGAGCTGCGCCGATTCGGATCGCGGGCTTTTCGCGGGACTTGTCCGTTTCAGGGCTTTGTTTCCTTACGCCCGACAACCTTGTTGAAGATAGACACCCATCTGTCTTCAAGGATATTTTCAATGGTCACAGACCAGAAGTTCGGGTAATTTTATCTATAGAAAAAATGTCATTGGTTATTTCGGGCAAGATCGTCCGCAAAGAAAAAGTGGTTGACAACGGCCAGATTCATCTATCTTTTGGAATCAGATTTGAAGATTTGCCTCCGATGTTGGGTGGCGCATTTTTTGCTTTGGCACAAAGCGTGGGTGTTCTTAGCCAGGGCTCAAATGCCCCCGACCATCCCTCTGATCAATAAATTTTGATCTGCATTTATTGGCTGGACAAAGCAGAAAGAGCGAAGATGAACATGGACGATGAGAAAATAGTAAGCCGGCCTAGCGACCGGTCCCGCCGGAACTACCGATCTGCAGTCAGTTCCTTGCCTCCGGTGATCAACACCAGCGAAGCCTGTCACTATCTCCGTATCTCGCGACCCACATTTCTGAAATTAATTGCAGCAGGAAAGATTAGAGCTCAGAAGCTTGGCAAAGGGTGGAAAGTACTGGACACTGAGCTTGAGCGCTTCCTTTTGGCTGGAGAAATCGCTCAGCAGTAATTCCCTGGATCCTGCTGCAATCGTCCATTCCTAGATCCTGCGGTTCCAATCGGCTGCAGGCCGAATCGCTTTTTATCCTCTTTAGATACCTAACATCCGCACGTTCGCCGGTTCTCCTAATCTTTACAAAAAGCACGAGGCGTGCAAGAAATGATTCGGATTGAACCAAAG
>CAZNAX010000008.1:0-1694 GCA_964570965.1 uncultured Desulfatibacillum sp.
GCCAACACCAGCCTGGTCCGGGAAGCGCTCAGGGAATGTCTATCGAAAAAGGATATTCGGCAAGCACGGCACATCCTGACCAATTTTTACTGGCTGAAACTGGGGCCGCACGAGCTTTTGTTTGACCACATTCAGTTCGACCGTGGGGGTGACAGCAGCGATTCCCAGGGATGGATCAAAGGCCGTTGGGGTTTTGATGAATCTGAAAAGTGGACCACCTTGACCGGCATACGCAACCGTGTCGTCAACGTGATCCGCTACGGGGAACATTTGCAAGCTGACTATGTGAAGAGATTGAATAGAAAGCTCCCCGGATTTAGTCCAGAAACCTGCAGTACCTTCCTTGCCTCGGGTGTCAGTTGGAACAAGTACGGATTGTGTGCCTTTGACTGTGGGCCTGTTTTCTGGAGTCGCCGCGGATTCGTTCATTTCAGGCAGGTGAAGAAACGCATGAACGAATTGGGGTGGCCTTACAAGAGCAACGCCCGCACAATTTTGAAACCCCTCTACCATATTGCCCTGGACTACCACATGCCCCCCATTCGAATGCTGCATGACCCAGAAGAAGAAGGATACAGTCTTAAATCCATGCTCCGCCGGGCTTTGGACCTGTATGACGTGTTGGACGGTATCCTTGATGAAATTGACCGGTTGAGGAAGGAAACACCTCAAAGAAAATAATCCGAAATCAGACACGGAACGGCACATTGTAACAACCCTATAAAGTCGGCCGGGAACCCCAAACTCAATACATTTTATCCCATATATGTTGAGTTCTGGGGTTTTTTCGTTGCGATGGCCCCTTGTTCAAACAGCCCCAAACAGGAAACAATCAAACTTAGGAAAGGATGCTCGGGGAAGCGACCAGCATTGCATTACAGCTGCTCCGCTTGCCTTCCCGCCTTGGTGGTTGTCAAAATCTGTATCTGATCGAAGACCAACATCTTGTGCTATTGAGTCCAGTAGATGGCGCGTCGCAGGTCTTAACCCTCCACTCTCCAGGTTTAGTTTCTGGAAAAACATTCTCACAGCATTGAAAGGCCCAGTTCATTGCTTCACGATTTGTCACCAACCAATAGTCACGGCTACCTGCAAGGGCATCCCTTTCACCCCTAAGCTCCTTCCCATAGCTTTTTAGGCCACCACGTCCGCTTTTTTCCCTTGGTTCGAGAGTCCGTATAGTCCTTCTAAACTTTAATCGCTCAATACGGTCGTTCCCAATAAGTCTCAATATATGCCGATATGGGCGCAGAAAGGTTCCAGCCTCTTCGTCAAATGATCGGACCATCTCACTTGCGGAACTGCAGATTCTATTGCTGGCCTTAAGCTCCCGAAGGAGTTCCCGGAATCTTCTTTCCCCAATTGATTGGCGAAGCTTGGATATTTCAGCGAGTGCCTTTTGTAAAACGTCCTTATCGCCCGTGGTCATCCGTGTCTCCTGGGATTTAGCTCAACCTTGATAACCTATACCAATCGAAAAGCCTACCATACCAATTTATCGGCAAATTCAAGGTTTTTGATTAACGTTCTCAACGTTTTTCAATCCTGTAAAATGTTCTCATATGGGACACAAAGTCTTCGCTAAAGGATTGATCAGCAACCGTGACGCACGTGACGCACCCAAAACACATTTAATTCACAGTGGAGGTTCAGACATATGACGGACAGTAACTACCCAACACTTTTAACACACA
>CAZNAX010000008.1:1794-44901 GCA_964570965.1 uncultured Desulfatibacillum sp.
AGATGTCATGCTTGTCTCTGTCCGGTTCCATGGGATTAGCAGGGATGAATTTCTGAAGCTACTCGATGCAAAGTTCAACCGTTCCAATTCAGGAAACCGGTGGTCCCCGGTTACGGTTGACCGCTACGAGGATACCATGCGGATACACATGGAACCACAGGCCATTTACCGACAGCCGATTGATCGGGTGACTCGGGATCAAATCAAGGCGAGCCTGCGGGAACTGTCCAAGAGGCGCTCGCCGGCCACCGTGGAGAGCGTGCATGCGGTCGTCTCAAGCGTGTTTGAGGAGGGGATCGACAGCGGCCTGCTTGGGAGCAATCCGGCCAGGGGGCTGCTCAAGAAGATCCTGCCGCCGAAGAACCAGCGGGACCTGAAGGACCCGGCCCCCATGACCGTGGAGGAGCGGGACCGGATGATCGCCACGGCCGAAAGGGTCTGCAGCCGGTCGATGCAGTTGGTCCTGAAGGCCATGGCCTTGATGGGGTTCCGGCTCGGGGAGGTGCTTGCCATGCGGGCAAAGCACATCGATCGCGGCCGCCTTCTTTATCACGTGGTGGAAGCCTACAAGTGTCAGAGCTTCCGCAAGCCCAAGGGCGGGAAATCCCGGTTCGTGGACATCCCGGAATCCCTGGCCGTTGAGTTGGAGGAACACGTGATGATGTTGAAGAAGGAGGGCTTGCAGGCGGGCAGGGGAGGGCATGTGGATCTCTTGTTCGTCAAGCCTGGGGGCTCTGAGGGCAGCCGTTGGCCGTTCAGCCAGCGCGATGTGCAGTGTGAGCTTCGGCGGGTGTGCAAGGCCGCTGGGCTTGAGGTCCGGAACCCCCACGACCTGCGGCACACCTATGCCACGACCCTGTTGATGGCGGGTATGTCTCCGGCCTATGTGCAGCGGCAGCTCGGCCACAGCTCGATTGCGATCACGGTGGATATCTACGGCCACTGGGTTCCGGGCGAGGGCCGGGCGGGGCTGGAGGCGGCACTGGCGGGCGGGGCAGGAAATGGATCAGGAGATGGGAAAATTGTACCTTTTTCTGTACCCTAACTGCAAATATCTGCAAATGAAACACGAAGGGTCCCAGTAACCTACTGGAACCCTTCATGATTCATCACAGATGGTGCCCAAGGCCGGACTTGAACCGGCACGGCTCTCGCCACTACCCCCTCAAGATAGCGTGTCTACCAGGTTCCACCACTTGGGCAAAAAAAAGTTTTGAGCCATGATTGGGCTATTGGGACTTGGGCGGTGCGTCGGGTGTTGGTTCGGTGGCGGCCGGCGCCGGGACAGCGTCCGGGGCCTTGGTTTCGGCGGCGGCCGGGATTTCGGTGACGACCGAACTCGACGGCCGCTGGCTCGTCAGGTAGGCCAGCGCCAGCGAAGTCAGCATGAACACGATGGCGGCTACCGTCGTCGCCTTACTTAGAAACGTGGAGGCCCCGCTGGTTCCGAAAAGCGTGTTGCTGGCACCTCCCCCAAAGGCCGCGCCGATGTCCGCTCCCTTCCCGGTCTGCAGGAGCACGATCATGATCAGCGCGACACACACCACCACATGAATGATCACCAGTAGGACTGTCATAGGCCGGCTTTCGCCACCTCGCTGCTTGTCAGTTAAATTTTACGATTCGGCTGAATGAATCCGGCTTCAAGCTGGCGCCGCCCACGAGGGCTCCGTCGATATCGGGCATGGCCATGAGCTCGGATATATTTTCCGGCTTGACGCTGCCGCCGTAGAGTATCCGCATTCCCTCGGCTAATGTTGAGCCGAGCAGCTCCGCCACATGCGAGCGGATAAACCGGTGGGCTTCCTGGGCCTGATCGACGGTAGCGGTTTTGCCGGTGCCGATCGCCCACACAGGCTCGTAGGCAATCACCAGTGCAGCCAAATCATCAGCAATCAAATCCTTTAATCCATTTTTGATCTGTTTGTCAAGAATCGGAAAGGTTTGACCGGCCTCTCGCTCCTTTTCCGTTTCGCCCACGCACATCACCGGGACGAGTCCAGCCTTCACCGCCGCTATCAGTTTACGGCGGACGGTTTCATCGGTTTCTCCGAAGTACTGGCGACGTTCGGAGTGGCCGATGATGACGTAACGGCAGCCGCAGGCAACCAGCATCCGGGGGGCCACCTGGCCGGTATAGGCCCCGTCTGCCTCCCAGAACAAATCCTGGGCACCCAACGCGACGGATGTCGGCTTGAGTGCTCCGCCGACGGCTTCCAGAGCTGGGAAGGCCGGTGCGATCATGATGTCCCGATCGTTGATCCCATCAACCAGCGGGGCCAATTGGCGGGCAAAATCGACCCCCTCGGCGGGGGTCTTGTACATTTTCCAGTTGCCGGCAATCAACGGTTTACGCAAAGTGAAAGCCTCCTTATTCGATAATGCGCTGAAAAACAAGCATCAGGCCGTCAGCCAAGGCGCATGGCGGATTGGAAAGCGCAGCATATCGGCCGATATGTGAGCATTTACAAGAGCCATGCAACGCCGGATCACGGCCTGGGGCGCCGTTTTTCAAAGCTGTTCTCCGATCATCGCGGCCAGATCCACCATGCGGGTGGAATATCCGGTCTCGTTGTCGTACCAGGACAGAACTTTGACCATATCGTCGATGACGTAGGTCGTCGGGGCGTCGACGATCGACGAAAGCGCGCAGCCGTTAAAATCCGAGGATACCAGCGGTGCTTCGCTGTACCCGAGGATGCCTTTGAGGGCGTCTTCGGAGGCCTGCTTTAACGCGGCGTTGACCTCAGAAACGGTGACGCCGCTCTTGTCGATGCCGACGACCAGATCAACCAGCGAAACGTTCGGGGTGGGCACGCGCACCGCTAGCCCATTCAGCCTGCCGGCCAGCTCCGGAAGAACCAGCCCGACCGCCTTGGCGGCGCCGGTCGTGGTCGGAACCATGGAAAGTGCAGCGGCGCGCGCCCGGCGCAAGTCCTTGTGGGGAAAATCGAGCAGCCGCTGGTCCCCGGTATAGGAGTGCACGGTCGTCATGAGGCCCCGTTTGATTTTGAAGTTTTCATGCAGGACTTTCGCCACGGGTGCTAAACAATTGGTGGTGCAGGAAGCGTTGGAGATGATGTGGTGCTGCTTCGGGTCGTACCGGTGGGAGTTCACGCCCATGACGATCGTGAGGTCGGGGTTGGTCGCCGGAGCGGAGATGATGACCTTGTGGGCTCCGGCGGTGAGGTGCTTGGCGGCATCCTCGCGCTTCGTGAACAGGCCGGTGCATTCTGCGACGATGTCCACGCCCAGCTCCTTCCAGTCGATTTTTTCTGGATCCCGCATTGAACGGATGGCCACCGCCTGTCCGCCGACTTCGATGGCGTCGCTCTTGGCGGAAACCGGGAGATCCATAGTCCCGTGAACGGAATCGTATTTCAACAAATGCGCCATGGTCTCGGCGTTTGTAAGGTCGTTGATGGCGACGACCTTGATTTTAGGGTTCTTCGTCGCGGCCCGGAACAACAGGCGTCCGATTCTGCCAAACCCGTTAATGCCGATCTTGACTGCCATAAATCCTCCTTACGTTAACGTTCGTTTTAAGATAAGCGCATCCTCGTGACGGTCGGAATAATATGCGCGGCGCGTCCCGGCCGCGCAGAAGCCGAATTTTCGATACAACCCGATGGCCTCAGTGTTGGAGGGCCGCGTTTCGAGAACGGCCGTTGATAGCCCCTCCGCGTGCGCCGCACTTAAGCACTCGGTCACCAGGTGCGTACCGATGCCCCGGCGTCTCCAGATCGGGTCTACCGCGATTCGAAAAATGTGGACCTCTTCCGCAACGAAGCGAAAGAAGATGTAGCCGACGATCTGCTTTTGCCCGGCGGCCGTCGCCGTCCATGCCACCCGACTGTCGGCTGCCGAGGCGGACAACTCCCCCTCGAATGACAATCGACCCCAGGGCCAGTCGAAACAACGGCTCTCGAGTGCCACCAGCGGCCCAATGTCCGCCGGCGTGGCGCGGGTGAGTTCCCACCGAGCCATCCTCAGCTCCGTTTGTTGCCCTTCAGTATACCGCTGGCCAGGGTGATGCTCTTCTTGCCGAAGGCCTCCAGGGATGCGGCCAACTGCCCCAAGGGCATGCGGGAGCGGTTGTCCAGCGCATGGACCAGAACCGGCAGATTGACCCCCGAGAGGACTTCAATGCGACCCTCTTCGAGAAACGAGTAGCTGATGTTGGACGGCGTGCCCCCGAACATGTCCGTCAGAATCAGCACGCCATCATCCTGGGTGACCTTCTTGACGCCGGCCGCCACCCGTTCCCGCAGACGGTCCACGTTTTGATTGAGGTCGATGGAGACGGAAATCACCCCCGGTGGGCGGCTGCCCAGGATGAACTCTGCCGCATCGACCAGAGCTTCGCCCAACTGGCTGTGAGTGACGATGAGGATTCCGATCATAAACGTCCTTCAACCCACCTCGCATGAGCCGTCATCCGGTCTCCTGCGGTTGGTGGATGTCACGGTGGATCAATTCGACCCGATTACCGCGCGCCCCAATATGGTCGTAAAGGGCTCGAGCCACCACGACCGAGCGATGCCGGCCCCCGGTGCAACCGACCGCGATGCTGAGCTGGGTCTTGCCTTCTTTCTCGTACCGTGGAAGCAAAAAATCGATCAAGTCCGTGTACTTTGCGATCAGCGCGGACGCATCGGGCGCTTTCAGAACAAACTCTCGAATCTCAGAGTCCTCTCCGTCCAGGGCCTTTAACTCTGGAACAAAAAAGGGATTAAGCAGGAAGCGCACATCGATCACCAGGTCGGCCTCCGGCGGAAGGCCGTACTTGAAACCGAACGAGATGACATGCACCCGCAGAGGCTCCAGTGAGCGCTGCTCGGCTACGATACCGACGACCTTCTGCTTGAGCTCGTGAACGTTGAGCAGTGTGGAATCAATCACGTAGTCGGCGGCGGCACGCAGAGGCTGGAGCAACTCCTGTTCGCGACGGATACCGGCCAGCAGGCCTCGGCCTCGGGTCAGCGGATGTTGACGGCGCGTGGCGCTGAACCGTTGGATCAGCACTTGTTCGCCGGCTTCCAGGAACATGATTTCAAACCGGAACTTCTGTACCCGCAGTCCCTTGAGAACTCTGTCATAACTTGAAATGAACCCTTTATCCCGCAGGTCCATCCCAAAGGCGATACCGGTGGCCTCCGCTCCGTTGGGGGGTGGCAGCTCCAAGAACCTCGGCAGGAGTGCCACGGGCATGTTGTCGACGCAAAAAAAGCCGACGTCTTCCAGCGCCGCAAGAGCAGTGCTTTTTCCGGAGCCCGACAGTCCGGTGACGATGAGAAGGGTTGGGTGATTCACGTCCGGTCGCCGCAGGTGACGGTTAGAATTCTTCGTCCTCTTCCTTGATGACGTCGTAAATCTGCTCTCGGCTGGTGGCTTGTAGCAGCCGCTCCTTGAAGGGTTCATTCTTGAGGATCCGTGAAATGCGGGCCAGCAGCTTCAGGTGCAGGCCGGTGGAGTTCTCCGGAGTGACCAGCAGAAAGAACAGGTGGGTCGGTGCGCCGTCCAGCGATTCGAAATCCACCCCCTTCCGACTCAGCCCGAATCCGATGATCAGATGATCCAGATTCGGGAGTTTTCCGTGCGGAATGCCGATGCCTCCCCCGATGCCGGTGCTGCCCAAGCGTTCCCGCTCCAGCAAGACGCGAACCAGTCGCACCGGATCGATGCGGGCCAGCTGCGCAACGGGTGCGGACAGCTCTTCGAGCACCTCCTTCTTGGTTTGAGATTTCAACTCCGGAAGGATTGCTTCCGGCTGTAGTACATCCAGAATTTTCATGGCCATTTCGCCTGAATCGCGCCGGTCGCCGGAGGCGGCTGCCGCCGAACCGAGACGGCCGCAGCGGCGATCGCGATCGTTCAGCTCCGGGGTTGAATGAGGCCGTAGTGCCCATCTTTGCGGCGATAAAGCACGTTGATCTGCGAGGACCGGGCGTTGGTAAATACCAGAAACCCTTGGTCGGTCAAATCCATCTGCAGCACCGCCTCTTCGATGTCCATCGGCTTGTATTCGACGCTTTCGACCTTGATTTCCGGGGTGGGTTCCTCATCGGTCATCCGAGACACCTCTTCGCGGATGGTCCGGGTCTGGCCCTTGGCACCGGCGCGGCGTTCACGGATTTTCTGTTTGCTGCGCTTGAGTTGTTTTTCAAGTTTGTCGAGCACCATGTCGATGGCCGAGTACATGTCACCGGTTTCATCTTTGCCGTTGATATTGATTCGGTCGCCGAAGATGTTGACCTCAGCAATGTGGCGGTGTTTTTCGACGATCAACACGACCCCGGCCTCCGCAGGGTTGTCGAGCAGCTTGTCAAAGCGGTTCAGCTTTTCGGTTACATACGATTTCAGGTGTTCGGAGGGATCCAGATTCTTGAAGGTCACCGATGTTTGCATAGAGAAGACCTCCCTAAATTTCCTTGCGCTTGTTGGAGGGGAGCACCCTCATTATTTCACGGTACTTGGCGACGGTTCGGCGGGCAATTTGGATGTTTTCGCCTTTGAGCATCTGTGTGATCTTGTCGTCGCTGTGGGGCCGTCGAGGATCCTCGGATGCAATCAGCTGACGGATTTTTTCCATGACGCTGGCGGATGCGATGGCGCCGCCCTCATCCCGTTTGATCGAACTGTTAAAGAAGTACTTCAGCTCGAAAATCCCTTGAGGCGTGTAGGCATATTTGTTGGTGGTGACGCGGCTGATCGTGGATTCGTGCATGCCGATATCCTGAGCGACGTCTCTCAAAACCATCGGCTTCAGATGGGCAATGCCGTTTTCAAAAAATTCCCGCTGAAAGCGCAGGATGCTCTCCATGACACGGTAGATCGTCTTTTGGCGCTGATGGATGCTTTTGATCAACCAGGCGGCCGAGCGCACCCGGTCCTGAATGTAATCCTCGGCTTCCCCGCCGACCCGCCGACCGCGCCCCACCGATCGTCTGAAGAGCGAGCTCACGCGCAGCTTGGGCATGCCGTCGTCATTCAGCACAATGGTGAAATCGTTTTCCATCTTGTAGACATAAATGTCGGGAATGATGTACTGCGGATTGTCATCGCTGAACTGTCTTCCCGGCCGCGGTTCCATGGCCTTGATGATGGCCACGGCCGACACGACTTCGTCCATGCTGATCTTGAGGGCTTTGCAAACAGCCTTGTAGTTCTTTTTCTCCAGGTTGGACAGATGCTCGCAGATGATCTCGGTGATGATCGAGCGGTCAAATCCCAGATAGCGGGCCTGGATCAGCAGGCATTCTCTCAGGTCACGGGCGCATACGCCGACCGGATCAAACGTCTGCAGCAACGATAGGACCGCTACGACCCGCTCGGGTTCGACGGCACCGGTCGCGGCGATTTCCTCCACCGACACCTGAAGGTATCCATCCTTGTTCAGGTTCCCGATGATCAGGCTGGCAATGCCTTCATCCTCGCGGCTAGGTTTGGTCATCAGGAACTGCCACAGCAGATGGTCGTTCAGGGATTCCTTGCGTGTGATGAACGCCTCGTATTTGGGAGCCTCGCGGTCTTCGGTTTCAACCGGTGCGCGCGAGGGGGTGCTGAAATCATCCAGAAAGCCGCTCCAGTCGAACTCCTCGCGCCCCTTGCTGTCTGCAGCGACCTCCGGGGAGGATGGGATTTCGCTCAGTGGCGTTTCCTCCGCCTCGAAGGGCTCGCTGAGCGGCCCTTCCCCCGGTCCGTCGGCCACTTCTTCCAAAGCGGGGTTCTCTTCCAACTCCCGGTGAATCGTGTCCATCAGCTCCAGACGGGAGAGCTGCAGCAGCTTGATCGCCATCTGCAACTGCGGCGTCATAATCAGCTGCTGGGTGAGTTTCAGTTGTTGTCGAAGTTCCAGCGCCATGTCAAAGCCTGAAGTCATCTCCCAGGTAAGAGCGGCACACCGCCTCGCTGCATACAATGGACTGCGGCGTTCCGGATTCGATCACCTTTCCGTCTACCATTATATATGCCTTGTCGCACACCCCCAAGGTCTCGCGCACATTGTGATCCGAAATCAGGATGCCGATGCCCTTTTGTTTAAGATGGCCGATGATCGCTTTGATATCGGCCACCGCCAGGGGGTCGATCCCCGCAAACGGCTCGTCGAGGAGCATAAATGCCGGATCCGTCGACAGCGCCCGCGCTATTTCCAATCGCCGTTTTTCACCCCCGGAAAGCACACTGGCCATCTGGTCGGACAGGTGGCGGATGCCCAGCTCCTCCAGGAGTTGATCCGCGCGCTGGCTCCGTTCCTGCCGCGATAAGGGCAGAAGCTCCAGAATGGCCAATATATTCTTGCGCGCTGATAGCTTGCGGAAGACCGAGGTTTCCTGCGGCAAATAGCCCACGCCGCGCCGGGCACGAACATGCATAGGGTAACCCGTGATATCTTCCTCGTCAAGGAATATGTGCCCTCCGTCGGGCTTCACCAAGCCGATGGCCATATAAAAGGTCGTCGTTTTTCCAGCACCGTTTGGCCCCAGCAGTCCCGCGACCTCGCCGCTGTTCACATCGAGGCTGACGCCGTTGACCACTTGCCGACCGCCATAGGTCTTGATCAGATCCACGGTGTGCAGGACGCTCATGGCCAATTCCGAACCCTGCGCCACATCCGAGGAGAATGCTTTATCGTCTGCGAGCAATTGAACTCAAGCATGATCGGGTCTTGCTCCCGGCTTACTCAAGCGGATATTTTATTGAGTCTGCTATAAAAATGCAACCGCGCACCGCCGTCTTCGATCTGCCGCTCACATGACTACCCCCCGGCCCCCGGGCGCAGGGTGACCCGGACCCGGGCATCGGACGGCCGGCTGGGTGCTTGGGCCACGCTCCGCCGGGGCGCCTCTTTCCGCCCGCCGACCTGCGGGGCATCGGCCGATAGCGATAGGCCCAGCCAAATCTGCCCGGAAGGGGGCTCATAAACCGCCTGTTCGGCGTCGGCGGTC
Source organism: uncultured Desulfatibacillum sp. (assembly GCA_964570965.1). GTDB lineage: Bacteria > Desulfobacterota > Desulfobacteria > Desulfobacterales > SpSt-501 > SpSt-501. The sequence continues at coordinate 10,743 of CAZNAX010000008.1, forward strand.
AGCGTATCGGTCAGGATCCGCACGTGGCCTCGGGCCGTTATCCGGGAGACCTGCCGGGCGGAGACCGCGCCGGTCAGCCGATTTCGCCCGATGGAACCCGGTTGAAACTGGATGATCAGGCGGTCGGCGGTGATCGTATATCCCTCGCCCTCCACGCGCACCGCGCCACTGAACTCAGCGCGGTCGGCTTCCATTTCAGCCACCAGTTGCTCGGACTGAATGCGCACCGGATGCCGAGGCGCCGGGTCGGCGTCGCTCCCCGAACCCGACGCCCCCATCGCCGCCGCCGTCCAGCAGAACCAGGCGAGCGCGGCCCCGATGAGCCGGCCATCGGTCAATCGGTTAGGGCGTTTCGGTTGCCACCAGCGTTCCGTGGACATGGCCTCTCATCACCAAACGGTTCGTGTTCAGATCCAGCGTCAAGGAGTCCGCCGCCAAGTCTCCGGCTTGCCCGGTGATCTTTACCGGGTCATCGGACGCAATGACCCGGGAGGCATGCGAGTAGGCCATTTTCTCAGTTTCCAGGCGATAAGCGTCGTTGTAGATCACGACGTCCTCGTGGGCCTCCATGTCGTGAGAGTCCGTGCTCACCGTTCCGTGCCGAGCGGTCAGATAGACCTTCTGATCGTCGCGGGTAAAAAACGTTACGGAGAGCCCGGTTAGCAGCACTTTTTTTTCCGGCAGTCGATATTGTGCCGTGGCGGCATCCAGGCTCCACTCGGTGCGCCCGTCCCGGGTGGCGGACTGGTGAACGCGTTCGACTACCATTGCTTCCATGCCGCTGTGGGACGAGACCGCCAGCTCCGGCAGCGGAGTCAGTCGCCGATAACCCAGATAAGCCGCCGTCGCGATACCGACCGCCACCAGGAAAACGCTCAGAACGATCCGTTTCCAGAACCGTTCGGGGATGCGCAGGAATGCCGTCATGCTGGCCGTGCCCTTTTCTTGCCCCGCCTCGGGAGCATGGTCGAACCCTGAAAAACCCAGCGATGGGGGAGCAACTACCTTCCGGGCATGCAAAAGTCAAGCGCAGTTGACTATCATTCAGTGGCTTGATAATAAGAAACGCTTATTTTTCAGCTTATACGGATCAAGGATGGTCGGCGTGGAAAAAGCCCGCAAGGGAGCAGGAAGCTGGCTGTTGCGTTTGGCGGCCTTCATCGGACTGGCTTTGGTGGGGGGCGGGATCTGGTGGGTCGCGCTGCGGTTGGAAGGCGAGCCGCCGCTGGTCCAATGGGACGTGCCTTCGCCTCTGCATTTAGGAAAAACGGCGGAGTTGCCGGTGGCGGTCGCGGATCCCCAAAGCGGACTGCGGCGGCTGCATGTGGTACTGACCAAAGACGGCAAGGACCGGGTGCTGGCCGACATCGCGTTTCCCACCTCCGGCGTGCTGGGGCTGAAAAAGCTCCAGCAGGACACGACCCGGATCCAAATCGATCCGACCGCCATGGGACTTGCCGACGGCAAGGCGCTGCTGCGGATGAGCCTTTGGGACCATTCCTGGCGCAACTGGTGGCACGGCAACCTCACCGAGCTGCAGACGGAAGTCGTCATTGATACGCGCCCTCCGGTGATCGCAAACCTGACCCCGCAGAATTATGTCAACCAGGGCGGGGCCGGACTGGCGATCTATCGGCTCTCGGAACCCTGTCCGACCAGCGGTGTGCGGGTGGGTGAGCATTTTTTCCCGGGCACCAGCGGCTATTATTCTGACAAGGCGATTCACATTGCTTTTCTTGGATTGAGCCATCTGAAGGGAGTTGCCGCCGAGGTTTTCCTGGAGGCACGCGATGCAGCGGGGAACAGCAGCCGCATGCGGTGGCCTTACCATTTCCGCAAAAAAGTCTTCAAAAAAGACACCCTGCAGGTCAGTGACCACTTCATCAGCCAAATCCTGCCGGAGTTTCATGCGCTGTTGCCCGCTCAGCCGAACGCCTCTTTGAAGGACAAGTTCCTTTTCATCAATCGCGACCTGCGCCAGGCGAACTATGAACAGATCGTCGCGGCGACGCGCACGTCCGAAGCTGCCATGCTCTGGAAGGGGCCGTTTCTGAGACTTCCCAATTCCGCGCCGCGAGCCGGCTTTGCCGATCACCGCACCTATCTCTACGACGGGAAGGAAATCGATCAACAGGATCATCTGGGCGTGGACCTGGCCTCGCTCGCCCGCTCTGCAGTTCCGGCTGCCAACAGCGGGGTGGTGGTCTTCACCGGGACCATCGGCATTTACGGACAGACGGTCATCTTGGACCACGGGTTGGGCTTATTCAGCATGTATTCCCATCTGAGCCAACTCCTCGTGAAAACGGGGGAGCGCGTGGCCAAGGAGGCGATTCTCGGCCATACCGGTAGCAGCGGACTGGCTGCTGGCGACCACCTGCACTTCAGCGTTCTGGTTCATCACTTGTTCGTGGATCCCATCGAGTGGTGGGACCCCCACTGGATTCAGGACAACATCACGCTCAAGCTCGACTCCGTCAAAGGCACCTCCGGCCAAGCAGGATGAGATGAAGAAGCAGCGGATCACAAAAACCGTTCAGGAGATCAACGCCAAGATCCAATCCGGCGACGTCGTGGTGGTAACCGCCGAGGAGATCATCGACATCGTGAAGGAGCAGGGGCCGGCGGAGGCCGCACGGCGCGTGGATGTGGTCACCACCGGAACCTTCGCCCCCATGTGCTCTTCGGGCGCCTTCATCAACTTCGGCCACTCGACGCCGCCGATCAAGGCCTCCCGGGTGTGGCTCAACCGGGTACCGGCCTATGCCGGGCTGGCTGCGGTCGATTGTTATATCGGCGCGACCGAGCCGGCCGAGGACGACCCGCTGAACAAGGTCTACCCCGGTGAGTTCAGTTACGGCGGCGGGCACGTCATCCAGGACCTGTTGGACGGCAGGGCGGTTCACCTGGTTGCCGAAGGTTACGGAACGGACTGCTACCCCAGCCGTCGCGTGGAAAAGGAGGTCACCCTGCGCTCGCTGCCCCAAGCGACTCTGTGCAACCCACGGAACGGTTATCAAAACTACAATTGTGCCGTGAATCTTTCGAGTCGCACCGTATACACCTACATGGGGACGCTCAAACCCGGAGCCGGCAACGCGAACTATTGCTCTGCCGGCCAGCTGAGCCCGCTCTTCAACGATCCTTATTACCGGACCATCGGACTCGGCACGCGCATATTTCTGGGCGGCGGGGTGGGCTATGTCACCTGGCACGGCACCCAGCATCAGCCGGCGGTGAAACGCAGCGCCAAGGGGGTTCCGGTTCGAGCGGCTGGAACCCTGTGGGTGATGGGCGATTTGAAGCAGATGAACTCGAACTACCTGGTGGGGGTTGGCATCCAGGGCTACGGGTGCTCGTTGGCGGTGGGGCTCGGGATCCCCATCCCGCTGCTCAATGAGGAGGTCGCCGCTTTCACCGGAATAGCCGACGAGGAGCTTTTCACCCAGATCGTCGATTATGGACGGGACTATCCGGCCGGCGAGGTCAAAAGCTTAGGGCAGGTGAGCTATGCCGAGCTCAAGAGCGGCGTCATCCGCTTTCAGGGGAAGCCGGTGCCGACCGTTCCGCTGTCCAGTATGGTCAAGGCGCGTGAGATCGCCGAAACATTGAAGGCCTGGATCCGGCAGGGCCGGTTCCTCTTGGGCGAACCCCAATTCACCTTGCCCAGCGCGTGAACGTGAAACTGCGTGTGCCCGGCATGCTGCGTGCCTTTGTGGCCGTGGAGCTTCCGCAAGACCTGCTGAAAGCCCTCGCGGCGGTGCAGACGGAGCTCGGCCAGCGCGGGGTGCGGGCCCGCTGGACCCGGCCGCAAAACCTGCACCTGACGCTGAAATTCCTGGGCGACATCGCGGCGGATCAGGTCGAAATCGTGGCGACGGCCCTGCGCTCCGCGGCGGCCGAAAACGAGGCCTTCGGGCTGACGGCCGAGGGCATCGGCGTGTTTCCCGAAATACGACGGCCGCGAGTCATTTGGTCTGGGCTCGCTGGGGCTACCGCCGCACTGGTGCGGCTGCGCCGGGGCCTGGACGACCGGCTGGCAGTCGCGGGATTCCCCCGCGAAGCGCGCGATTTCCACGGGCATTTGACCCTCGGCCGCTTCAGCGAGGCGGGGGCCGGCGGGATCGCCGATGTAGTGCCTGCCTATGCATCCAAGCGCTTCGGAGGCTTTGCGGTGCGTGAGATGGTTTTGTTTCAGAGCGACCTGGAGCCCAAGGGGGCGGTGTACACGGCCCTGGCAAGGGCGGCGTTGCGGAGTTCATCGTTGATTCCGCCCGAGCCGGAACCCGATTTGCCATTCGAAGCATGAAAATCGAAGCAATCCTAAAAACGATTATACGATGGACAGCAGGGGGAGGATCCAAGTTTTGAATAGTACCAAGGGCAAAAAAAAGGAGGAATCCATGACGGTATCCACCGATAAGCAGAAGGCGCTTGAAAGCGCGATGAGCCAGGTGGAGCGGCAGTTCGGCAAGGGGTCCATCATGAAGCTCGGCAGCCGGCCGCTCGTGAGCGTGCCGGTCATTTCCACCAGCTCGCTGGCGCTCGACAAGGCGCTGGGCATCGGGGGGCTTCCGCGCGGCCGCGTGGTGGAGATTTTCGGGCCGGAGGCTTCCGGGAAGACGACGTTGGCGCTGCATGCGGTCGCCGAGGCTCAGAAGCTGGAGGGCATCGCCGCCTTCATCGACGCCGAACACGCGCTGGACACCGTCTATGCCAAAAAGCTAGGCGTCAATTGTGACGAGTTGCTCGTCTCCCAGCCCGACACCGGCGAGCAGGCCCTGGAAATCGCCGACATGCTGGTGCGCAGCGGCGCCATCGATATCTTGGTGGTTGATTCGGTGGCGGCGTTGGTGCCGCGGGCGGAGATCGAGGGCGAAATGGGAGATGCCCACATGGGGCTGCAGGCGCGGCTGATGTCCCAGGCGCTGCGCAAGCTGACCGGCACGATCAGCAAAACCAACACCTGCGTGATCTTCATCAATCAGATGCGCATGAAAATCGGGGTCGTCTTCGGCAACCCCGAAACCACCACGGGCGGCAATGCGCTGAAGTTCTACGCATCGGTGCGCCTGGATATTCGCCGGACGAACACGCTCAAGGAGGGGCAGGATATCGTCGGCAACCGCACCCGCGTGCGGGTCGTCAAGAACAAGCTGGCGCCGCCGTTCATGGAAGCCGAATTCGATGTCGTCTACGGTGAAGGCATTTCGCGCATCGGGGATCTGATCGACACCGCGGCCGAACAAGGCATCGTCGATAAAAGCGGCGCCTGGTACTCCTTCGGCGGAGAGCGTATCGGCCAGGGACGGGAGAATGTAAAACGCTACCTGACCGATCATCCCGAAGTCTTCGACACGATCTACGGCAAGACCCGCGAGGCCTTGGGACTGGGGGCGAAGGGCAAAGAAGCCGCTCAGGGGGAGGAGTGATTTAATGACCGGCAATGAGGCGCGCAGGACGTTTCTCGACTATTTCAAGCACTACGGCCATCAGGTGGTGCGCAGCTCATCGCTGGTTCCGCACGACGATCCGACCCTTCTGTTCATCAACGCGGGCATGGTGCAATTCAAACGCGTGTTTCTGGGAGAGGAAAAGCGGGACTACCTACGGGCGGTGACCTCCCAGAAATGCGTGCGGGCGGGCGGCAAGCACAACGACCTGGAAAACGTCGGTTACACCGCGCGCCATCACACGTTCTTCGAGATGCTGGGCAATTTCTCGTTCGGCGACTATTTCAAGGAGCGGGCGATCGTGCTCGCCTGGGATCTGCTCACCAACGGCTTCCATCTGCCAGCGGACAAACTTTATGCGTCGATCTATCTCGATGACGAGGAGGCCTACGGGCTGTGGCGCAGCGCGGTGGGCCTGCCGGAGCATCGCATCGTGCGCTTCGGGGAGAAAGACAACTTCTGGTCCATGGGCGACACCGGTCCCTGCGGACCCTGTTCGGAGATCATTATCGACCGCGGCGACGCTTACGGCTGCCAGCGGCCGGAGTGCGCCGTCGGTTGCGACTGCGACCGATTTCTGGAGATCTGGAACTTGGTGTTCATGCAGTTCAACCGCGATGCCTCCGGCCGCATGACGCCGCTGCCCAAACCCAGCATCGACACCGGCATGGGCTTGGAACGTATCGTCTCCGTCGTGCAGAACGTCACCACCAATTTCGACACGGACCTCATCCGGCCCATCATCGGCCGAACCGAGGAGATGACCGGGACGGCATTCGGTCAAAACGCGGCCGCCGACGTCGCCATGAAGGTCATCGCGGACCACAGCCGCGCCGCCGTCTTCCTGATCGGGGACGGGATCCTGCCTTCCAACGAGGGCCGCGGATATGTGCTGCGGCGCATCATGCGCCGGGCGATCCGTTACGGCCGCAACATCGGGCTGACGCGACCGTTTCTGCACGAGACCGCCCGAGTGGTATGCGGCCTTATGCGATCGGCCTACCCGGAGCTGAGCGCGGCCGAAGCTTTCATCACCAACGTCATCGTCAACGAGGAGCAACGGTTTCTGAACACCCTGGACACCGGGCTGAAGCTGCTGAACGAAACCCTGACGGACCTCAAGGCGCGCGGCCAGACCGAAGTGCCGGGAACGGTCATCTTCAAGCTCTACGACACCTTCGGTTTCCCGGCGGACATCGTGCGGGACGTGGTGCGCGACGAGCACATGACCCTCGACATGGACGGATTCGACCGCGAGATGGAAGGCCAGCGGGCCAAGTCGCGCACGGTGGCGGCCTTCACCCGCATCAGCGACGCCTACAAAAGCCTTTCGGCCAGCGGGTTCAAACCCGAATTTACGGGCTACGATCTGCTGACGGGCGAATCGCACGCGGTGCTGCTCGTCGCCCAGGACCGGGAGACCGCCGAAGCCGAAGCGGGCAGCGAGGTGTCCGTGGTGACCGAGCGCACGCCGTTCTACGCGGAATCCGGCGGTCAGGTCGGCGACATCGGCCGCATCATCGGACCGGAAGGCGAGATGGGGGTGGCCGCCACGCTGAAGGACCCGACCGGCTTGATCATTCACCAGGGCCGCGTGCGGTCCGGCCGCCTGCGCAAGGGGGACACCCTGACGCTGCTGGTGGATGCCGCCGCCCGGGAAGCGACGGCCCTCAACCACACCGCCACGCATCTCCTGCACGCGGCCCTGCGCGGCGTGCTGGGCGAACACGTCAAACAGGCCGGGTCCCTGGTGGCCCCTGACCGGCTGCGCTTCGATTTCACCCATTTTTCCCAAGTGGACGCCGAAACCCTCGATCGCATCGAATCGCAGGTCAATCAGCGCATCCGTGCCAATGTGCCCACCCGCGTCGCGGAGATGGCGGTGGATGAGGCGTTCAAGAGCGGGGCCATGGCCCTTTTCGAGGAAAAATACGGAGACCGGGTGCGGGTGGTGTCCCTGGAGGACTTCAGCAAGGAGCTTTGCGGTGGCACCCACACCGCCCGGACCGGCAACATCGGCCTGTTCAGGATCGTCTCCGAAACCAGCGTGGCCGCCGGGGTGCGCCGGATCGAAGCGCTCACCGGGGCCGCGGCGGTGGCGTTCGTCCAGACCATGGCCCGCACCCTGCTGGAGGCCGCCCACCTGCTCAAGGAGAAACCCGAGGCGCTGACCCAGCGCATCACCAAGGTGGTTGCGGATGTGAAAGCCCTGGAACGAGAGATCGAGCAGTTGAAGGGGCGACTGTCCATGGCGGCGGTGGCGGATGCGGGCTCCGATGTGCTCAATCTCAACGGTGTCAGCGTCCTGGTGAAAAAAGTCGAGGCGGATTCGCCGGCCGCTCTAAGGGACTTGATGGACCGCTTCAAGGACCGGATCCGATCCGGTGTCGTGGTCCTGGGCGCCACCAGCAGCTCCAAGGTGATGCTGATCGCCGGTGTGACCAAAGACCTCACCGCCCGGTTTCATGCCGGCAACATCATCAAACAGGTGGCGGCGCTCGTCGGCGGCAGGGGGGGTGGACGCCCCGACATGGCTCAAGCCGGAGGCTCGCAGCCTGAAAATCTGGATGCGGCTCTGGCCAGGGCGTTGGTGATCATTCAAAACGGGTAAGGGGTATCAAGCGCCGAACCGGACCGACCGCCTCAATCGCTTCACGTCCCCTTGAGCACGTCGATCATGGTGAAGACCTGCCCGCGCGCTCCGGCGGCGGTTTTCCGGGATAGGTAGACCAGCGCATCCAAGGTGCCGAGGGCGTAAATTTCCCTGCCGTTCACGTTATGGGTGAACTCGAATCGGACGGTGCCGTCCGCCGAAACCAGCGTATAGGTATGCCAGCCGTGGCCTCCCAGGTGCTCCGCGGGAATGCCCCAGCGGGTCCTCTGGGCCTGCGGGTCGCGCTCCATGCGGATCTGATCGGCGCAGAAAGGAATCCCCAGCCGGCTAAAATAGCCCACCATCGCCCGGGCGGTGCCGCTGGTATCGGCCTTGCCGCTCTGGTGGCTTTCACGGATCTCCAGGCGGTAGCCCTTGAACAGATCCGGGAACGACTGGGCTGCGAACTCCATCATCGCTTGAAAGCCGACGATCTGCTTGGCCATGTTGGGAGCGATCACGGCGGCGATTTCGGAACGGCGCACCGTGTCCTCCAGCGCCTGGCGGTTGCCGCCGGTGGTGCCCATGACGAACGGCAGGCGCTGGCGACAGTAGAATTCGGCATTGGCGTTCGCGGCCGCGGGATGGGTGTAGTCGACGCTCAAAAAGAAGCCGTGGTTCCGCCGGATCTCCGGCAGGGCCGCCTCCCGGGCGTCGGGCTGCAGGAGACGCACGACGGCGCCCTCCACGCCGATCTCCTCGTCCCGGATCTCGGGGCCGGTGAGCGAGCAGGGGATGAACCGAAAACGCGGATCGGCCAGCACGTGCCGCGCGACGACGACGGCGACCTTGCCCGGCAGGCCGTTGACCATGACGGGAATGGGTAGCATGGGACTTCCTCCTAGTTTGAATGGTTGCCGGCTAGGCCGAGGGCCGGCCTAATTTTTCAAGCGCTCGGGCGGTCCATCGCTGCAGCTTTGGAAATCCCGGCGGCTCTAAGCCCGCCAAGCGGGCTTCCAGACTGCGCAGGGCGGCCGGAATGTAACGCGCAAACTGCGGTTTGGCTTTCACCTTGGAAAGAAAGCCGAACGCCCCCAGTACCTGCAGGTTACGCGACAGGGCGCAGTAAACGAAGCCGCGGCGGAAATTCGCGGGATCGACCGGCCGCCGCAGGGCCATGCGCCGCATGGCGTATTCGAGCAGGTGGTCTTGTTCCTCCGGCGCCAGCCCGACGTAGGGGTCGATGAGCAGAGCGGCCAGATCGTATTGCGGCGGGCCCAGCCGGCCGGCTTGAAAATCAATGAAATAGAAACGGTCGTTCTTGACCATGATGTTGCGCGACTGAAGGTCGCGGTGCATGAACCCCGGTTCACTCCCATCCAGGGCGCCGTCCGCAATGCGGTTGAATTCATCGCTGAAGTCATCGTCCGCGTCCAACCCGGCATAGGCAATCAAGAACGCGTCGCGGAAGTAGCAGCATTCGCGTTCGAGGATGACCTCGCGGGAATAGACCGGCGTCTGAAAGGTCCAGGCCGGATTGAACCCCCGAGCGCCGTCCACCGCCATGCGGATGAGTTCGTCGATCACGGCGCGATAGGCGGCGAGGACCTGTCCGCGCTTCGGTAGGCGCTGCACCGTGCGTTGGAGGCTGGTGTCTCCGAGGTCCTCCAGGAAGACCAAGCCCGCAAAGGTGTCTGCAAAATAGATGGCCGGTACCGGAATCTGCCGGTCCTTCAAATGATGGCCGATGGCCACGAATGCATCGGCCTCGGTGACCCCTGCGGGGCGGCGCAACCCGTGATCCGCCAACACCATCGAGCCGCCGGTGCCTCGCCAGCGTGACCACTGCCGATCGGATCCGTCCCCCTCGATCCGCTCCCTGACAAGATTTGCCGGCGCGGCGCTGGCGAAGGCCCGGCGCCAGGCCTCCCGGGCGGACGCTTCGGCCGCTGCCTGCCGGTAACGTTCCGGGGTCCCCAGATCCTTCCAGTCGCCCCGATCCGGGACAAACGCCTGCACCGTCAGCCCGGCGGCGATCATCGCCCGGAAGGCGTCGATGCTGCCATGAACGGCATGCTCCGGGATGTAGTCGAGGACGACCGGGTCCAGGACCTGGATGCCGGTAAAGGTGAGCGCGCCGGCCGGCGCGGCGTTACGGGAGCCGGCAAACTCCCGGACCCGTCCGCTCGGGTCCACGCCGACCGTGTTGAACTCGGGATCGTCCACCAAAACCAATGTCGCCGCCGGCCGGCGGCGAAGGTGGAATTCGTAGACCGATTTCAGGTCGATCGTCGTGGCGATGTCGGCATTGATGACTAGGAACGGACGATGATCCCAAAAATCCGCCCAATTCTTGATGGCTCCGCCGGTCCCCAAAATGGTGGGTTCGTGCCGCAGATGCACGGGAATGTCAAAATGTCGGGAGGCGATGAACGCCTCGATCGCTTCGGGCAGGTGATGGGTGTTGACGCCCACGGCCTCACAGCCGGCTTCCGTCAGGCTGCGGATATGAACATCCAGCAGAGGCTTTCCGGCCAGCGTGAACAAGGCCTTGGGGGTCGTCCGGGTGTGGGGTCGCAGCCGCGTGCCAAGGCCGGCTGCCAGGATCAGAGCTTTCATGCCTTAAGATACCGCAGGGCGTTCTCGACGGCGGCCGCGCAGCGTTCCAGCGCAGCGCGGTTCTCAGCGTCCGGGAGCGTCAGGCTCGTGAAGAGACCCAGGGCATTTTCGTAGGCCACCTTGGAGAGCGCTTCGCGCCGTTCGATCTCCTTGAGCCGGTGCATGCGGCTTCCGTAGGAGGCGATTTTGCGGACCCGTTCCTTGGGGTCTCCGATCCCCGTCGGGCTGTGCCGGAGATAGCTGAGAACCACCCAATAGGATTCCAGAAACGCTTTCATGAACATCGCAAACAGCCTCAATTTGCGGAATCCCACGGCGGTGACATTGTACGTGTCCGGCAGGCTGGGGTGCGGGATCAGCACGGCGTCCTCGATGAATCGGTTGAGCGACGCGCGCAGGTGATGCTCGGCCGGGGCGTCGGCGTCGAAGACGAATTCATACCGGAAGAGATCCTGCAGGAACTCATAACGGGTGTGAAGATCGGAAGCCGAAAACTGAAAGGCATCCTCCTGCAGGATGGCGAGCGCCGTGAATGCGGTCGGAATGAAGAAGGCCACGCACGTATTTTTGTAGTATTCCAGGAGCGGCCGCTTGGAATCTTTCAGGAGGTAAACGGATGGCGGATCGGCGGCCCGGGCGTCCTCGTCGGCGGGCTCCAGGATCCGGCGCTGTTCATAGGACCCCAGGGCGTGCAGGGCGGCCCGGCGGTGGTCCATGATCAGGGTGTCGGCGAGTTTGGCTCCCACGGCATACAAGTGATTCATATAGAGCTCCACGTTGGCCATCACCTCGTTCCGTTCGAGGCGTTCGCGGTCGCTGTTGAGGATGGCGGCGGCGGTGAGGGCATGCGGAGTGACGACGCTGACCTGGTTGATGGCATGCACGATCCGGTGGCCGAGGCTGCGGCAGAACATGTTGAAGTCTTTATGGGACATGGCCTTGAGGGCGGTTTTCCCGCGGCTGGCCAGGTCGTTGACGGATATCGTCGATCCAAATTGAAGATAGACCTTGCCGTAACGTCGTTGCAGGAATTTGCGGGCTTTGATCACCTGCCAGACATTCTCCGGTTTCTTTTGCCCGCCCTCGACTTCGTGCAGGTAGGACGTCTCCTCGAGCACGCGATCATAGCCGATGGACACCGGAACAAAGGTCAAATCCTCGCAGGCGCCGTTTTTTTGGGCGGTCAGCAATATGGAAAGCAGCCCCAGCTTCGGCAGGAGCACTTTGCCGGTGCGGCTGCGGCCGCCCTCGATGAATTGTTCGATGGAAAAACCCTCTGCGAGGATCTGGTGTACATACTCCGCAAAGGTCCGCGCATAAAGAACGGCCCCCTTGAAGGACCGGCGGATGAAAAAGGCTCCTCCCCGACGGAAGAGCGGGCCGATCGGCCAAAACGAAAGATTCTTGCCGGCCGCGACCAGCGGGCAGGGCTGGTCGTGGTGATAGAGCACATAGGACAGCAGCAGGTAGTCGACGTGGCTTTTGTGCGAGGGAACGAAAACGATCGGACCGCGCAGGGCCATGCGTTTGACCGTTGCCAGCCCCTCCGTGTCCAGCGCGACGCCGTCGAAAATGGTTCGGAAGATCCATTCGATGATGACCGAATAGAAGCGGATCCAGGTCGGATGGAGGGCCGCTGAGATTTCATCGATGCAGTCGCCGGCTCTGGCCCGGACCTCGGTCAGCGGCATCTGGTGGCTTTCGGCATGGGCCTGCATGAACTGCTGGAAGCGCTCGCCGGTCAGGATGCTCTCCTTCAACTCCGTCCGGGACTTGAGCCTCGGGCCGGTGATGCTCTGACGGTGGCGGCTGATCTGGGATAGAATGTCCCCGCGCAGAATGGCCGCCTGATAGTCGCTGCCATGGGTCGCGATCTCGGGGCGCGCCAGAAAGCGGCGCAGGTCGATGGGCGGCGATAGTTCGACGAACACGTTGCCGGGGTTTTTGAACAGGGCTGCCAGCAGCCGCAGCCGCCCCGGTTCATCCTCCGGCCCGAAGAGCATATCCACCAGCGTCAAGCGCGCCCGGCGTGGATTCCGGCTGAAAAAGATCAGTTGCGGTACGAGCACGATCGGTCGTTCGGTCCGCTTTTGCAGCGAGATCAGAAACTCCACCGGGTCGACCCGCGGCCGACGGAAGCGATGCCAGAACCTCCGTTTCTCGCCCAGGGTCAGAAACCCGGACTTGCCCTGCAGCAGCTCGTTTTCGATAAACCCGTCGGCCAGCGGATCGGGCATCCGCCGGAGTTGCCAAAGACGGTCCGCGTAAGCCAGCAGAATGCGCAGCATCCGCGCGAGCGGCTGCCAAGCGAACCATCGACACCCGAGGCCGATCGTGGGGAACGGCAGGCCGAGGGCAGAGTAGCGCGTATAGGCGAACAGAAACGCAAAGGCGCATCGCAAACGGGCAGTGAAAACGACGATGGCATCCGGCGGCAGGTCTCGAAGTACGCTGGCCTGATGCGCCTCCAGGCGAATGCCCGAATAAAAAAGCTTCAACGCCAGTGACATCACGCGGCCGAGGCGGCTGGGCAGAATGTTCGGGTAATGGTGGGGGGTGCCTTGCAGAACCCGATTCATCCACTTGCGGATGATTCCGGCCGGAGGAGGCGGCGGGTGATTGTCAGGCAGATCCATAGCGTCGCGCCCGGAGATTGGAGCAATGGTCTTGCCGGCCATCGGCTCGCGCCATGGATCGGCAGCATCGCGATATTGCTCCCTAACAAAGTCCCCGGTTTTTTGCAACTTCCGGTTGGCGCTAACTCTCCGAAAGCGTTTCGTATCCTCGGGTGTCGCCCGGTCAGGGCGGAGACGGCGGTTCGCAAATTGGCCTTGTCAGAGACCCTCGGGCTGTGCTATAAACGTCGCTATTGTTCGTTTTGTGGTGCGCGCTCTGGATCAGACGACGGCGCGCTTTCCGATCGAGCTTCCGCAAGCTTGCGATAAGAGGAATCGTCCATTTTCCACAAACATCACGTTTGGAACAAGCAGGAAAGGAGAAGGCAGCATTATGAAAACTTTGATTGGCGGTGCGGTGGCGGCGGCGTTGGGCCTGATCGGCCTCGGCTTCTGGTGGAAAGAGTTTCTGATGGTTCTGGGCGGAACCATTCCAGCGGTCCTTTTGTTGGGCGGCGGTCTGGCGATTTATCTCGGTTTCGACGAGATGAAAGACACCTGGAAGAAGGACGAGCCGGCCACCTCCTCCGCAGTGACTCCCGACGAACTGGAGAAGTACAAAAGCGAGATCTCCGATCTCAAGAGGGAACTTGAGGGCCTGAAAACGGATAAAAAATCCGACTAACATCAACCGCTGACGGAACCCGGCATGTTTGGATTTCGCCGGGTTCCGTTCATCTGCCCGCCTGCCGGATGGCCGATGTCGCCAGCGCATCGGCGCGTTCGTTTTCCACCACCCCGTAGTGCCCCCGAACTTTGATCAGCTTCAGGTCAGCAAACGTCGTCATCTGCCTGCGAATGGCACAGATGATTTCCGTGTTTTTCTTGGGCTTCCAGTTCAGGGTGAGAACGCCGAACGCATAGCTGCTGTCCGTGTAAACGCGGACGGGCAGCCGTGTGTTTCGCACCGCCGCCAGCCCCTTTTGAATCGCCAGCAGCTCGGCGATGTTGTTGGTGGTCTCTCCGATGTACGCCGCGATTTCCTTGCGTTGGGCACCGTACTGCAGGACCACGCCGATCCCCGCCGGCCCCGGGTTCCCGGAAGAGGCTCCGTCCGTGTAAATGTGCACGATCCGGCCCTCGGCCGGCTCGGTGGGCGGCTTCGCACGCTCGCCGCAAGGCTGCATCCGCGGCTGCCGCACCGCCGCCGGCCTCTCATCCAGGCTTCTTAGATCCTGTCGTTTGACCCGGTATTCGTAGGGCTGGTCCAGCTGGTACTTGATGCGGGCGCGGCCATCCTTCAGGATCGGGGCGTTTTCGGCATCCGCTTCCACCCACACCTTGTTTTTCTTGAAGCGCATCCGGATCCAGGCGGTGCCCGTGTCGTCGATGGTGCGTATGGAAGGGATCGGGTGCATGCATAGCTCCAGAGGGTCGGCAGCGGGCATGGCGCAGCGGGCGAAGGGCAAGAATCCATATGCCCGATGTCCTCTGCGCGCTGCCCCGTCATGGATACAGCTGAATCTCCCGGCTCCTCGCCTTGAAGTCTTCGAGCCGAGCGTGCCATGATGCTTCGATGGATTCGATGGGTTCCAGGTTCTCCAAGCGTTGTCGGATCGACGGATCTCCGATGAGCAGATCGATCGGCAGTTTTTCGGACTCGTATTCATACGGCGGCGGACGCCAGCCAAATTCGTGCGGGTGATGCCGTATGACCGCCTGAAGCAAACGCAGGGTCGCGGCGTAGGGTGCGTACCGCTGCGGGTCGGTCACATGGATCTGGAAACCCGTGCAGAGGCGGCCCTGCCACTTGTTGGACGTCGGCTCAAAGGCCGCCGGCCGAAGGACCGCCCCGTCAATCGGGGCTTGGTGGAATTCGGAGATTAGTCGCGGCCGGTCGAAAAAAGGTGCCCCGAAGAGTTCGAACGGTTGGGTGGTGCCGCGTCCCTCGGACACGTTGGTCCCCTCCCACAAGACCTGCCCGGGGTAGACCATGGCCGAGGCGGGTGTCGGCAGATTGGGGGAGGGCGCCACCCAGGGCAGTCCGGTGTCGGTGAACATCATTCGGCGTTGCCAGCCCGTCATGGAAACCACCGTGAGGTCACAGCCGATGGCAAAGCAAGTGTTGAACAAACAAGCCAGTTCGGCAATGGTCAGCCCATGGCGCATGGGGATCGGAAAACGGCCGACGAAAGAGCTGCACGCGGGGTCCAGCAGGTTGCCCTCGACGGCTTGCCCGCCCACGGGATTGGGCCGGTCGAGAACCAGTACCTTCTTGCCGCAATCCCGCGCGGTTTCCATGCAGTAGGACAACGTATAGACGAACGTGTAGACCCGGGTGCCCGCATCTTGTAGATCGACCAGCAGAACGTCGATATCATCGAACATCTCCGGCTGCGGGATGCGGGTCACTCCGTAGAGACTGAAGACCGGAATGCCGAGGACCGGGTCGGTCATATCCGCGGATTCGATCATGTTGTCCTGCTTTTCGGCGAAAAAGCCATGTTGCGGCGAAAACAGAGCGCGCAGGGCGCCGGGGAAACGATGGTGCAAACCGTCGCGGGCGTGGCGGAAACGGCGATCGACCGAGGCGGGGTTCCCCAGCAGCCCGAGGCGTTTTCCGCTGAGCCAAGCAGGCGGGTCGGCGAGCAGCCGTTCAAGGCCGGTTTGGACCCAAGCCATCGTCGGTAACAACCTCCTATGCAGCCAATGGATTTGATCGGGTTTGCTATCTTAATCATTAGCACAAGCGTCGGCTGAGCGGAAGCCCTGATGGCCGGTGGATCGCGTGAAAACCCGGCGTCCAAAAGGCTTGACAGCTCTACGATTAACCTCTAAATGTTCTTTTTGCGTTTTTGATCCCAATGACCGGCGGCAGCGCACCGGGAGCCGACAGGGTCCCGCATTGGAAAAGGGGTTTGCGGAGGGGTCGGGGTGGGTCTGAGGCTGGAAGGCGTCGTCGTTTTGGTCGGCAGCTATGGCAGCGGCAAATCCGAAGTGGCGGTCAACCTCGCCGTTTACCACCGTCGGGCGGGGATGACGGTGCGGATCGCGGACCTGGACCTGGTGAATCCCTACTTTCGCTCACGCGATGCCGAGGCCCAGCTCACCGGCCTCGGCATCGACGTGGTCCTGCCGCCCAAGCCCTACGTTCAGTCCGAGCTTCCGGTACTGAGCCCGCTCGTGGGGGGACTGATCCGCCGGGCGGAAGGGCTGACCCTTCTCGATGCCGGCGGAGACCCCGTCGGCGCCAGGGTGCTCGCGGCGCTCGGGGATGCGTTTGCCGGGCGCCCCTGCCAGGTGCTGCAGGTGATCAACCCCTTGCGGCCGGACACCCGCAGCGTGGCGGGCTGCACGCGGATCCTGCGGCAGATCGAGGCGTCGGCGCACTTGGCGATCACGGGATTGATCGGAAACGCCCATCTGATCGACGAGACCACGCCCCAGGTGATCGTCGACGGCTATGCCTTCGTCAACGAGGTCTGCGCGGCCAGCGGCCTGCCGCTGGTGTTCGTAACGGTGGCCGAGGAGCTGCTGTCACAGGTGGACCCGACGCAGTTCGACTGCCCGGTGTTGGCCATCCGGCGCCAACTGGTGCCCCCCTGGAAGCGGGCGCGCAAGCTGTAAGGAGGAAGTGATTCATGGCTTATGAGCATGTGGTGGACAAGGACCGCTGCAAAGGCTGCGGCCTGTGTGTCGCGGTCTGTCCCAAGAACGTTCTGGAAATCGGCAACGAGATGAATGCCAAGGGGTATTTTCCCGCTTTTCAGGCACGGCCCGAGGACTGCATCTTTTGCGCGATCTGCTGTACGATGTGCCCCGACGTGGCCATCACCATCAACGAAATCGCCGAGCAAGCGGCCAGCCAGGGCAAACGGAGGAAATGAGATGGGCAAGATGCTGATGAAGGGCAATGAAGCCATCGCCGAGGCGGCCATCCGCGCCGGCTGCTTGAATTATTTCGCCTATCCGATTACGCCCCAGTCCGAAGTCGCCGAATATCTGTCCAAACGGCTGCCCGAGGTGGGTGGGGTCTTCCTGCAAGGCGAGAGCGAAGTGGCCGTGTCCTACATGATTTTCGGCGCGGCGGCCTGCGGGGCACGGGTGTTCACCACCTCCTCAAGCCCGGGCATCAGCCTGATGAGCGAGGGCATCAGCTACATCACGGCGGCGGAATGTCCGGCGGTGTTCGTCAACATTATGCGCGGCGGCCCGGGGCTGGGCGGAATTCTGCCGTCGCAGGCGGATTACTTCCAGTCGGTGAAGGGCGGCGGCCACGGGGATTACCGGCTGTTGGTGCTGGCGCCGGCCAGCATCCAGGAAGCCGTGGAGATGGTCATGGCGGCCTTCCCGCTGGCGGAGAAATACCGAAACCCGGTGATGATTCTGGGTGACGGTCTGATCGGCCAGATGATGGAGCCGGTCGAGTTTCCCGACCATCTCAAGAGCGCCCCCCCGAACAAGGACGAATGGGCCACCAACGGAATGGACACCCGCCGGAGCGACCGGCGCAACTTGGTCAAGACGCTTTATCTGGTGCCGGAGGAGCTGAACGCCCACAACTTGAAGCTGAAGGCCAAGTATGAACGCATGCAGCAGGAAGAGGTGCGTTGCGAGGCCTACAACCTGCAGGGTGACTATCGAATTCTCATCGTCAGCTACGGCACCATGAGCCGCGTGTGCCGCACGGTGATCGACCAGTTCAAGGAAAAGGGCGTCGAGGTCGGGATGATCCGGCCACAGTCCCTTTTTCCGTTCCCCCGCCAGGCGATTCAAGCGGCCGTTTCCAAGGCGAGCTGCCGGGCGGCCATCAGCGTCGAAATGAGCATGGGCCAGATGGTGGAGGATGTAGAATTAAGCGTCAAAGGCGTCCGACCGGTGCACTGGTACGGCAAGTGCGGCGGCGAGGTGCCCACACCGGAGGAGGTCATTGACGAGATCGGCAAATTACTTTAGCGGTAGGTGGTTTCTCTTAATAATTTTTGCGATGCGCATCACGGCGTAAACGAAGCAAGGCATCGCATCTTGCCTGAAACCGATCGTATCGCCGCTATCTGAATAGGAGCAAAGGTATGGGTAAAGCGTTTCATCGTCCGCAAGTCCTGGCTGATGTGGCCACGCACTATTGCCCGGGGTGCACCCACGGGGTGGCGCACCGCATCGTGGCCGAGGTAATCGACGAGCTCGGCATCCGCGGCCGTACGGTCGGAATCGCCCCGGTGGGGTGTGCCGTGCTGTGCTACAATTACTTTACCTTCGATTTTCAGGAGGCGGCCCACGGGCGGGCACCGGCCATGGCCACCGGCATCAAGCGGGTGCGGCCGGATCTCATCGTCTTCACCTACCAAGGTGACGGGGACCTGGCCAGCATCGGCATGAGCGAGATCATCCACGCCGCCAACCGCGGCGAGAAGTTCACCACCATTTTTATCAACAACGCCGTTTACGGCATGACCGGCGGTCAGATGGCACCCACGACCATGCCCGATCAGCGCACCACCACCTCCCCCTTCGGCCGCAAGGTGCTCCAGACCGGCATGCCGATCAAGATGGCCGAGCTGCTCTCGGCTCTGGAGACCCCGGCCTATATCGCCCGGGAAGCATTGATCAAACCGAAGTACATCAACAAGGCCAAGAAGGCCATCCATAAGGCCTTCAGCTACCAGGTTCAGAATACCTGCTTCAGCCTGGTCGAGCTCATCAGCACCTGCCCGACCAACTGGGGGATGACCCCGACGGACGCCTTGAAATGGGCCGATGAAAAGATGCTGCCGTATTATCCGCTGGGTGAGTTCAAGACGCCGGAGGCGGGGCGCACGGCGGCGGCAGGAGGGAGGAAAGCCGATGCAAAGTGAGGTCCAATTCGCTGGTTTCGGCGGGCAGGGGGTCATGCTGATGGGGCAGATCCTGGCGCAGGCGGCCATGCACGAAGGCCATGAGGTGGTCTGGATCCCGTCCTACGGCCCCGAGATGCGGGGCGGAACCGCCTATTGCACGGTCGTGATCAGCGATCGACCGGTCGGCTCGCCGATCATTCGCAATCCGCAGCACCTGGTGGCTATGAATCGGCCCTCGCTCGAAAAATTCGCGCCGACCGTGAAAAAAGGCGGGGTTGTCTTCATCAATGCCTCCATCATTCCGATCGACTCCGGCCGCAGCGACGTGGATGACCTGCGGGTGCCGATCATCGAACTGGCCCAGGAGCTGGGAAACGTGAAGGCGGCCAACATCGTCGCATTAGCGGCGTTCGTCGCCCGCAGCCGGATCGTGAGCTTCGAGGCCCTGATCGCGGCCGTCAAAGACAAATTCGCTGAAAAAGCCAAGCTGATTCCCCTCAACCTCAAGGCCCTGGAGGCCGGCCGCAGGGCCGCCGTCGGCAATTAGGGGCGGACCCGGCGCCCCTTTTGGGGGGGAAATAGCGTTGCTGGACGCTGCATGCGGCAAGCGCAGCTTCGGACCCGATTCGAAGCACGAAATCCAAACTCCGAAACCAGTTCAAAACAACGTGAAACTCAAGGTCCCTGAACACATCCGATCCATCCCGCTCTACGTGCCCGGAAAACCGATCGAAGAAGTCGAGCGCGAACGCGGCATTCAAGACTCCATCAAGCTGGCCTCCAACGAAAACCCGTTAGGTCCTTCGCCCAAGGCGCTTGACGCCCTTCAACGCACGTTGGCATCGGTGCACCGCTATCCGGATAGCGCCGGTTACGAATTGATCGGCAAGCTGGCTGCGCGCCATCGACTGGAACCGGGGCAGATCGTTCTCGGAAACGGGTCCGACGAGATCATCAGCATGCTCGCCAGGGCCTTTCTGCAGCCGGGGGACGAGGTGATCATGCCTCAGCCTTCGTTTCAGATGTACGAAATCGAGACGCGAGCGGCCGCTGCCGTGCCCGTGCCCGTGCCCCTCAACCATTTCCGCACCGATTTGGCGGCCATGGCGGAGCGACTTACGGCGCGCACGCGTGTCGTGTTCGTGAACACACCCCATAACCCCACCGGGAGTCTCGTGACCCGTCCGGAGCTGGAGGCGTTCATGGCGCGGCTGCCGGAGGGTGTCGTGCTCGCGCTGGACGAAGCCTATATCGAGTTCGTACGCGATCCGGCCGGGCCGGACAGTCTGGATTACGTGAGGGCCGGCCGCCCGGTGGTGGGCTTGCGGACGTTCTCCAAGGCCTACGGCCTGGCCGGCCTGCGCATCGGATACGGAATCATGCCGGTCGACGTGGCCGAGGTCCTGAGCCGGGTGCGGCCGCCGTTCAACGTCAATCTGCCGGCGCAGGCGGCCGCCGCAGCGGCGCTCGACGACGCTGCCTTTTTAAATGAAACCTTGCGGGTGGTGCACGCCGGGGTCGATTATCTGCAGCGTGCGCTCGCCGACCTGGGACTCGTCTGCCAGCCCACTCAGTCGAATTTTATCATGGTACGGGTCCCGGGAGAGGGGCGTCAATTCTTCGCGAGCCTGCTCGACCGAGGGGTGATCGTTCGCCCGCTGGCCAGTTACGGATTTGCGGATTGCATCCGAGTCAGCGTCGGGCGGCCCGAGGAGAATCAGCGGTTTGTCGAAGCGTTGCGCCAGGTGCTGGCGCTTTGAGCGCACGGCATAGAGCAAAGCGCCAAGGATATCGGGCAGGGCGGCTGGCTGTTTCTCTTGGCTCTGTGCGCTATGCCCTTTGCGGGGCAGGGATACCGCATCCATGAAAAAACTACTCATCACCATCGATGGTCCGGCCGGTGCCGGGAAGAGCAGCGTCAGCCGCGAGCTGGCCGACCGTTTGGGGTACCGCTATGTCGACACCGGCGCCCTTTATCGGGGGGTGGCCTATGTCGCCCGCCAGCGGGGGGTTGCGCCGCAGGACGATGTCGGATTGAGCGGTCTGTTGGACGGGCTGGTGTTGAATTTTATCCCGGGCAACGCCGGGCAACGCCTGACGGCCAACGGCGAGGACATCACCGGCGCGATCCGGACCCCGGAGATTTCGATGTTGGCCTCGGCGGTATCCGCGCGGGCGGTGGTGCGGGCGTTTCTGCTGAAGATCCAGCGCGATCTGGGGCAGCAGGGGGCAGCGGTTTTCGAAGGCCGCGACATGGGAACCGTGGTCTTTCCCGAGGCCGACGTCAAGTTCTATCTAAATGCCTCGATCCCGGTCCGGACGCAGCGCCGATTCGCCGAAGCCCAGGCCACTGGCACCGCGTCGATCGAAGCGATCGAACGCGACATGCGGCTTCGGGACTTGCAGGACAGCGGTCGCGCGTTGGCGCCGCTCAAAGCGGCTCCCGATGCCGTGCTGGTGGACTCGACCGAGCTGACCATCGACCAGGTGGTGGAACGGATGCTGGCGCATGTCCGGGCGGCTCTGGATCGTGGCTGAGGCCGCCGATTCATCGACGCGAGGCCGCCAGAAGATTTTATCGTTGCATTTTTCAGCCAATCTGCTAAAGATTGCAGGTTCTCAACAGCTGTTGAGAACCCAATTTTCAGGCCAAGGGGGAAAGGCGTGTATGGTCAACATCACAACCAACTCTGACAAAGATCAAATGATCGATGAACAACCCGCGGCGGGCGTCGCCGAGGAGAAAGCATTCAGCATGGACAGCGTCGAGAGCGCTGAGCCCTCCATGAATATGTACGAGGACAGCTTTGGCCAGTTCAAGGAAGGCGAAGTGGTCACCGGGGTCATCACGGCGGTTGACAAGGACCTGGTGCTGGTGGATATCGGCTACAAATCCGAAGGGCAGATCCGCATCAACGAGTTCCGGGCCGAGGATGGCAGTATCACCGCCAGGGTCGGCGACCGGGTGGAGGTGATGGTCGAGTGGTGGGACGACGAGGACGAACGCGTCATCCTGTCGAAGGAAAAAGCCGCAAATATCAAGGTTTGGGATAACATCAAGAAATGCCATGACGAGGACGGCACCATCCGGGGAGCCATCACCAGCCGGGTCAAAGGCGGCTTCTCCGTGGACATCGGCGTGCCGGCGTTTCTGCCCGGCTCGCAGGCGGACCTGCGTCCCATTCGCAACCTGGACGACATGGTGGGCAAGACCTACGACTTCAAGATCCTTAAATACAATCGCAAGCGCAGCAATATCGTGCTTTCGCGGCGGGTGCTGCTGGAGAAGGAACGCGAAAGCAAACGGGCGGCAACTCTGTCCTCGATCCACGAGGGCAAGGTGCTTCCGGGCATCGTCAAAAACATCACCGAGTACGGCGTCTTCGTGGATCTCGGCGGAGTCGACGGGCTGTTGCACATCACGGACATTTCTTGGGGCCGGGTCAAGCATCCATCCGATCTGTTCAAGATCGGCGATCAGATCAATGTCAAAGTGCTCAACCTCGACCTCGAGAAGGAGCGGGTTTCGCTCGGTATGAAACAGCTTGCGGCCGATCCCTGGAGCGTTGCGGCTCAGAAATATCCGGTCGGCACGCGGGTGACGGGCCGGGTGGTGAGCCTGACCGACTATGGCGCCTTCGTGGAGCTGGAAGAGGGCATCGAGGGCCTGATCCATGTCTCCGAGATGTCGTGGACCCGCAAGGTCCGGCATCCCTCCAAAGTGGTCTCGGTCGGCGAGGAAGTCGATGCGGTCGTTTTGGACATCAAGCCCGAGGCCCGGCGGATTTCATTGGGCATGAAGCAGGTTGCGCCCAACCCCTGGGATGTGATCGCAGAGAAATATCCCGTCGGAACCACGATCGAAGGCAAGATCAAGAACATTACCGACTTCGGTATTTTCATCGGCATCGACGAAGGCATCGACGGCCTCGTGCATATCTCCGACCTTTCCTGGACCAAGCGCGTCAAGCATCCCTCCGAGCTTTATAAGAAAGGGGACGTGGTGCAGGCCATCGTGCTGGACATCGAAAAGGACAACGAGCGCTTCTCGCTCGGCGTCAAACAGCTTCAGGAAGACCCCTGGAAGACAGTGGGCGCCCGCTACCGGGTCGGCAGCGAGATCACCGGCACCATCACCAACGTGACGGACTTCGGGATTTTCGTAGAACTGGAGGAGGGCATCGAGGGCCTCGTTCACGTCTCCGAGATCAGCAAGGAAAAAATCAAGACCCCGGTGGGGAAATACAACATCGGCGAGATGCTCACGGCCAAGGTGATGACCATCAACAGCGACGAGCGCCGCATCGGTCTGTCCATCAAACGGATAGAAGTCGACCGCGAGCAGAGCATCCTCAGCGAGTACGTGAGCAGCATGGGCCAGGCGCCCACCACCACGTTCGGTGAGTTGCTGAGGGAGAACCTGCAGGAGAAGTTGAAAGATGAATAGGGGCTGAACTCTTGAATCAGCTCCGTTGATGGCCACTGGAGTTCCATCGAATCCACAACCCCGTTCCCCGGAGCGGGGTTGTTTTTTATCCGACGCCCGAGTCTCGGTCGCGTCGGCTTGCCAAGCAAAAGCACTTTGCTGAAAAGAGTGTTATTTTGACTTTCGAGGCGATTCTACTCTTATCGATTATCGCCGCGGCGTTTGTTCTGTTCGTCGGTGGCTGGTTGGGCGTAGATGTAGTGGGGTTGCTGGTACTATCGGCCCTTGCACTGACCGGATTGGTCTCGACCCAAGAAGCGTTGTCCGGCTTCAGCAGCCCCGCCGTGGTCACCGTGTGGGCCATGTTCATCCTGTCTGCGGGTCTGACGCGCACCGGCATCGCCCATCGCCTCGGACAGCCGCTGCAGCGGTTCACCCAGCGCAGCGAAGCCCTGCTCATGACTGCCTTGATGGTGGCGGCGAGCGTGCTGTCGGCTCTCATCAACACAGTCACCGTCGCCGCCATCCTGCTGCCGGCGACGATGGAGCTGGCGCGACGCAGCGGCCGCCCGCCCTCCCGACTGCTGATGCCGCTGGCCCTCGGTTGCCTGCTCGGCGGTCCGTTCACCGGCATCTCGACCCCGCCCAACATTCTGGTGACCGACGCCCTCCGCGCTGCCGGGCTGCGCCCCTTCGGCATCTTCGAATTCACGCCGATCACCGCGGCCATCGTCGCCGCCGGAATTGCCTTCGTGGTGCTGGGTGGGCGCCACCTGCTCCTCAGCCGGGATGCGGCGGTTAACGCCGACGCACGCCTTTTGCTGGCGGCCTCCTATCAGCTCGATGCCCATATTTTCACCATTCGGATTCCGGCGGATTCTCCCTTGGGCGGCCGCACGCTGTCCGAAAGCCGCTTGGGCTCGGCCTTTTTCCTGACCGTGTTGGCGCTCCAGCGCCGGACCGGGCTGACACTCGCCCCCCGCCCGACCGAGATCCTGCAGGCCGGAGACACACTCATTGTGCATGGGCATCCCGACCACCTCCGGCGTGTTCACGGCAGCCAACATCTCCAGATCGAGCCATTGAGCTTCCTGCACGATCAAGTTTATCGATGCCTGGCGGTGGCCGAGGGGCGTGTTACTGAAAAGTCGCCGCTTCTGGGGATCACGCTGAGCCAGAGTGACCTGCGAGGCAAACATCAGGTCCATGTCTTGGCCGTGTACGGGTTGAGCGAGAAAAAGGTTGAGGACCTGCGGCGGCACCAGATCTCGAAAGGCGACCGGCTGCTGTTGCAGGGAGACCGGGAGGCATTGGAAGAAGCGGCCCGCCAGGGGTTTGTCACGAACTTGGGCTATTTAGAGGCAGATGAGGTGAAAGCGACGGCCGGTGGTCTTGTGAAGCTATTGCCTGTGCGTGTTCCCCAGGGATCCGTGCTCACCGGTCACGACCTGGTTGAAAGTCGTTTTGGAAATGGATTCGGACTGACCGTCGTAGGCATCGTGCGCGGCGAAGAGCTCATGTGCATGCCATCGCCGTTGGAAAAGGTGCAAGCCGGCGATCTGCTTTTGCTGCAGGGTTCACCGCCCGATCTTGAAGTCCTCGAAGGTCTTCAAAAACTGGAAATCGAAGAGCCGACGTCCAGCCTGGCGGCGGACCTGGAGTCGCAACAGATCGGCGTCACCGAGGTGCTGCTCTCGCCGAGGACCACCCTGGCCGGCCGCACCTTGGCCGAACTTCTTTTTCGCGATCACTATGGGGTCAGCGTGCTTGCCATCTGGAGAAAGGGTCGCGCCTATCGCAGCGGGCTTCAGGATATCCCCCTGCAGTTCGGGGATGCCCTGCTGGTCTACGGACAGCGCAGCAACCTGGAAGCGGTGGCTCGAGACCCCGACTTCCTCGTTCTGGATGAAGCCGCCGCGCGGGCGCCCCGCTTGGAAAAAGCGTCTATCGCCGCGGCCATCATGGTGACCGTGCTCCTGAGCGCCATCCTCGGCTTCGTTCCGATCGCCGTTGCCGGGCTGGCCGGTGCAGCGCTCATGGTGCTCTTTGGATGTTTGAGCATGGAGGAGGCGTATCGCGCGATTGAATGGAAGGTCGTGTTCCTCATCGCCGGCATGCTGCCGCTGGGGGCGGCCATCGAAAATACGGGGATTGCGCAGATGGGGGCAACGGCCCTGATCGGCGCCGTGGGCGATTTCGGCACTCGCTGGGTCGTCGCGGCGCTCTTTACGATCACCGTCCTCGCCACGCAGATCATCCCTACCGCGGCCTTGGTGGTACTTATGGCGCCGGTGGCACTCAGCGCCGCCAGCACGCTGGGGATTTCACCGCACTTGCTGATGATGACAGTGGCGATTGCGGCCTCAGCAAGCTTCGCGAGCCCGCTGTCGCACCCCGCTCATTTGCTTGTCATGGGTCCCGGCGGCTATCGGTTCACCGACTACGTGAAGGTCGGCGTGCCGTTGACCGTCGTGATTATTTTGGTGTCCGTGTGGCTACTGCCGGTTTTCTGGCCACCCTAGTTTGAAGATTCCCGCTGACCGGCCCGACCTACACGCTCATCGCCGTCCACACAAGGATCCTGATGTTGGGCGCCCGCTCCTTTTACGCCAAAGTACCGTTTACGAATTTATTGAATGGCAGGCTTCCCTTTCCAATAGATGATGCCGTAGTAGAGGTAGAGCTCCCAGAGGGTGGTGAGCCGGCCCATCAAAACGCAGCCCAGGCCCAACAGCAGCGCCGCGACCGACATGAGTCGGCGCGGTCCGAAGCTGTCGTTCAAACGACCGATAATCACGCCGAAAATTCCCATGCTGAAAAAGGCCGTGATGAGGCCCCGGCGATGGCGGCTCTAGACCAGCCGAGCTCCTCCATCAGCGCGTTGAGGAAAATGCCGAAGGAAATATAGGTTCCCACCCCGAGGGCTTGGATACTGAAACAGATGGCGGTGATGAGATAGGCATAGGAGGATTGCGGGGGGTCGAATCGGCATGGTCTTTCTTTTTAAGTGAGATGCTCATGCGATAGGCTCGGTCGTGGGGTGCAGGGGGCATAGATCCGGTTCAGGAATTGGCAACGAAAGTCACCCTGACATCGGCTTTGCCGGCGGCAAGATGTTGGTTCGTCAGATATATTGATCCACCATGTCGGCGATCACGCGCTCGACCGCATCCGCCCCCTCCTTCTGCTGCACCTCGGCGATCATCTGCCTAATTTTGCGGCAGGTGGCCGGGTCGCGGTCGAGGTCGCGGGTCGAGCGGAAGGCGCCGCCGCGCCGGCCGACGCGGTAGATCAGCCGCTCGGCGTCCGGAAGCTCCTGGTAGGCCCGGATTACCTCCAACATCCTCGGTTTGTCTTCGGGCAGCTTCCCGCTGACTTCCTCCAGAAGGTTCATGATGTGGTCGCTCGTCACGGTGCTGGTGATTCCCTCCAGATGCTCGATGAAAACCCGGATTTCTTCGGCCAGCTCGTCATCGGTCAGCATGTGGAAGGAGCCGTCCTTCAAGCGGGCATGCAGCGGCACTCGGCTGGGAAGTCTCAGGCTGCGCAGGCGGATGAAATGGGGATTGATCCGGTTGAGCACCCGCGCCGTCTCTACGGCGTGCTCCCGCCACATCTCACGGCCGCCCAGGCCGGGCATGACGTATTCGGAGACCTGCATGCCGGCTTCCCCCAGCTTGCGGCCGGCCTCCACGTGCTGGGCAGCGCTCACGCCTTTTTTCACCAGCTTGAGCAGCGGGTCGTAGCCGGTCTCAAGCCCGATGTGCACCCGATCCAGGCCCGATGCATGGATGCGCGTCAAGGACTCCAGCGACTTCTTGGTCACCGTGCGCGAACGCGAGTAGGTGGTGACTCGTTTGACTTCAGGAAAGGTCTGCCGCAGGAACGCGAGCACCTCCACCAGGTCGCCCGTCCGCATGATCAGGTTGTCGGCGTCCTGCAGGAAGCAGGCGCCGGTTCCGTAGTACATCCAGGCCGCCACGCTGCGGTAGCTGCTCGCATACGAGCCGGCGCCGAAAATCTGGCTGACGACGGCATCGGTCACGTTCCCGCCGTAGCCGAGCTTCCAGGATACGGCCGTGATCTCATCGGCGATAACGCGGGCGGTTCGGATGTCGCTCTTGATTTCATCGACGCTTCGCAGGGAAAATTTCCGACCCTTGTAAACCGGGCAGAATTCGCATTGATTCCAGGGGCAGTTGCGGGTGAAGCGCAGCAGGAGGCTCTGGGCTTCGTTGGGCGGCCGGATCGGCCCCTGTTCGAACTGGAGATCTTTATGGGTCATTGCCGGGAACTCCGTAAGCGTTAGTGTTTAATGCGCACCAGCCGCTGGTAGGCCTCGTTGAGTTTAACGAAGCGCTCATGGTCGCCGCCCTTGTCGGGATGCAGCTCCTGGGCTCTGCGGCGGTAAAGGCGCCAGAGGTCGCGCCGGTTCATCTTCTTGAGTACGTCACGGCTCTTTCCGAAAATGGCGGCCATCTCCTCCATGCGGACGGCTACCGACGGCGGCGGCCGATAGTGCCGGTGCCGGTTGATGAAATCCCGGAGGTATTCTTCCGCCAGCGACCGCGCGGCATAATCGTGGTCGAAGTACATGACGGCGTAGCGCACCAGATAGTCGCTCAAGCGGTTGCCGGATTCCATGCCGGCCCAGAAGACTTTGTCGCGCTGCAGCCGGCAGACTTCTTCGATGAAACAGCCGTCGACTTCTTCCACATCGAGAAACTCCGGATGCCTGCTGGCGAAGCGCTGATGGAAGAACTGCTGCAGGTTGAAGATCGCGTAGGTGTAGGTCTTGTAGTCGCGCGGCCGCAGAATCGACTCCATCTCGATGAAGTCCTGTTCGATTTCGTCGCGGGACTTGTTTCGAAACCGGCGGAGCAGCGTTGCGGGGACGCGGCCCAGGGCGCGGGGGTCGGTCTGACCCGTCTTGAGGAAGTGGATGCGGCGCTTGTCGAAGATGTGCGCGTCGCAGCTATCGGTTGCTGCCACCGGGCTGCGGCGGCTGCGCGACTGGCACTCCTGGCGGCGGAATGGCTCGAGCTTCCGGCGGATGTCGGGATTCAGGAAAGGCCAGAAGAGGTTCTCCATGTCCTCGGGTGCCGGTTCCGACCCGAGCGACCGAATCCCATCCTCCACGACCGCGTCGATGTAGAACGCATTGCCGCCCGGATAGACAATAAACTGCGCCGGTTCGGCCCCCAGCTCGAAGAGATCGCGGCTAAGATAGGCACCCGCCTTTCGGTAGGACTCCCGGATGGTGTAATGGGTTTTTCCGTCGATTTGCTTGCGTGCGAGGTACACGGTGTGATCGTCCTTGTCGGGGCGCTGAACTCCATGTTCAGATATAGGGCTCGGCGAGGCCCCTGTCAATCAGCCGGACGCGGCGGACGCGCGGCCCTTGAGTTTTCACTCTAGGGTGGCTAATGTAACCTGTCCTTTCGAACCGATTAACCGCCAAAGGAGCTTTGAATGGAAACGACACGTCCGTTGGGGCAATCAGGGATACGCATCTCTTCGATCGTGATGGGCATGTGGCAGGCCGGGAAAGAAATGTGGGCGGGGATCGACGACCAGGAGACCCGCCGGGCCGTTCGCGCCGCATTCGACGCCGGCATCAACGCGTTCGATACGGCCGAGATGTACGGCAGGGGGCATTCCGAACGCATGCTGGCGGCGGCGACCGCCGACATTCGTTCTAAAGTGGTTTACATGACCAAGGTTTTTTCCAATCACCTCCAATACGACCAGGTCATCGCCGCGTGCCATCGCTCCCTGAAGAACCTCAAAACCGACTCCATCGATCTGTATCAGATCCATTGGCCCTCGGGCTCGTGGGGCAGCCGCCCCGTGCCGATCGAGGAGACCCTGCGGGCGCTGAACGACCTCAAGTCCCAGGGCAAGATCAGGGCCATCGGCGTCTCGAATTTTTCGCGCGCACAGGTCGAAGCGGCCGCCCGCTTCGGGGTCATCGACAGCCTGCAGCCGCCGTACTCTCTTTTCTGGCGGCAGGTGGAGAAAGACGCCTTGCCCTACTGCGCCGCGAACAGCATCACGGTGCTGGGCTATTCGCCCATGGCCCAGGGCATCCTGGCCGGCCGCTTCGGCCCCCAGCCGGTCTTCGCGAAGGACGACCACCGCAAGGGGCACCGGCTTTTTCAGCCGGACATCTATCCCCGGGTTCAGGAGGCCGTGGAGCGGCTGAAGCCGATCGCCGCGCGCCACCGCGTTACGCTGGGGCAGCTGGCCCTGGCCTGGGTGATCAGCCATCCCGGGGTCTGCGCGATCGCCGGCGCGCGCAACGCCGAGCAGGCATCTGAAAACGCCCGCGGCGCAACGCTGGCCCTGTCCGCTGCCGATCTGGCCGAACTGGACGCCATCGGCCGCACGGTCACCGACGGTCTGGACGACAACCCGGTGCAGTGGAACTTCTAGAACGGGTGGTTTCGGCCGTCTGCAGCCGGCATGCTCCTGCGCCGGGCATCGGCTCACGGTTCAGCCGGTTCCATCTGCGGCGCAATCATCACCGCGCGCGGCGTACCGGGCCGGTCCTCAGCAGGTGAACGGGTAAAAGTGATAGAAACAGTACCCGCCGGGATCCCCGTAGGCCAGCTCCGTGTCGATCAGACACTGGCCGATCGCCTCTTTGGATACCTGCTCGTAGTCCGGGCGTTTTTCTTCGTCGCGTTTGCAAGCCATGCAGATGGGCGCGTGATCGTAGACCGAAAGAATGCGCTGATCCATGCGCTCCAGCTTGCGGTCGCAGCGACGGCACTGAGTGGCGCAGGCCAGCTGCTTGTCCCAGTTATCCGCCATGGGATGTTCTCCTCTCTTCTTATTTCTTTTTGAAAAACTCCTGCACCAGTTCTTTCATGATGTCGAGAAGGTTGCCGCCGCGTTCGCGTCCGATGCGGTGGGCGTCATCAACAATGCGGGCTGCCAGGCGCTTCAAGTCGCTTTCCGCAGGGGTCGGCGTCTTCTGTTTTTCGTACTGCCAGCGCAAAAACCGCACGGCCAGTTTTTCTTCCTGCTGTCGGATGAAACCCATGATCTGACCTGCTTTCAGGACTTCGGCGAGCATATCTGCCACACGAGCCGTTCCAGGATCAGCCGCGGATGCAGAACCGACGACTTGAGCTTGAGGTCGGCCGCACTGGCCGCTTCCAGCGCATGCAGCAACTCGGCGCGGCTGAAACGATCGGCTTTCTTAAGCGTCTGGTAGACCGGAAAGGGGTTGCCCGGGGTGCGGGCGAGCTGCAAGTCGGTCCCTGCTTTGGCCGATTTTTTTTTCTTCTTGCCTTCCGCCGATTCGTCCGCCAAGGCCGCCTCCCAAGCATCGATGCGCTCGATCAGCTCGCGGTCGAACGCGACGACCGCCGGCATGACGATTTTCTGGAACTGCGGGTAGGTGCACGCTGGATGCCAGGCTGCGCCGGCCGCGCTTGCGGTGAAATCCTTGGCCACCAGCAGCTTGCGAATCTGATTCGTGACGGCCGCCAGGGCCTGCAGGCCATGGATCTCGCCGGCCAGCAGCGCGTCCAGGAAAAACAGGGAGCGCTCCCAGTTGCGGTCCGTCACGGCATTGGTCAGCTCGTACAACGGATCCTTCTTGGTCCGCGTGAGGGCCGCCGCTACGTCCTCGGCCGTGAGCTCCGGACACGGGCCGGCATAATCGATCAAGATTTGGAGATTGTTCGAAAACGTGCCGAGATCGAAGCCGGTCATCTCGCACAGTGCCAGAAACGCCTCGCGGTTCATGCTCTTACGGGTCGGTTCCAGGGCGGATTTCATATGGTCGGCGAGAACGGCCTCCTGGGCCTCCTTGTCGGCCCGGCGATCGCCCTTCGGCACCGCGCAATCGAGAACGACCCCCTTCTCGCTGATGAGTTTATAGAGGGTGCGGCGCCGGTCGATCCCATCGGTGGTGAGGATGAGATGATGGCCGTGCGGGAATCCGTTCGCGATGGCTCTTTCGAGGATGCCGGCACCGTCCTCCGCCGGCGGGACGGCCAGCTGAGCGCTGGCGCAATGATCGAGGATGGCGTCGACCCAGGCGTCGTCTTCGCCGGCATCATACCCGTCGGGCAACCGAGTCGACCGATCCGATGCGCGCAGGTCGTCGAGCGAACTATTCATCTGCGCCAGTGCGGCCAGAAAATGCTTCGCCGCCCGCGGCAGATCGCCGTCAATCCGGGCGCTGCGGGCGCTGTCGAGCAGCTTGGCAGCGTTGTCTTTGGCGTGGAACAGGCGTGCGTCCTTGAGGGCCACCACCTTGGTGCCGCCCAGCAGTGAGTAAGTGTTGACGCAGGCCACAACATCGCCGATCGAGGTGGCGGCACCGTCCATCGGTTCGTAATTCAGGCTTCCCGGGGCGCCCGGCAATAGGCGCTGCAGGATTTCCTCGAAGGCCGTCCGGACGAGAAGCTCCTCGCCATGAATGAGATAGACGGGAACCGGACGGCGCTCGGACGGGGTATCGAGCTGCTTCAGATAGGCTTTGAGGTCCGGGTAGCTGATTTCGCCCATGGCCGGCAAAATGGGATCGGTGCCTGTCTCCGGCGTTTTTAGGAGTCCAGCCGGATCTTGCGGAACAGAATATGATATGCAAAAATAACCACGCCGACGGTAATGGCGCTGTCGGCTACATTGAAGGCGGGCCAGTGCAGGTCGCCTGCATAGAGATCCAGAAAGTCCACGACGATGCCGAAGCGGATTCGATCCACCAGGTTGCCGATCGCGCCCCCGAAAAGAAGCGAGATGCCGACGGCCAAAACGCGCTGGTCGACCGGCGTCTGCCAGTAAAAATACAGGATCAGACCGGCCGCCAGCAGGGACACCGCCACGAACAGCAGGCCGCGGATGTCCGCGCTCATGCCGGACAGAAAACCGAACGCGCCGCCCGGGTTGTGAACATGGGTGAGGTCGAAAAAGCCCGGTATGACCGGGAGGCTGCCGCCCAGGGGCAGATACGCCAGAACCAGCGCCTTCGAGGCCTGGTCGAGGATCAGCACGGCTCCGGCCACACTGGCTAGCAATGCCATTTTGGGGGAGGCCATCGTGTCACGCAGCCAGTGCATTCGTGCAGCGCGTGCAGATCGTCGGATGCTGCGGGTTCTGCCCCACCGATATTTCGTGGATCCAGCAGCGATGGCATTTCTCGCCCACCGCCGGCTGCACCCGAACCCGCAGCCCCTCGATCTCGGTGCTTTCGAATGCGCCCTCCAATGGCGCCTCCCGCACCAGGTCGGCCGCGGAAACGATAAAAATGGATCTCAGATCGGCGGCGCAGCGCGCCAGCCGGTCGTAAAGATCGCCGTTTACCGAGAGCGTCACCGCCGCATCCAGCGCGTGGCCGATCAGTTTCTGGGTGCGAGCGGCTTCCAGCGCCTTGGTCACCTCGCTGCGCACCCCCAGCAGCTGCTCCCAGCGTTCGGCCAACTCCGCATCCCCATGCTCACGCTGCGGAGCGGGCAGCTGCGCCAGGTGTACGCTCGGCGCTCGGTTCGGCGCCGCTGGCATATGCTGCCAGATCTCCTCGGCCGTGAACGGCAGGATCGGCGCCATCAGACGGCAGAGCGTGTCCGCCAGGGTGTAGAGCACGCTCTGGGCGCTGCGCCGCTCCATGGATTTGGCCGGCGACGTGTAAAGGCGGTCCTTCAGGATATCGAGGTAAAGCGCCGAGAGGTCGACGGCGCAGAAGTTGTGCAGTGCGTGGAAGATGGTGTGATACTCGTAGAGATCATAGGCCCGGCGGGCCTTTTCCACCAGCAGTTGCAAGCGGTGGAGGATGAAGCGGTCGATTTCGGCCATCTGCGCGGCCGCCACTCCGTCCGTTTCAGGGACAAAGTCGTAGAGATTGCCCAGCATGAAACGGTGGGTGTTGCGGATGCGGCGATAGGCGTCGCTCAATTGATTCAAGATGGTGTCCGAAATGCGAATGTCCTCGCGGTAGTCGGAAGCCGACACCCACAAGCGCAGGATCTCGGCTCCGTACCGGTCGATCACCTCCTTGGGTGCGATCACGTTGCCGAGCGACTTGGACATCTTGCGGCCTTCGGCGTCCACCACGAATCCGTGCGTCAGTACGGCATTATACGGGGCGCGGCCGCGCGTGCCGACTGAGGTCAGCAGCGAGCTGTGAAACCAGCCGCGGTGCTGGTCGCTGCCCTCCAGATAAAGGTCCGCGGGCCAGCGCAGGTCCGGGCGGACCTCGAGCACCGCGGCATGGCTGACACCGGAGTCGAACCATACATCCAGGATATCGGTTTCCTTGATGAAGCGGTCGTGACCGCAACGGGGGCAGCGTGCATCGGGAGGCAGGATCTGCGCCATGTCGCGTTCGAACCAGACATCGGCCCCGTGCTCGCGGAACATGCGCACGACCCGGTCGATAATCTCCTCGTTCAGGAGCAGCGCTTCGCACTGGGCGCAATAACAGACGGTGATCGGCACGCCCCAGGCGCGCTGGCGGGATACGCACCAGTCCGGCCGGTTTTCGATCATGCCGTAGATGCGCTCGCGGCCCCAGCCGGGGATCCACTGCACGCGGTCGATGGCTTCCAGGGATTTGCGCCGCAGCCCGGTCTTGTCCATGGAGATGAACCACTGCGGCGTCG